>JBKDZA010000136.1:0-11654 GCA_046308455.1 Fluviicola sp.
GTATTTCCAGTTCCAACTTCGGGTGATTTGTATTTACAAGTAAATGGTACAAAAATTACTTCTTATTCTATTACAGATTTAAGTGGAAAAGTGGTAATTGAGAAAAACTTGATTTCTGAAGATGTTGTGAAATTAAGCACACAAAATTTCTCAAATGGTTCTTACCTTGTAAAAGTTGAAACACCATTTGGTGCAACTTCAAGAATGATTGTGATCGAATAAAATGAATAAATATTTCATACTATTTTTGATGGGAACAGGTCTTTTGGCCTGTTCTCCTCATTTACAGCCGACAATTTCTGAAAGTAGAACTGTTGTAAAAGACATTCAATCTACTCCTGAAATTGATTCATTAATTGCACCTTATTCCCGAGAATTGGCTAAGACAATGAATGAAGTAATTGGAACTGCAGATAGAGATTTAACTGTAACACGACCAAATTCAACTTTAGGACATTGGGTGTGTGATCGTTTGTTGGAATTTGCTGAGGATTCATTGAGTGATAAAACGATTCCAATTATATGTGTTTTAAATACTGGTGGACTTAGAGCTCCAATAATTGAAGGAAATGTAACCGTTGGAGACGTTTTTAAAGTGATGCCTTTTGATAATCAAATCTCAATAGTCAAAATTAAAAAAGAAAAGTTAATTGAATTGGTTGATTATTTAACGAAGAATGGAGGAGAACCAATCGCTGGATTTCAGTTAAGAGATGGTCAACTGCGTTTAAATCAGATTTCTGATTCACCTTTTATTTATGTGGTAACTTCTGATTTCCTTGCAAATGGGGGAGATAAAATGAGTTTCTTAATGAATCCTGTTGAAAAAATAGATTTCCAACTATTGATTAGAGATTTATTGATTCAACAAATAAGAAAGGATAAAACAATTTTTCAATTAGAAGAAGAACGAATTAAATTTTAATTGATTTAACAATCTATTTTCTTCTAAAACCTTTATTTTACTTACATTTAGCATGTATATTTTAAACTAGTAAATATGAAAAGAAGATCTTTTGTTAAAACACTTTCTACAATTGGTTTGGGAGCAGTTGTAGTTCCTTCACTTTCTAGTTTCTCAAGTAAGAAGAAAAGTGTAAAACTTACTATTTTACATACAAACGATACGCACTCTAATATTGATCCATTTCCTGAGAATCACCCTAAATTTCCAGGACAAGGAGGTGTTTCGAAAAGAGCAACATTGATTAATAAAATTCGCTCTGAAGAAGAACACGTTTTATTGTTAGATGCTGGAGATATTTTTCAAGGAACTCCCTATTTCAATAAATTCAAAGGTGAATTAGAAATGAAACTGATGACCCAATTAGGTTATGAAGTTGCAACTCTAGGTAATCACGATTTTGATATTGGAATTGAAGGGTATATGAAAGCAAAAGCTCTTAGTGATTTTCAAGTAGTTAATGCGAATTATTCATTTGGAACATCTGCATTAGCTGATTTAGTAAAAAAATCTATCATTATTAAAAAAGGAAAATTAAGAATTGGAATTTTTGGAGTAGGAATAGATTTGAAAGGTTTAGTTGCAGAAAAGAATTTTGCTGGAGTTGTTTATACAGACCCAATTAGTGCGGCACAAAAAGAAGTGGATGAATTGAAAAAGAAAAAATGTGATTTGATTATTTGTCTTTCTCACTTAGGATATGATTTCCCATCAGACCCAAATAAAGTTTCCGATTTAAAGTTGGCGCAACAAACAAGTGGAATTGATTTGATAATTGGTGGACATACGCATACTTTTTTAGATAAAGTAACTGAAATTCTGAATAAAGAAGGAAAAACAGTTCGTATCAATCAAGTTGGATATGGCGGTTTGCAATTAGGTCGAATTGATTTTGATTTCTCTGCAAATGATGTTAAGTTAGCGTCTCAACAAGTTATCTCAGTTTCAGATAAAGTATAATTGTCGGTTTTCATGATTTATTCTTTCACAACTTAAAATTCGAGTTGCGATTTTCCGTACATTTAATTGATTTTAATCCTCTATTTTTGAATTGTTCAATCAGAAAATAGAATAATTTAGAATAATACACGTTACCTAAAAAAATATAAGATGAAAAAGATATTGATATTTAGCTTAAGCTTTTTGACATTTATGTCTTATGCGCAAGATGAACCACAAGTAATTATTGTACGTGAAGGAAAATCTACCAAATCTAAGCAGAAGAAAGCTGTTGAAGAACGCAATGTTGAAAATTACGATGCATTTAAATTCGATCCACTAAGAATGGGAATTGGAGAAATTAATTTTTCGTGGGAACATAGAATTGCAGAGAAAGTAACTTTTGAAGTTGAATTAGGACCAACTATTTCACAATTGAAATATTTTAATAATGTGAATTTTATCCATTCTGGAAATACTGAAGTAGGGTCAATGATGGGGTTTCTTGCATCTGGTGGAATTCGTTATTACCCAACTCAAGATTTATTTGCAATGAATAAATTGTATATTTCGCCAAGAGTGAAATACCGTCAATACAATTCTTCTTATAACAATGATTTAATTTCATCCGAAAGCGTTGGTTTTAGAAAAGAAGTTTTATTTAGTTTCATTATCGGAACACAAAGATGGTATACTGATAATTTTGCTTTTGATTATTATGCTGGACTAACTTTAGGAAGTGTAAATCAACGTGAATATTTTATGGAGGAAATCTATGACGGTACAACTGGTACTTTTTCACAAAATTGGAGAGAAGATAATTACAGAGGAGCTAGATTTACGTTGTCTGTTGGAATGAAAGTTACTATAGGGAATTAGTTTCCTTTTAAAAAGTTTATTTTTAATCATATTATGAATTAGTTTTCTGATTCATAATATGATTTTTTTTTACGTTAAGATTTTTAGCTAATTGATTTTAAGTTTGTTAAAAGGTGATTTCTGGATCTTTCAAATCAAAATATTGGACTAGATATCTAGTCTTCTATCAGTTTTTTGTTTCAATTAAGACTTTCAAACACATAATAGAGATGCCGAAATCATTTGAATAAACATTTTATTTCCCTATTCAATTTTATGATATTTATAATAAGATTAGATTTAAGTATAAAAGATGAGTTGTTGTTTAAAACAAAAGGACCGTTACAAATGCAACAGTCCTTTTTTCATTTTGTTTGAATAGTTCTTAACGAATCATAGTCACTTTTCCATTATAGTTATGACGTTTATCACTCATTGATTCTTTGAATTCTAATGCCCAAGTATAAGTACCTTCTTGAACCAACTTGTTGTGGTAAGTTCCATCCCATCCTACAAGTGGATCACTTGTTTCAAATATTATTTCACCCCAACGATTGTATAAGATTAAATTATATGAGAATAAATCAATTCCCGAATTTAAAACGGGTTTGAATGTATTGTTGAATTCATCACCATCAGGAGTAAATGTATTTGGAATGTAGAAAATGACAATATCATTTATAAATACAACCGCATTTGCAGTATCTGCACATCCAATTGAGTTTGTTGCAATTAATTGTACTACATATCCTCGTTCACCAATTTCTGGGTATACATTAATTGGATTTTGAAGGGTACTTGAGTTTCCATCTCCAAATGTCCAATTGTAAGTTACAGCATTTGTAGAACTGTTAACAAATTGAACTTCAGTATCAAGTATATCAACAACATTTGGAGTACTAGTGAAGCTTGCAACTGGATTTTCAATTACTGTGATATAAGCAACTTTCGTTTCGTTACCAAAACATCCAATACTATTTTCAGCAGAGAAACTGATTGTATAAACACCTGCATTTTCAAATGTATGTTGAACTGGTCCACAGTTTTGAACAGTATCTGTCCCATCATTGAAATTCCACACACAATTAAACACTGCTTGAGCAGATGTGTTTGTGAAAGTAACGTCAAATGGAGGACAACCAATTAAATTATCAGCAACAAACTCCAAATCAACAGTGTCAATTATTGTGATTGTGAAATCTTCTTCGTCATTACAAGCATTAGCTGGTCCAAAAGCATCGTAAGCGTAAAGTGTTACATTATTCATAATTGGAGTTCCAACTACAAATTCTGTTCCTCCTCCATTTGGTGCGTCGTAATAAGAAACATTTGCACTTAAGTTAGTTCCAGTAATAACAGGTAAAATATAGCCAGGGCAGGTTGTTAAATCTGCAATCGCATTTATAATAGGTGTACTTGTAACATTAACAGTCATAATTGCATTGTCAGAAGGACAAGGTCCAGAGCCTGCTACAGTATATGTAAAGTTGTAACTTCCAATAGCGATGGTGTTGTTTGTTAAGATTCCTAATGGTGTCACATTTCCTGCAACTGCTGTTGGAATTGTCCAAGAACCAGTTGCATTATTACCATTTAATAAATCATTTATATCAATGACTTCACCAGAGTTCTGGCATAAAACAATTGTTGAATCTAATCCTGCGGATACAGACGAAACGATTGACAATGTCATAACAGCTGAATCAACGGGACAAGGAGCTGGAGTATTTGTTGTATATACAAAAGTATATGTGCCTGAAGCTGTTGAGCTTGTTGTTAATACACCAGTTGTTGTGTTGAATGCTCCAGATGGAGTAGTTGAAGTTTCAGTCCAAATTCCACCAGGCGTTGCTCCTTGTAACCAAGTATTAAAGTTAATTGGAGCTAAACTAGATGCACAGATTGTATTTGTACTATCAGGACCTGCAACATCAGGAGAGAAGTTTATATTGATTTCATCAACAGAAAAACAAGTCCCTGTTGGATCTGCAATCATCACAAAAATAGTTTGTCCGGGAGAAACAGTTGTACCGAGATACTGATTCGACATATCTGAACCAGATGTGGGTTCGACTGTGTGATATGTAATCACGCTTCCTGGTGTATTACTTAAATCTACAGGGGTATATGTTGTTAAATCAAATGAGTTACAATCAGTTGAAGAAATCACTGTATCTTGAACGACTGGTCCTGAGAAAGTTACATATACTTGTTTCGTAATTGTATTGTTCAAACATGTAGTAGGAGTTCCAACAACTGTATATAAAGTAGTAGCATTTGGTAGAGCTAAAACTGTAGGTCCAGTAGTTGTATTTAAACCTGTAGCTGGAGACCAAGTCCATGTGTAAGCATTCACATCTGGTCCAGTAACTTCTAATGTTACAGCCGGGCCACCACATGGTACTGGAATTGTGTCAACAACTGGATTACAATCGTCAACATTTGTGTTTGCTAATTGATAAAGTCCAGAAAAGGCTTCACCAACTTCTGTTTGGTCTAAAACGATTGCAAAACTAAACGTATGAGTTGCTCCAGCAGCTAAAGTTGGAATTCTGTATGCTAGAGATATTGCTTCATCAGCTTGGTTGATTGAACCTACAGTTCCTGTAAAACCATTGAAATTCCAAATATCAGAAGCATCTCTATTTGAGAAACCACCATAAGTTACTCTAAAGTTTTGTCCAACAGCTGCTAATCCTAAGTAAGAAGCAAAAGGAGTACTTTGACTAGCAGAAACTAAAGATATGGGACATGAAGCTGAAGCTTGTGCCTCAATTTCATTTTCTGTATCATACATTGCATTTAAGAAAACGTTGTTGTCTGGATCTAAGTTTCTATAAAAATAAAAATCATTAACAGCGGCTCCAGTATTATTAGTAATTGTTACTTCAACTACATAATGCAATTTTATTGAATTGAATCGATATACTTGTTTAACTCCAATTCCTGCTGTTGCACCATCCCATTGAACCGAAAGACAGTTTCCATTGACAGTATAATTAGATAATGCCCCAGGAATATCAGCATTTGAAAATGAGTTTGGATCAGCGTTATTGGAATAATTTACACCATTCAATTCAAAGCCAAATCCGTTTTCTGATGAACCTGGAGTGAAAAAATCTCCGTTGTATGTAGCCCAACCATTGTTTTGAGGATTTGCTACGAAACCGAAATAGTATAAAGGATTGAATTGATCTGAACGTGCATGTGAACCCGCTAAATCAGATGTTCCTTCGTATCCCATGTTATTAATTGCAATTTCAGCACTTGTTCCCATTAAATAGGCACCATTTGCATTTAATTGTGCACTCACAAAATTTGTAAGTAATATGAATGGGAAAATGAGTAGAGATGAAAGTTTCATTCGTGTCTTTTTAAAGTTAGTTAGTCGCATTGTTGAGTGAAATAAGTATTCCAAGTCGAAATTGTTGTAGGAGCTCCTAAACGATTTTGGTACAATTGTACATATCCTTTTTGATTTGCATAATCAAGATGTAATCGAAATAAATTTGTACTATTCATACCACAAAATTTCTGTGCATCTTTCTCAGTTGCGAAATTAAATTGCACTAAATCAAATTGATACCATTCTTTTAACTCCGTTGAAGATGGAATTATAATGCAACCATTTAAGTCAATGGAACATTGTCCAATTAAACTTGGATCAGTTGGGATAACACTTGATAAGTGACATGTAGTAGGCTTAACACTTGGGTTAGATTCACCAAAACAAGTTGTTAATAGGGTGCTTAATGCGATTATTTTGAACATAAATCAAATTTGTTGTTATCTTGACGTTTAAAGTTAAAGAATAGTTGCCTGAAAAAAAATATTTTTTGAGTATAAAATTAAGATTTAACATATTACATATTTTTTGTTCAAAACTTTACACTTATATTTACTTCTCAAAATGATCGTTTTTTATGCATTCACTAATTGAAAACATGCTTGAAAAAGCAGTTTATCGATGGCTTTTTACAATTAAATCTGGAGTATTATTAATACTTTCATTTCCTTTTTCTGGGAGCTTATTTCCATTGATTTTTGTAGCGTTAGTTCCTCTTATTTTAGTTGAAAATGCATTGAGAAGAAAGAGTTCTTTTTCAGTTTTTGTTCATGCATATATAGCTTTTTTTATTTATAACATTGGAGTTACTTGGTGGGTCTACAATTCGAGTGTTGAAGGAGGTTTAATGGCTTTTATCGCCAATTCTTTGTTGATGGCGCTCGCTTTTTTGTTGTACCATCGAATCAAACGTAAAATTGGTTCACATTGGCAAGTTTTACTTTTTGCAAGTGTTTGGTTAAGCTTTGAATTTTTGCATTTTAATTGGGAATTATCTTGGCCTTGGTTGACTTTTGGAAATGTATTTGCAAATGTTCCAATTTTAGTACAATGGTATTCAATCACAGGTGTTTTAGGAGGTAGTTTTTGGGTTTTGATTGCTAATGGAGTAATTGCTAAATATTTAATTGTTAATGAAGAAAATCCTTGGAGAAAAAGAGCTTTAAAAACCTTAGTTGTAGTTATTGTTTCGCCAATTTTAATTTCGTTATCTATTTATTTTTCTAAAGATACAGGTGGAAGAGAATTCCAAATTCTTGTTTTACAGCCGAATGTTGATCCATATGAAAAATTCACAACTTCAAGTGAACAGCAATTAAATGATTTGATGAGTCAAATTGATCATTCGATTTCTCCCAAAACTAAATTGATAATTGCACCTGAAACATCACTTTTACCAGGGTTTGCTTTTGATGAAGATCGAATTAATCGTGAGGTGATTTCTCATTTGTTTCGTGAAAAAAGAGCAGGGTGGAACAACGCAGATATTTTAATAGGAGCAACAACTCAACGGTTATTTGATGAGCCAAATAGTCATGTTTCAAAGTTTATTCCTGAAATGAATCAGTATTATGAAACCTATAATTCATCATTGTTATTCAGTAATAAATCAACAATTGATATCGTACACAAATCAAAATTAGTTTTAGGAGTTGAGAAAATCCCTTTTTCAAGATATTTTCCATCGTTAGAAAATTTAGCTATTGATTTAGGAGGAAGTTCAGGTACATTAGGAATTGAAGACGATTATGAAGTCTTGCAAACAAGAAAAACCATTTTTACTCCTTCAGTTTGCTACGAATCAATCTATGGTGAATTTGTTGCTAAACAAACAAAAAAAGGTTCTGGGTTTATTGCAATTATTACGAATGATGGTTGGTGGGGAAATACTCCTGGTCATAGACAACATTTCGAATTAGCTAGATTACGTGCTATTGAAAATAACAAATATGTAGTTCGATCAGCAAATACTGGAATCTCTGGGGTGATAAATAACCGTGGTGATGTAGTGATAAAAACAGACTATTGGAAAAAAGATGCTTTTGCTACAAGTATTTATCTAAATGAAAGCAATACGATTTATCAATATTTAGGTGATTTTATTGCATACTTTGCATTAATTGCAACAGTTATTTTTTATGTCATGCGTTGGGTGTTGACTCGTAAATCAATTGAAAGTTAAAACACCAAATTGATCTTTTATTCGAGTAGAATAAAATAATATTTCATTCGTTCTTTTGTTAACTTGAGAAATTTTAAGGCTAACAAATCCATCCGTATCAGCAGTTCTTGATAATATATTACGGGTTTCTTCACCTGTTTCAGTATTAATTGTTGCGACTATCAACGCACATTCTTTTTTCCTAACAGGGAAATTAAACGTATTTGTTGTTGAAATGTATGTTCCCATTTCATCGTAGTTGTCAATTAAATCATTGAAAAAACAGTATATTTTATTATTTGATTCAATAACTTTCGTAGAAAGAAAATATCCATAATCGTTGATAGAATGTTGAGATTTAGGTATTTTTTTAATCCAACTGAAATTACCAACTGAATCTATTTTATAGAGTAAAAGATCGTTGTATTGATAATGACTCACCATTTGTGACATTCCTCGCGCATCAGTTGTTGCTTGTTCATAAAAATAATACTGTTCAGCTACGATAATGATTCCGCCATCTTTTTGAGGAAAGACCGAACGAAAAGCATAATTCAAAAGTTGATTGTCTAAAGCGGGTGTATTACTTTGAAAATCAAGAAAGTCTAATCTGTTTTTTTGTGTTTCTTCATCTAGAAATAAACTTGGAAATTCGAGAACTTTGCCAAAAGATTCTATGGTATCATTTATATAAAATCGTTGAAAAAAAACACCTCGAGCACCACCATTTGAAATTTCACCATACGTACCTGTGACAAAAAAGCAAGTTTTATCGTTGTTTTTCAGGGTGTTAATCTCATAATTATACACTTTATTTTTATCTAGAAACAACTCTTCTTGCTTTAAACTGTCACCTTTTGTGTACAATAAAACTGATTTTTCAATACGTGAATAATCTCTCCATAAACCATTTGAAGCATAGTTAAAAATTGAAAGTCCAATTGCAAACTCTCCTGTATTGCTCAAATGTCTTGCTTCAATAGCCGAAAACTCTGGTGTAAATGGGATTTCTGACTCATTGTATTTCGTTTGATGATACAACGAATCAAAAACTACAAAACCAAGTAAGTCTTTTCTTTCATTCTTACCTGGTAAAAAGAAATTTACACAAAAGTAGTTTTCGTTTTCACTTTTGATGATTGAATATTCACCCTTTGAATTGAATTTTGAACTATAAGTAAATGAAGCTATTTCTTTTAATTCATCTGAAGGAAGTAGTTCATTGTCATATTGAACGAAATACAAGGTGTTTACGCCACCTTTTTTCTGAGAGAAAAAAACGAGTAATTGTCCTCTGAAGGAAATAATATCTTCAATTGACAGTTGAATTCCGTTGTGTGAGGTGTTAATCTTCTTTGTTTTAATTTTTTTACCACCTTCATATCTTGAAACAGAAGAAGTTGTATGGAATAAAAATTGATTTACTTCAGCGACAAAAAAATCTAATTGTTTATCGGGTAAAACCAAGCCAATTCGACTATTTACTAAATTTTTTGGTCCCCAATCAATAAATGTTAAATCCTGAGCAAAGTTTAATTTTGCAATTAAAACGAAACAGAAAAGTAAAAATTTCTTCACAAAACAAAGAGATTCAAATTTATAAAACCAGATATTCATGTGAATATACAATTTTTCAATTTAGAATTGAAGTATATTATCAAAAATTATGAATTAAATCAACTTAATCCCAGTATAATTTGAGGGGCTGATAGCTTTTAAACGAGTTTTCATTGCCTCATCAACTTCTAATGTATCGATAAATTCATGAACAGTTTTTTGAGTAACCTTCTCATTTTTTCGCGTTAAGCCTTTGAGTGCTTCGTATGGTTTAGGGAAGTTAATTGAACGAAGAATTGTTTGAATAGCTTCAGCAACTACAGCCCAATTATTTTCTAAATCTGCTTCAATTGCAGCTTCATTTAATAACAATTTACTTAATCCGACTGAAGTAGCTTTAAAAGCGATTAGTGAATGTGCGATTGGCATTCCTAAGGCACGTAAAACAGTTGAATCAGTTAAATCTCTTTGTAAACGTGATACAGGAAGTTTAGCAGCAAGATGTTCATATAAAGCATTTGCAATACCAATATTTCCTTCCGAGTTTTCAAAATCGATTGGATTAACTTTATGAGGCATTGCTGAAGAACCAACTTCACCTTCTTTCAATTTTTGTTTGAAATATTCCATTGAAATGTAAGTCCACATATCTCGGTCTAAGTCCAAAATAATAGTATTGATACGTTTCAAACAGTCAAATAATTGAGCTAAATTATCGTAATGTTCAATTTGAGTAGTTCTTTGAGATCGATTTAGACCTAAAGTTTCATCAACGAAATTGTTTGAAAATTTAATCCAATCATGTTCTGGAAAAGCGATGTTGTGAGCATTGAAATTACCTGTAGCACCCCCGAATTTTGCAGAATAGGGAATGTTTTTTAAAACGTCGATTTGACCTTTCAAGCGATCAGAAAAAACAGCAATTTCTTTCCCTAAAATTGTCGGAGAAGCTGGCTGACCATGAGTTCTAGCTAACAAAGGGATTTCAGACCAATCTGTTGCGTATTTATCTAATTGAGCAACTAATTTTAAGATTTCAGGTAGAACAACTACATTAATTGCATCTTTTAAACTAAGTGGAATAGCAGTGTTATTTATATCTTGAGAAGTCAAACCAAAGTGAATAAATTCAAGGTATTGAGACAAACCAAGGGCTTCCATTTTTTCTTTTAAGAAATATTCGACTGCTTTTACGTCGTGGTTTGTAGTTTTTTCAATGGCTTTAATTGCTAAAGCATCTTGTTCTGAAAAATTTTCAACTATTGCACGAAGTGAAGGATAGACAGATTTTGAAACAGCTTTTAAAGGACCGATTTCAGCATCAACAAGAGCGATGAAATATTCAACTTCAACAAGAACTCGGTATTTAATTAATCCGAATTCAGAGAAGAAAGGAGCTAATTCTTGAACTTTAGAACGGTAACGACCGTCAATTGGGCTGATTGCAGAAAGTGCTGTTAATTCCATAATTCTTAAAAAAAGTGCAAAGGTAAGGAATTGTTTAGGTTTATGGAAGCGATAATCAAATTATAGTGTGTTAATGTCTTAGATGAAAATTATGAATACTGAATTTTGGCAATTAGGGGTAATTACCTAATCGTAGGTAAAAAGACCTAATTCAAGAAGTTTAATGATTTAATGTAAATTCAGTTGTTCAGGCATAAAGTTTAATTAAAAACTAAATGGTCTAACTAAAAAAAATTCTTTTAAATTCAAAATTTTTGACTAAAAACACATTAAAATTGGTTCTATATGAATTTGTGTGGGTAATATAAAAACGTGAACTTTACGGCTATGAATAATAGCGCTGAAATTTTTGAGTTGGCATT
>JBKDZA010000137.1:0-1310 GCA_046308455.1 Fluviicola sp.
ATCAATCACCCGATTAGTTAAAGAATAAGGTGATTTTTTTATAGTTGAACTGAAACACTCAGGAAGAAAGGGATTTGGAAACGAATCCCTTTTTTTAATCCAACAAATCTGGATTATTCGAAAAATCATGATTCATTTTACTTAATAATTCTAGTCGGTGTTTTTTGTTTACTCCGATTAAATGAGAAGAATAGAAAATGATGACTAAATAAATCACTGAAGAGATCACCGATGAAGAATCAAAAGCATCCACATTTTGAGCAAATACATACAAATTCCCCAACAAACCAAGTCCATTGTAAACAATCAGGAAATAGAAAAACGCATTGTCTAATCGAAGAATTGAACGAATGATTTTACTGAAAATGATTGCGATACAGGCATTGATCAACAGTGCAACGAAATCTGTGTACGCTTCACGATAAAATCCACTATTCACAAACACTTTATATGAACCCAAAGCTAAATAAAAGCTCAAAAAACAAATGATAAACATCAAAATCACATGTACTTTTCTGTTGCGCCAAGGAAGCAAGGCTACATTTACTTTTTCATTGTTTCCTAATTCATCCTTTTCTGGAAGTACGGATTCACTACTATTTAGGTAATTCGCATCTCGTTTGTAAGCATACAAAAATCCTGAAACGGAAGAAGACTTCATACGAATGGTAGGAATAGCCCAGAGCAAATACGAGACAGTAAAATAAATATCTAAAACCACATACATTCGGTCTTCATTGCGCCAATCCATGATGATGTATCGGAACAAAGCTAAAGCCATTGAAACAGAGAAAAAAATCAAAATCGTATTTGAAATCCCTGATTTTCCATTTTTTGTACCGATAAACGACCAAACACCCAAGACCATAAAAACTATCCCAAAAAAGAGATACACATATTCTCGATCTGTTAAGTCCATTGAATCTCCAAATCTACTGTTTGTACTCAATGCAAAGAAATGACACAGTCCCAAGAATAGCAGGAGTAAACTTGCGAAATAATCGACCAACTTACTTTGCGAAGCTCCTTCAGCACTTAACTTTTCTTCAGAAAGCGTTTCCTTCTCGTATGAATTAATCAGTAATTCTTTTTGTTTTTGGGAATTAAAATCAGTCACATACATCACAATTATTAGTGCAACTGGCATCAGGATGAAAAAATAATAGAGTGAATCGCTTGAAATGTAATTGAGCTCATAATTCGAGAAATACATCTGAACGAGGTACTTTTCGCAGAACATTACAACCAGGTATGAGAAAAAGAAGAATGACAGAAAAATGGATTTTTGAACATGGAAAAGGATATAAATC
>JBKDZA010000138.1:0-4757 GCA_046308455.1 Fluviicola sp.
CAATTTGGCTGAGCTAGTACAGTATTGCCTAAAAGTTATCTTCTCAAAAATTTTAAACTTTCGACAAAAAATATTTTTTAGCTACAAATTTTCAAATCTAAGTCAAATTTGAGTCTGACTTTTTCAGCAGACCCTAAGTAGTGGTTTTGAAAAAGTTCTATTTCAGAAGTGATCAAGCTTTCGTCAAAATGTATTTCTGGGAGTAAATCGGATATTTTCATTGAAAATTGTATGATATTAATTGTGATTTAAACTTTATATTTAATGGTTAAAAGATTAATTTCTGATAAAATAATGACCAATTAAACAATTATTTCTTTTCAATTCTAACGAGTTGGTTGTCTTCATAATAATCTACTTGAAATAACTTTCCATTTTCTTTATAAAAATAGATATCTCCATTTAACTTCCCATTAATAAGAGTTCCTTTTTGTGAAATGTTTCCATTTTTATGGTAATGAATAAAAGCACCATCTTTTATTCCATTAATAAAATGAATTTCAAATTCTAAAGAACCATTTTCGTTCCTTTTCAAAGATTTACCATTTAATAGATCATTCCTATAATTGTTTTTAGATTTAAGTTTACCACTTTCATAATAACTATAGCATAAACCTTCTCTTTTTCCATTAATGAATTTGGCAGATTCTTTTAGTTTTCCGTTTGAATGATAAAGATAATAAGGCGATTCTGTTTTTCCTTTTATCCAAAAAGATTTTTCAATTAATTGTCCTTTTTGATTCCATTCATAATAATATCCATTAAGTTCACCTTTTTTAAATGTTGACTTTCTAATTAGAACTCCATCTCTAGTATATTGTTTCCAAAGCCCTTCTCTTAAGTGATTTTTTTACAATTCCTTTTTCTGAAATAGTTAAATTAGAATGTTTAATTTTAATTAAGCCATTTATAGGGAAATAGGCTGTAATTAAATCATTTGATTCAAATCCATAATTGATTTTTACGACTTGATTATTTTGATTATAAATGAAAATACTATCTACATTTTCCCCATTTTTAAAAGTGCCTTTTTCTCTTATTTCACCAGTTTTATAAAATAAAGTGTATAGTCCTGTTAAATCATTTTTATTAGTTCCTAATTTTATCCATGTTCCTTTTTTTGTTTTTGGATTAATTTTCCAACACCAATTTTCATTGCGTTTACTTTTATCGTTAATCGTATTTTTTGTCGAATCACATGAAAAGAGGAATAATATTAAAAGTAACGATAAATAAATTTTCATAAAGTCAAAGATATAAGATTAAATTCCAAACATTTTTGTGTCTATTCCAATTCCGAATCCTGTCCAAAAGTTTCCATGATTGTCCCATTTTTTTCCAGCATTGTCTGTTCCAAAATCAGCGCCTAAAGGAATAAATGAAAAAGTGATATTATTATGAGTATAGCTAAAAGCTAAGGAAGTTGACATAATTAATGCAGAATAAGAAGTTGTGGGATTTTGAAAATAATTTGATGTATTATTATCATTTAATTTTTGAACCATCGGAGCTAAAAGTACTCCAAAAGAAAATTTGTGCAATGAGCTTGTATTGTCAACCGAATAATGTTTTCTCTCCCATATACTTAAAGGGAAATACAATCCGAAATTATTAAAATCGAATTGAGCAGTAACGAAATCAGATTTATTTTTTGGACGTATTTTAAACGGAACAGTCATAACTGAAATAGAACCTACAGCGTCTATCATTGCACGATGATTTTTGATAGTAATAAAACCATTCCAGTTCAAATCCGCGTCATAATATTTAATTAATTCATCCTTAAAATCAATGAATTCAATTCTCAACACAGCTTTTTTATTTAATGAACTTGATTCTATTGTTTTTGTAGAAATAACTTTTATGTGTTTCAAACTATCGAAAGCCGCCTTAGTTACTGTTATTTGTGCTTGTGATAAATTGAAGAATAAGAATGAAAAGATGATTAATGTTGATTTCATGTTTTAGATTTAAAGTTTAATTAGGTACAAATTTAATGTCTATTATCACATTTTACAATTATCTCTAAATGATTTTCATCTTTGAAAAATTCGTTTAAAAGAATTTTTTATTGTTTTTCCTTTTCAATTAATATTGAATGTGTTTTAGAATCAAAAAATATACGATTATTGTTCCAATAAACGATTCGATTTGTACAATATAAAGCTTGAGAGTCGATGTAACATAATGTCGTATTTTGACTTTCTGGCTTTTTTAATTTTTTCTCAAATTTTGTTTCGATTTTTTCTCCAGTATTAATGTTTACAACCGATTTCTTTTTAAACAATCGACCTTTTGATATACATAATAGAGTGTCATTTTTAAACCAAGAGCTATATAAATATGTCCAGTTTTTAAATTCAAACGAACTTTTTAAAGTGAAATTATTTAAATCTAAGACAACATATTGAGTATTACTCAATCTACCTTTAAAATAATTGAACTCAAAAACACCTATATTGGTTTTATTATCAATTAAAACATCAGTAAGATAAGCTGTTCCTTTTTTTGAATGTGGAATTTTAATGGATATTGATTTTAAATTTTGTCCATTTGATGTAATGCTAAAGGACAATAAAAACAAGTAAAATAAGAATTTTTTCATTGAATTTCAAATAACTACTTCATCGAATGAAAACCAATCATATTCCCTTCAGTATCCATTGCAATGGAACAAAATCCATGTTCTCCAATTTGGAATTTTTGTTGGAATACTTTTCCACCAGCTTCAGTTACTCGTCCACTTTCAATTGCACAATCTTCACAATCAAAATATGCCAAAGTCCCTCCAAATCCTGGTTTCATTTCTGCCATTTTACACAAAGCTCCACTGATATTTGGTCCATTTTGACTCCATGGAAAACATAACATCTCCCATCCACTTCCTTCAATTGGTGAGGGCATAGGTTGAAGTTTTACTTGTAAAACTGTTTCGTAAAATTTTTGCGCGCGATCCATGTCATCAACATAAATCTCAATCCATGTAAAAGGGTTTTTAATTTCCATAGTATTATTTTAAAATCCTAAATTAATTAAAAATTTCTTATCAAAAAAAGTCGTACGATTTACGCACGACTTCTCTGGAATTTTCTGATTTAGGTTGAAAATTCTATTTTCGGGTTGATGTTACTTTTATTAACGATATGTTTGAGTGTATGAACGTGATTTTGTAATGTTGATCCCCATTGACAAGCCATAAGTTGTTCCGTATTTACTCATAGATGCGTATGCATTTACAGGAACGTTCAATGCTCCTGGACGGAATGTTCGTCCTATTCCTACCACAAAATTTGAGGATACATAGGTTGCTCCATTATCGTCTAATCGTGAGAAATAATTGAAGTTTTCAGGATTTGCAACCCCTATATTACTTAACTGTGAAAAAGTATAGAATTTATCGTTGTAATCTGTAGTTCCTGTTAATTCTTTTCGCATAGTAATTGACGGTCCGAGTGCAATTTCCCAAGCCCCTTTTCCAAAGCGTACTCCATGTAAAATGGCTATTGAAGGTACAGGTCGAGCGCGTTCCAAACCAGATACATTTCCTATGAATTCAAACAATCCACTGAATTTTTCACTACCTGCATATTGTTTTTCCAATTGATAACCAAAGTTGAATAGCAAAGGGATTTGTCCTGATCCTAAACCACCGTCATTTACACTGCGTCCTAAAAACTCCAATGTTTCACCTGTTGGAACTGCAACTCCAATTCGAGGTCCGTTATTGTTTAACTTGCCCAAACCAGGAGTAGCTGTAGGTCCTTCTTTGAAAATTAAATTCACAGCTGTTGATTGTGTTGTTGTTCCCATTATTAATTTCTCAATCATCACATCTGTAATTCTGTTCAATTCACGTACTTGATTTTCAAATTGTTCGATGACATTCTGTGTTACTTGTCCAGTGTTAACATCAACAATTTTCATTGAAACTAAAATCCTGTCACCCAATCCATCATAACTAGCTGAAAGTGCATAGTCTGCATTTAATTCTTTACCAATTTTCACTAAACATTCTTTCCCCATACAATCTTTAATTTTGTCGACACCCATTTTTTCAGCAACATCATAACGGTCATTAACGATGTATTTTCCTGAGTTGACAATGTCTTTATAAATTACTGAACGTAGAATATCTTCACTGTAAGAAAAACCTTTTACTTCAATTCCACCAATTATCATCGTTGGGTTTTGGGCATTCAATTGACTTGATAGAACAAGTGCGCTTATGAGTACAAATAATTTTTTCATGACTTTTAATTTTATAGTTAATTATTTTTTTCGTTTTTGTATGGGACAAAGTTGCAGACATTTGAATGAGATGGAAAACGGAAAGCTGCATCATGAATTTTAGTAGTTGCGATAATCCGTACAAGTCCTCACGGGGATTTATCCCCTTGTAGGAATAAATCCCCTTTTCGGACAAAACGAGCATCCAAGGGCGCTGTTTTTTCCCGAGGAGAACTAGAAAAATAAACTGTGGGCTTTACGCATTCTCCCGTAAGGGGTAGAATGAAAATTGTTTAGGATTCTTTGAATGGCGTTTTAAGAATAGTAAAGTGTGTTCTGATTCATTTAAAATTGGATAGTTACCCCACTTGTACTTCACATAAAATTAAAAGAATTTGTATGAAGTAATCCAGCTGAATTACCTTGTGTAACGGTAAAAGGCGTGACGTTTCCCAATCCAGCTGAATTACCTTGTGTAACGGTAAAAGGCGTGACGTTTCCCAATCCAGCTGAATTACCTTGTGTAACGG
>JBKDZA010000139.1:0-2017 GCA_046308455.1 Fluviicola sp.
GTAATTTAAAGTTAGAACCACCACAGGTTGGCGCAGATAAAATTTATGTTTTGGGTGCAGAAGGAACATTACATATTTATGAAAGAGAATTGTAAAAATATAGTTTAATCGAATGCAAATCATGGGAGTTAAACGCTTCACCATTTACTAGTTTTGTAGCAGGAAGTAGTAGTTCGTTTGGACAATTTATTTCGTATCTTACCAACGGAATTTCCAGTATGTCAGGTTTAGAATATTGGTTCGATGAGCGAAAAATAACAGGAACAGATGAAAACGCAAAGAAAACTGCTGTTAAACAAAAATTCCAAGAACTGATGCTACAAAATGGTACATTGACTACTCGTGGAGAGGAGGTGTTTAATGCGATTTGGGAGAATCAGCCGTTGGCTAGATCTTTGTTTGGCTCAGATATAGATTTTAGTTTACCAATTGAAAGAGAAGAATCAAAAACAGAATTCGTGCAAAGAATTGGAGATACAAATAATTCTTTCTACGATTTTATCAAAGTAAAATAATGGATTATAGATTATTAGAAATAACTAGAGATGTTATCAACTTTCAGGTTGACAATGAAAATATAGTCTCAAATACGAAAAATGGAATTTACATTAATGAACTAAAAGTATTGAATTACAATGAATACAATTCCACTCAAATCATTGATGAGTCCATTTGTTTTTGTGGAAACCTTGAAGAAGCTTTCGTTTACAACTTTCAAACAAATGAATTAACTCAAATCAATCCTAAACTTTCATATTATTGGAATTCTTTTGAAAATTTCAAAGTACTTGCATCAGGAAATAGGAGAAAAGATGACTTTGGTAATAGGGTAGCGGATTACTTTTATATTGAACTTACAACACAAAACAAGGTTATTATATTAGGAGTTAAAAAACCTCAAAATATATTCTTAAAACAAGGGATATTGTTTATAAGTGAAAATAAATCCTTGAATTTTTGCAGTAAAATTGACTTATCACAGTTTTGGCAAACAGATTTATCTTCCTATGGAACGATCCGAAAAGTATTGGGAGTTTGTTGGGATAATTTGTGGGTGACAACTTCTGACAAAACAGAGCGTTCGTTTTCTAATAAATTACTTGCCTTATCGATTGAAACGGGTACCGTATCACATGTAATAGATAACGATTATACTTTTGATGCGAATTGGGTTCAGTTGTTAGACAAAGAAGAAAAAATTGTCAGTATTAAAGGAAGTTCTAATCAAGCTACATATCTGTATGAGTATTGTGGAAAAACAGGAACAGAATTGCGAAAACAAACAATTGATAGTTTAGAAAGTAATGGATTGAGTATTATTTGTGCAAAAGTTGTAGAAAACAAGGTGTATTTCACAGCAACCGATCACACTCAAATTGTAGCCAATCATGTTGGAGTAATGGTCTTGGAAACATTGGAAGTAGTGTGGTTTGATAAAGTAAGCCCAGGTAATTTAAAGTTAGAACCACCACAGGTTGGCGCAGATAAAATTTATGTTTTGGGTGCAGAAGGAACATTACATATTTATGAAAGAGAATTGTAAAATATAGTTTGATTGAATCTAGGTCTTGTTGGTTGTAAGCCAGATGTTGTGAACAATGGCGTTTACTGCGAGTTTAAATCATGGAGTAATATTGCAGACAAGACCGCAGATAAAGACGATCCAGAGGCGGCTTCAAGTTCTTCTGGTGCATTTTCCTATTTTAAAAATAGCTCAACTGGAAATTCATTCAAACAATTTAAAGCTTTGTTAGCTGCACAACAAGTTGATAATTTAAGTAAAATTGCATATTATTTCGATGCAGGAAAACTGGCAGGAACAGACAATGAAACAAAAGCAAACTGGGTAAAAGGAGTGTTTCAAGAAATGATGCTACAAAATGGTGCATTGACTACTCGTGGAGAGGAGATTTGGACTATTATTTCAGGAAAACCCACAATACTTTTAGAATTAGATATTGAAACTCCAGCAGAGTTTGTATCACATATTTCAAACGTTTCAAATTCATTTTACAAT
>JBKDZA010000140.1:0-17745 GCA_046308455.1 Fluviicola sp.
AAGTGAAATCACCTATAAAATCTCATCTTTTTCGTTAAAAACATTCGAATTGGCCCGCCAATCCATCATCTTTTCGCCTCAAATCTGAGTATTTATAGGCGATCTGACAAGAATTTATAATCGAACTGAGGTTAATATTAATCAATGTGCGGGAAGTTCTGTTCCTTCAACTACATTTACAAGTACAACAGCTGGAACAACTTTTGGATGGACGAATTCAAATACTTCAATCGGTTTAGGTGCAAGTGGAACTGGTGCTTTACCAATTTTCACAGCTTTGAACCCAGGATCTACTCCAAATATTGGAACAATAACAGTGACTCCAACGGTAGGAACTTGTGTTGGTTCACCTACAACATTTACTATTACTGTTTCACCTACTCCAACAATGACAACACCAACTAATATTAGTCAGTGTGGTGGTGCCGTTCCTGCAATTAACTTTACAACTGTTCCTGCAGGCGCTACTACAGATTGGACTAACACAAATACAGCAATTGGTTTAGGAGCTAGTGGAACTGGAAATATTGCAAGTTTTACTGGAACAAATTCTACAGCAGCTCCAATTTCTGGAACGATTACAGTAACACCTTCAAGTGGTGCTTGTATAGGAAACCCTGTGAACTTTACGATTACAATTAATCCAACACCAGTTATTTCTCCAATTGCAAATGTTACTGCTTGTTATAACACAACTGTTGCAGCAGTTCCAATAACTGTTACCCCAACAACTACACCAAGTTGGACAAATTCAAATACTGGAATTGGTTTAGCTGCTAGTGGAACTGGAAATGTCCCAAGTTTTACAGGTACAAATTCGGGTGGTGGACCAATTTCTGGAACGATTACCGTTAATGCGAGTTCAGCAGGATGTAATGCAACTCCACAAACTTTTACAATTACTATTACGGGTGGGCCAACAATGGATCCAGTTGCTAATATTACTCAATGTGCAAATACAACGATTGCAGCTTCAAATTACACAAGTGCAACTGCTGGTTTAACGTATACTTGGACTAATACAAATACAACAATTGGTTTAGCTGCATCTGGCTCGAACAATACTCCTAGTTTTACTGCAGCAAATGCTGGTACAACTTCACAAATTAGTACAATATCAGTTACACCTGCTTTGGGAGCTTGTATTGGAACACCAGTTTCTTATACGATTACAATTAATCCATTACCACAATTATTAGCAAATAACAATGGTCCTGTTTGTGAAGGTTCTCCTTTAAATTTAACAGTTGCTGGTCCAGCTGGAGCTACATATAACTGGAGTGGTCCAAATAGCTTTAGTGCTGCTGTTCAAAATGGAACAATTGCAAGTCCTACTGTTGCTGCAACAGGAATATATACTGTAACTGCTACATTAAACGGATGTACTTCTTCAACAACAACAAATAGTGTGATTAACCCAACACAAACTGCTACTATAAATGCTGCAGGACCTTTCTGTTTAAATGCATCGTTACAAACTATGACTGCATCTGTAGCTGGTGGAACTTGGTCAGGTACAGGAATTACTAATGGAATTACAGGAGAATTTAACCCTTCTGTTGCTGGAGTTGGAACACATACGATTACTTACACACTTGCTGGAGCATGTACAACACCTGCTACCACAACAATTACGGTAAGTCCACTTCCTACAGTTAGTTTCTCAACGTTAAATGATGCTGGATGTGTTCCATTTACAACAACAATTGTAGACAATTCAACACCTTTAAGTTCATCTGTAGTTTGGGACTTTGGCGATGGAACAACTTCTACTCAAACAGGAAGTGTTACTCATACTTTCAATGCTGTTGGTTGTTTTGATGTGACGTTAACTTCTACTTCAGCAACTGGATGTACAAACACTGAAACAATTTCAAATTTCATCTGTGCTGCTGCTTTTGCTGATGCATCGTTTACAGTACCTAATGCTCAAACGACTTTGTTGAATCCGAATTTTACATTCATTAATAATTCAACAAATGCAACAACTTACAATTGGAATTTTGATGATGGTTCCACTTCAACAAGTGTAAATCCAACTCATTCATATGAAGCTACACCAGGAAGTTATCTTGTGACCCTAGTAGCAAACAACGCAAATAACTGTCCGGATACAACTTCCATGGTTATTCAAATTAGTGAAGACTTAATTTATTATGTTCCAAATACATTCACTCCTGATGGAGACGAATACAACAATACATTTAAACCAATTTTCTTTTCAGGATTTGATCCTCAAGAGTTTACATTGACGATTTTCAATCGTTGGGGTGAAGTTTTATTTGAAAGTAAAAATGTTGAAATCGGATGGGACGGAACATATAATGGTGAATATTGTCAAAACGGAGCTTATGTCTGGACAATTCGTTTCAAAGACAGCCGAAATGATAAGAAACATACCTTAAATGGACATGTCAATATTTTGAAATAAAGATTAAAGAAAAATTAAAGGGACTTCGGTCCCTTTTTTTATGAATTAACTTTAGAAAGTTAAAATGCGAACTTCACTCCAATTGACTTATCAATATTACATTGATAATCTCCATATTTGTTAAAATCAATTCGAGGTTTTAAATCCAAACTCACAGCAAAAGGAGTAGCCGTAAATTTATATTCAATTCCAGCAACAAAATCAAACCCATAACCAAAACCACCATCTTGATAAACTTCAATTCTCGTTTGAATATTAGAATACGAATTGATTCCAGAATGTTGATTAAAATGTCCTCCAACACCGACATAGGGTTTTAATTCTCTTATTTTGAAAGGCGTAAAATGAAATTCCACTAATGATGTTACAGCTAAACCTCTATTTGAATAAGCAAATATCGATTCACTTGCAATCATTTTATTTGTAAAAAATTTCAGCGAAAGTCCACATGTTTCAGCATCAGAACCTGCTCGTAAACCAAATGCAAACTTGTAATCTGTTTTATTCTGAGAAAATGAATAAAAGGAAAAAGAGATACTACAAAGTAGTAAAATAACGGATTTTTTCATAAGAGAGGAAATAAGGATACCTTAATAATCAAACTCTACAAAATCGTTACAGTAATTTTCAAAAAAAAGTTTAATTCGTTTTAATTGCTCGAATCATTCGGTCTTTTCCTTGTAAATCTTTTTTTAATTCAATTGAAGAAAATCCAGATTCTTCTAATACTTCAATCGTATCATGAGCATAATTTTCATGTATCTCAAAATACAATTCACCTAAATTATTTAAATGTATAAATGCAAAATTTGTTATCGATTTATAGAACTTCAAATAATCAGAGTCTGGAACAAAAAGTGCTAATTCAGGATCAAAATTCAAGACATTTGGATGCATTTCAGCTTTATCTTTTTCAGGAATGTAAGGCGGATTAGAAACAATTACATCATATTTTAATACTTCCGAATTAAAATCAAGTGCATTATTGATTAGAAAATCAACTTCCAAATTGTTTTCTAAAGCATTCTTTCTAGATATTTCAATTGCAGAATCAGAAATATCGTATCCTTTCACATTTGATTTAGGAAAGTTTTTTTTCAATGCCAAAGCGATACAACCAGACCCAGTACACCAATCTAAAAAACTTAGTTCTTTTTTATTGTCGATATTTTCATTGATCCAATAAATTAACTCTTCCGTTTCAGGTCGAGGAATTAAAACATCTTTCGTTACATGAATTTTTAAATCATTGAAAAAAGTAAATCCAACTATATGTTGAATGGGTTCTCCTGATGATAATCGCGACAAAATATCATTCAATGTTGATGACTCTAATTCTGAAAACTCAAATTCTGCATTTAAATCAAAGTCAGAAAATTTATAGTTTAAAATATCTTCACAAGCAATTCGAAACAAAGACTTTACTTCTCTAGAATCGTAGAAATTTGACAAGGTATTTTGCCAGAGAATTACATGTTCTTTGATTTGTTTCATTTCACAAAAATAACATGTTAGAAAACTAATTTTCCATATTAATTGAAAATGTTCTAAAATCTTCGAGACACATTTTCGACCAATGCAAACAACCAGTCGACAAAGAGTTAAATTTTAAGGCAACTGACTAGAATTGATTTCGTTTATTTGTTGTACAAAAACTATGATGAAACTATTTCCTTTTTTCTTATGCTGTATCTCCTTATCAGCATTTTCACAATTGACAATTAATCCTGTTAGTCAAAATAATCCATCTTGTAATGGGGTTTGTGATGGTTCAATTCAAGTTTCCACTTCTGGAACTGCTGCAACTCCTACTTTTCAATGGGAAAATGCAACAGGTACAACAATTGGGACCAATTCAAATACGATTACTGGTTTGTGTGCAGGAACATATACATTAACCGTTACAACTCCAGGGTCAGGTTCAAATACAATCATTTATTCGGAAGATTTTGAAGGTGCAGCTGCTGGATGGAATTTAAATATCCCCGTTGCAGCTGAAGGAGCTGATCCAAATTTTTGGGTAATCAACGACAATGAATCTGGTGTAGCTCCAGGAGGTTGTGGTGTAGCTGGAAATGGAAATAATAGTTTACATGTAACAAGTGTTTTCTTTCCTGCTGGTGGAGCAGCATATGACGCTGGAGGACTTTGTGGCTTACTATTTTGTCCAGAAACGCATCGTCAAGCAATTTCCCCAATAATAAATACAGCAGGATTTTCAAGTATTCATTTGGGATTTGATTACATTGCTAATGGAGGAAATCCATCCGACTTTGCAAGTGTTTGGGGAAATGATGGTTCTGGATGGATAAATCTTACACCTGCATTGAATTCTGGAGTTTGTGGAACAGGACAAGGCCTTTGGCAGACGTATGATTTTTTACTTCCTGCTTCATTTAATAATACCAATTGTCAATTTGCAATTCAATGGGACAATAACGATGACGGAGTTGGAACAGATCCATCCGTAGCGATCAATGATTTTCGTGTTTTTACAACAACTCCATCTCCAGGTGAAACAGCAACGCAAAACTTTATTTTAATAGATCCAACAAGTTTAACTATTTCAAATATCGTTTCAACAAATCCAACATGTGGTAATTCAGATGGTTCAATTAGTTTTGACGGAAATGGAGGAACAGGAACAATTCAATTTAGCATCGATAATGGTGTAAGTTTACAAAGTGGAAATTCTTTTACCAATTTACCTGCAGCAAGCTATGATTTATACATCGAAGACAACAATGGATGTTCAGTTGCGCAAACGTTAATTCTTTCTGCAGCAAATGCACCAGTTATCGATTTAGTTACAACTACTGATTCTGATTGTACTACTCCTACTGGAACAATTACAATCACTGCATCGGGTGGAACAGCTCCATATACTTATTCAATCAACAATGGAGTTCAACAAGGCCCGCCACTTTTCTCCAATTTAGCAGCAGGAAATTATACTGTTGAAGTTTTTGATTTCACAGGTTGTCAAGTGAATTCCCTTGCTATCATTAATTCCCCTACTCCAATTATAAATTCAGTAACAATCACTGACGAAAATTGTGGTTTAGCGAATGGAGAAATTACAATCAATGCTACTTCACCTTCTGGCTCAAGTTTAGAATATTCAATTGATAATGGTGTTTCACAACAAACAAACGCTACTTTCTCAGCTTTGAGTGGAGGAACTTATCCTATAGTTGTAATTGATGCCGCTGGTTGTCAAGCTACTCAAAATGCTACAGTTTTATCTTCAGGTGGTGATCAAGTTTTAGTTGATGCGGATTTTACTACTTGTTCGGGAACTTCAATTGTATTAAACGCTTTTGGTCCAAACATCAATTTAGCAACAATAGTTTGGGACAATGGAGTTACGAATAACACACCTTTTACAGCAACAACTACAACTACATATTCTGTCACTGCTGAGGATAACAATGGTTGTATTTCTACTGAAGATGTAATTGTAACAGTTACTCCAGCACCAGTTTTCACTTTAAATCCAACAACAAGTTCTGGATGCTCCCCTTTAAATGTCAATTTTATCGCAACTTCTCCTCTTGGAAGTTCGATTTCATGGGAATTTTCAAATGGAGTTAGTTTTAGTTCTGGAAACAATCACAATGTAACATTTACAAATCCAGGTTGTGTTGATTTAGCCGTTTCAGTTACAAATAATGGTTGTACCGCTGTACAAAGTTTTCCTTCGATTGCATGTGTCAGCCAAGGTCCTGAAGCTTCTTTTGTGTTTAATCCAACAACTTTAAGTTTAGAAAACACAACAGCAAATTTCATAAATACAAGTACAAATGCAACAAATTATTTCTGGAATTTTGGAAATACTGGTTTTTCAATTTTAGAAAATCCAACACATGATTTCCCTTCAGAAGCAGGATTTTATACAACTGAATTAATTGCAACAGACGCAAATGGTTGTACTGATACAGCAAGTGTTATTATTCAAGTTGAAGATGAAATAATTTACTACATTCCTAATTCATTTACTCCAACAGGTGATGAATTCAATGAGATTTTCACACCAATTTTCACATCAGGTTTCGACCCTGCAAACTATAAATTCATGGTTTTTAATCGTTGGGGAGAAATATTATTTGAAACTACAGACCACAAAATTGGATGGGATGGAACGTATGCTGGTAAAATTGTTCAAGATGGAATTTACGTCTATTTAATCGAGTATAAGTCAAGTGTTACTGATGCAAAATTTGAAGTAACAGGACATTTTTCTTTATTGAAATAGAAAATAAAGAATAAACCAAAAAGAGTAAATTAATACTTGATTAGTTTATCTAATTCAACATGCAGATTTATTCCTCTTAAAGATTGTCCTGTTGCAACAATTTTCCCTTTTCCATCAACTAGGAATGCTGTTGGAATTGATGTTACACCATATTCTTTATCAGCTTCATGTTTTAAATCAATGACATGATTTTTCCAAATTAGTTCGTCTGTTTCAATAGCTTTTTTCCATGAAGCTTCATCGCGATCTAATGAAACTGAAAACACTTCAAAACCTTTTCCAGTAATGAATTTTGTTTTCTTGTATTTGTTGTATGCTTGAACTACATTTGGATTTTCTTTTCGACAAGGTCCACACCAAGAAGCCCAAAAATCGATTAAGACAACTTTACCTTTTAAACTTGAAAGTTTAATGATTTTTCCATTCGCATTTTTCAAAGCAATTTCAGGAGCTGTATTTCCAACAACAGCTGAAGGTGGCTTAGAAACAAAAGAAATTCCAGTTAATAAAACTGTAAATGAAACTAAGTAAATAAAAACCGTTTTCATTTAAGAAATTCTGCGAATATCAGCACCTAGATTACGTAAACGAATATCGATATCTTGGTAACCACGATCGATTTGCTCGATATTGTGAATGACCGATTTTCCTTTCGCAGAAAGCGCAGCAATCAATAAAGAAACTCCAGCACGAATATCAGGTGAAGTCATATTAATTCCTCGCAAATCGTGTTCTCTTCCTAAACCAATAACTGTTGCTCTATGTGGATCACACAAAATAATTTGAGCCCCCATATCAATTAATTTATCTGTAAAGAATAAACGCGATTCAAACATTTTTTGGTGTATCAACACTGAACCTTTTGCTTGAGTTGCAACTACTAAAATGATTGACAATAAATCAGGTGTGAAACCAGGCCAAGGTGCATCATAAATAGTCAAAATCGAACCATCAATGAAGGTGTCGATTTCATATAAATCTTGACTAGGAACATAAATATCGTCTCCTCTTCTTTCTAGTTTGATCCCAAGTCTTTTGAACGTATTTGGAATTACTCCCAGATTTTCCCAAGAAACATCCTTGATCGTAATTTCGGACTGAGTCATAGCTGCTAAACCAATGAAAGAACCAATTTCAATCATATCAGGCAAAATTCGATGGTAACATCCACCCAATTCTTTTACACCTTCGATTGACAATAAATTCGATCCAATTCCTGTAATTTTAGCTCCCATTGAGTTGAGCATTTTACACAATTGTTGAATGTATGGTTCACATGCAGCATTGTAAAAAGTAGTCGTCCCTTGAGCTAAAACAGCAGCCATGATAATGTTTGCAGTACCTGTAACTGATGCTTCATCTAAATGAATGTAAGTACCTACTAATTTCTTTGCTTCAATTGAATAAAAATGTTCACCCGCATTGTAATTGAATTTAGCTCCAAGTAGAGCAAACCCTTCAAAATGCGTATCTAATCTTCTTCTACCGATTTTATCTCCACCCGGTTTTGGAATAAATCCTTTCCCAAATCTCGCTAAAAGTGGACCTACAATCATGATAGAACCACGAAGAGATCCAGCTCGTTTTTTAAAGTCTTCAGTTTCTAAGTAACTTAAATCAATGTCTTTCGCTTGAAACACATATGTTCCACGTTCTACTTTTTCAATTTTAACACCCATCGTTTGCAATAAATCGATTAATTTATTGACATCTACGATATCAGGAATGTTTGAAATGGTTACTTTTTCAGCAGTTAAAAGTGGCGCACATAATACTTGAAGTGCTTCGTTTTTTGCTCCTTGAACAGTAAGCTCACCACTTAATTTTTTACCTCCGTGAATTTCGAATGAAGACATAGATTTAAAACTTTTTGGGATTAATTCTTTTTACGGTTTTGATTCTGATTTTGATTCTGATTTTTATGCTTGAAATTCTTTTGTTTGTTCTTTTTTCGCATATTAGGTTGAATCCCCATTGATTTAAGAATTGCATTCGTATTCATTAATTCATCTGGATTTTCAAGAATTAACTCTCCTTTAGACAAAACTTTCAATTGAGTTGCAATAACGTGGTTTTCAACTGTATCATTATTGTAAGCCAAATATTGTTTTTTCATGAAGTTAGCCATTGAATTTTTCAAGTAGTTTTTATCATCTTGATTTTCAATTTTAATAGCTTCATTTAAAATCGCTTGCGTATATTTTCCATAATGACCAAAACGAATTTCACCTTTTGGATAAACCATTCGTTCTGGTTTACTGTTTAGCGTTTCTTTTTTTGGAATTTCGTAGGGAGAATCAACATCTAGAGTAAAATCAGACATTACAAACAAATGCGTCCATAATTTATGGCGGAAATCATCCACATCTCTTAAATGAGGATTCAACTGTCCCATAACTTCAATGATTGCACGAGCAGCTTTATTGCGTTCATCTTTGTCGGCAATTTCTTTCGCATGAGTAATCATTTCTTGGACATTTCTACCGTATTCTGGCAATAATAATTTGGGACGAGTTGTATTGTATTCCATATTTTTTAAAGTGGTTCAAAAATACGTTTTTTAGTTGAATTATAGATTGAATTAACGTGAAAAACAGAATTATTACCTCAGATTTTGCTTAAAATATCGATTTACTATTTTTTTTCTTTGAGTTACGAGATTTAGATTCTAGTTTCGCTGAAAAAAGATGGAGAATTTTGAGATAATTGGCTATTTAGCTTCGGGGACAGTTTTAATTTCATTTTTATTAAAAAAAATCAAACATTTACGAATTGTAAATTCGGTTGGATGTGGATTTTTTGTTTTGTACGGGTGTATGATGCCTGAGTTGAATATTCCGATTGTAGTTACGAATGTTGCAATTATTGGGATCAATATTTATTATTTACTGAAAAAATAATGATTAAAAAAGTTGCATGTTTTGATTATTTCTTGTAACTTCACTTTGTAGCTACATGCTTCTAATGCATGTAACTCTCAAATGAACCTCAAAAACCACTCTTTTTTGAAGCAATCTATTTTTTAGTTATTGGATCAAAATCTTGAATTGAAACACTCGTAACACCACGTGTCCCATTCGACCCAAAATTCCCTTTTCTACCATTATAACCAGGTCGTGATAATCCTTGACCCGGTGCAGAACTTCCTCCCTGACCTGCTGTTCCTGGATTACCTACATTTCCTGGACTACCCCCATTTGTAAATAATTTGATCTTTTCTTGCATTTCAGTAGCTGATGAATGAATATAAACTGTTACGTTTCCTCCATTACCTCCATTACCTGCATTTCCGCCGTCTCCAGCATTCCCTCCGTTACCTGGTTGTTTTGAAGAACTTCCAGAAACTACACCATCTCGACCTTTAGCTCCATTCCCACCATTTCCACCATTTCCGCCATTTCCTCCAGTAGCATAAAATTCAAAATCCTGTAAACCACTAACTTGGTATCTGAAAACTTGTAATGTGTTTTTATTTAACACATGAAAATAGTACATTGAATCAACCCTCCATACCCAAATATCAAAGTTATTAGATGAAATCCCATTTACTCCATGATTTCCATGATTTCCATGATCACCATCACCTCTATTGTCTCTTCCATTACCATTAGCACCATTCGTTCCATTTCCTCCAATTCCTCCGCTGAAAGATGGCGATAATGGAGCCTTAAAATTAATTAAGATGGTATCATTAGATGTCACTTCAAATCCATCTTTATTCGATACAGTCAATGTTATCGGTAATTTATCTTGGTCAAAAGCTGTTGGTTGACTTATAATTGTAATTTTCTCACGACCATTTCGAATATCAATATTTTCAGATGTTCTAAATCCTTTTTCGTTCGGCAATTCAATTTGTTCACCTGTTTTCATTTCAAGAAATACTTTTCCTTCTATTGCAGTTGAATAATTGATTGGTTGATTGTAATCATAATCTAGAAAGATTCGATCTACATTTTCAACTTTTACTTTTTTGAACATGGAACATGCTGCAAGGGATCCTACAAGAGAAATAATTAAAACGAATCGATTGAACTTCATAACTTTATTTTTTATTGCCATCAATTTAAATCAAATGTAAACACTTAAAGTATCTTTATATTGACATTTTCAGTCATTTACAATTTAAATTAACGCCCAATTTTTTCACGAATATAATTATTTGTTTCTAAAATAAAAATTGTGCCATTTTCACTTTCAAAATTCGTCACTTGAATTCGAAAATAAAAATGAATCGTATCTTTGAAAAAAAAATCATGGCATTAATTAAATCGTGTAGAGAGTTTCATCCTGAATTTGGTTCTGATGTTTATTTAGCTGAAAATGCAACAATTGTTGGTGATGTGAAAATGGGAGACTTATGTTCAGTATGGTTCAATGCTGTCATTCGTGGTGATGTAAATTCTATTCGACTTGGAAATCAAGTTAATGTTCAAGATGGAGCTGTGATTCATTGCACCTATGAAAAAACGAAAACAATTATTGGAAACAATGTTTCAATTGGACACAACGCTTTAGTTCATGGTTGTACAGTTGAAGACAACGTTCTTATTGGAATGGGTTCAATTGTAATGGACAACTGTTATATCGAATCAAATTGTATCATTGCGGCTGGAGCTGTTTTATTAGAAAATACGCGCGTTGAATCTTGGAGTGTCTACGCAGGTGTTCCAGCTAAAAAAGTTAAAACACTCTCCCCCGAATTATTCGAAGGAGAAGTGCAACGAATAGCAAATAACTATATCAAATATGCAAGCTGGTTTAAATAATTTTCTTTAAGTGACTTTTGTCACATTTCTTGTTGTGAAAAACATATACTTTTGAACTTCAAATTGAACAGAATGAACAAACTGTATAGTATTTTTAGCTTTAGATGTCCTCAATGTCACAAAGGAAAATTTTTTAAATACCATCCATACAATATCAAACATGTTGGTGAAGTCCATGAATGTTGTTCAAACTGTGGTCTTAAATACGAAAAAGAAATTGGCTTTTTCTATGGTGCTATGTATGTATCTTATGCCTTAGGCGTTGCTTTATTTGTTACTCTTTGGGTTAGTTTTAATTTATTTTTCCCAAACGCTTCTTCTGCTTTCCAGATTACAACTATTACGTTAGCTTCAATTTTTTTCGCACCATATTTATATGCTTTATCGAAAATTATTTGGATCAACTTATTTATTTCATATGATAAGAATGCAGTAAATCAGTCTAGTGAAAATAAATCTCCTGTTTAAAGATTTAAATATTGTTTTAAGATATCTTTATTTAGTTAGTACTTTTACTTTTAAATGTTTAACCAACAAAAAAGTAAACATGAATTCGCAAAAAGAAATTGAAAACCGTGAAGATTTAGTGCTTTTAATCGATGAGTTTTATTCAAAACTACTGAAAGACAATTCGATAAGTCATTTTTTTGTGAAATTAAATTTAGTGGAACATTTACCTAAAGTGGTCGATTTTTGGGCTTTTGTCTTACTCGATGAAAATGGATATCATGTAAATGTGACTGAAAAACACGCACACATGAAATTAAAACCAGAAGATTTCGATAAATGGGTCGAATTATTTCAAGCTACAGTTGATGAATTGTTTATTGGAGAAAAAGCTAAAATTGCAAAAGAAAGAGCAATGCTTGTGTCTTGGACAATGAATTCCAAGTTCAATCCTAACAAATAATCTTAACGCATTAAATTTACGTGACCTGTAATTAGAATCTCATCATTGAGAATCCCACAAGGAATGTATTTAATTTTATAGGTGTAAATTCCATCTTGCATCATTTTACCTTTGTACGTTCCATCCCAATAATCTTCGTACTCAGTTGTTTTCCAGATTTCTTCACCCCATCTATTGTAAATTGTCATTTCCCATTCAACTGGAGGAAACGCCATTTTAGCTTCAAAGACATTATTGAAAATGTTTCCATCAGGAGTAAACGTATTTGGAACAAAAACAACCATTGGTTCAACAATGATTTGTAGACGAGCTGTATCACTACAGAAAAATTCATTCGTTACAATTTGTGTTGGATAATGCGTTCCACCATACATGTAAGTATAGGTTGGATTTTGAACACTTGAACTTGTATTTGTATCTCCATCATCAAACAAATACAAATACTGATTTGCTCCAAAAGATTCATCGCTAAAGTTTACTTCAGCATCACAAATATCTACTTTCACTCGATCTACTGAAAAACCTGCAGTTGGAGTTGGGTTAACAGTTATGTATCCAAATCTAAATTGATTCAAAGTATCAATACAACCTTTATTCGTAATCATTTGAAGATTTACCGAATATTGACCTGCATTTTGATAGGTGTGATTTGGTGCAGTAGCTGAAGAATTTGAAGTACCATCACCAAATGTCCATGTGTAAATTGGTGGAGAATCACTTACCGAATTATTAACAAATTGAACTTGGAATGGCTCACAACCAACAGTATCAATTGCTCTGAAAGAAATACTTGGTTCACGAAATAAGAAAACTTGAGAATTTGCAGTTTCAATACACGTTGAGAAACTTACTGACAAAGAAATTGGATGTGTGCCCGGTTGACTAAAAACCACATCGTTCACATTTACCGTAGTTGCAGAACTCGGACTTCCAACAGATCCAAAATTCCAGAGTAATTGAGTTCCTGGAGGTCCTGTTACAGTTCCAACAAAATCGAACGAATTATCAGTAATACACAATGAATCCGGATGTGAAACCGAAACTGTCAATGGTTCAATCACTGCAATATCTTCTTGAATAGTATCAGTACAACCTTGAGCTGTAGTCGCTATCAAAGTGATTGTATAATTTCCAGGTCCAGGATAGACATATGTAGGTTCAACAACATTACTCGTATCCGAATTCAATGGAATGACACCAAAATCCCAACTATAAGTTGCTGCATTTACTGAACCATTTTGAAAAGTTTGTGTCAAACCTTCACAACCTTGATTGTCTTCGAACTCAATAACTGAAGTTGGTGCGGGTAACAATGTCACAATTTTAGTAATTGAATCTTCACAAAATCCACGTTCAGCTTTTAAGAAAACAGAATGTGTTAATGAATTTGAAAAAACAACATTATTTACATTTGGAGTTGTTGCAGTTGAAGTTGAAGCATTTGCCCCTAAGTTCCAAGTATAAGCAGAACCAGCTAAACCAGTTCCAAATGAAGTGAAATCAAAACTATTGTCATTTTCACATTGTAAATCTGTGAAATTAAAATTCACATCAAATGGATTATCGAGTAATAATTCAACTGTAGCAGTATCTGTACAAGGAGAACCTGGGTTTACAATTAAAGTTGCGGTATATGTTCCTGGTGCAGGATACGTGTATGTTGGTTCAAACGAAGTACTTACATCAGCTGTCGTTGTTGGATCACCAAAATTCCATGAATATGAATTCCCACCAAAGCTTAAATTATCAAAAGTGAAAGACAAACCATTACAATAGGATATAAATCCAGGAGTAGTTTCCTGTTCATTTATTTCGGCTTCTAATTGAACGACACAATTTACAACTCGGAATAAAAAATCTCTTGTAGTTTCATTAATGATTACACCATTTCTCCATTCATAGACTCGAATTCCAACTACGAAAAGACCTAAGAAATTTGCATCTACAAATAATTGTCCTGTTACAGGATTAATTGTGGTAGTTGAACCTCCTGCTAAAGGTTGAGCTGCATTGATACCCGCCGCCCAAGTCACCAATCCATATGGTGGTGCAGGAGTTGGAAGCGGTTGAGGATTTGCTGGTGAGGCTCCTGAATTTGGAGTAACTAAAGCATAAGATAATGAATCTCCATCAGGGTCAGTTGCACTGTGATCAAAATTTAAATTCACATTGTTACAAAGTGCTAATGGAGGATAATTGGTAAAACGTGGACTTGAATTTATGAAATCATTATTATCAATTCCAGGAACACGAGTAATCCAAGTTAAACCAGTATCGTCTGGATTTATTAAGTTCGTTACATTTGGTCCTCTACAACAACGTTGGTATGAAATTGTATATCCACCAACAATTGGAGGCAAAGTTAAAACAGTTGTATAAATCGCTCTTTCTGTACAAATATTAGGAGGTGTAACTACACACGGATTATCAAAAATAATTGGTAAAATAACACTCCCTGGAAATGGAACTTCAACATTTTGAACCATTACATTTGAATTAGTTGCGAAAACACCCAAAGAAAGAGGATCATCAAATGGTGCACCTGTTGAAAAACAATCCCGGTAAACAACAATGTAGAATCGGTATTGATTATTACCTAAATAATCATAATAGGTCTCACCTCCAACAATATGCGATGCAAATGATTTTGCATACATCAGTATAAAGAGTGTTAATATGACTATTTTTTTAAGCATCGTTATTAGTAGACGTCTAAGTTATTAAAAGGTTTCGTCTTAATATGACATTTTAATCGATTTTAGCTACAGAATAATAAATTTCGTGCCATTTTTTGTTAATTCCACAAAATTACTAACTTAGAACTTATATAACGCATATATGATTGAACTATATTTTATTACGCTTGGAATAATTATCATTTCTGCACTTGTATTTATTAAAATATTGATTCAACGCGTAAAAAAAGTTGAACATCAAAAATCAGAAGTAGCTTTACAATTAATTGAAACAGAAGCCAAGGCACTTCGCACACAATTGAATCCCCATTTTTTATTCAATAGTCTAAATTCCATTCGTCTTTTTATTTTAAAAAACGATTCAGAAAGTGCTGAAAACTATATCTCTAAGTTCTCAAAATTGCTTCGATTAGTATTGAATCAATCACGAAAAGACATAGTAACTGTTTACGATGAAATTCAAACGCTCAAATTGTATTTAGAATTCGAACAATTGCGATTTGATGCTGGTTTTGAATTTGAAATTCAGATCGATGGACAAGAAGTTTTGAAACATTTTATCCCCCCAATGTTACTTCAACCTTTTGTAGAAAACGCAATTTGGCATGGACTTATGCACCGAAAAGATAATGGTGGGAAAATTAAAATTTCTTTTCAAAACCAAGTTTCAGGACTCTATGTATCTATTCAAGACAATGGCGTTGGAAGAAAGATTGCACAAGGATTTAAAACCAATCAGTCTATTAATGAAGGAAGTGTTGGTTTAACAATTACGAAGGAACGTATGAAAATATTGGCAAAAAGAACTAACTTGCAAAACGATTTAGAAATTGAAGACTTGGTTGATGATAAAAATCAAGCAATCGGAACACTAGTAAACCTTTATTTTGAAAGTAAATTAAATCTATGAAGCTAAAGACAATTATAGTTGATGATGAGAGACATGGACTAGAAACAATTGGCATTCTACTTGAAAAACATTGTCCAACTGTTGAAATCATTGGTGCATACCAAGATCCTGAAGAAGCAATTTTTCACATTAATAAAGACGAACCAGATTTAGTGTTTTTAGATATTTCTATGCCGAAAATCAATGGTTTTGAATTATTAGAAGCACTTACATTTAGAAATTTTCAAGTTGTTTTCACTACTGCTTATGATGAATATGCGTTGGAAGGATTTAAACACGGTGCAATTCATTATTTATTGAAACCCTTTTCATCGAATGATTTAATTGTGGCAGTTGAACGTGCAATTGATCGTTCTAAAACGGAGAAATTCACGCTCATGCCTCCACGTATGTTAGGGATGAAAGTAAGAGTGCCAATTTCTTCATTAAATGGGGTTGAAATGATTGAAGTTGAAAATATTATTCGTTGTGAATCGGATGGAAATTACACCACAATTGTAATGGATAAACGAAAAATTACGATTTCTAAAACTCTAAAAGAAATAGAAAAAATATTTGTTGAATTCCCTTATTTTTATAGACTCCACAACTCACATTTGGTGAACTTAAATCATGTCAACAAATACATTCGTGGAGAAGGTGGACAAGTGATTTTGACAAATGGAGATGAAATTGGTGTTTCAAGAAGCAAGAAAACCGAATTACTTGAAATTCTGGGTATTTACTAAATTTTACAAATTAATCACTAAAACATGTGATTTATGTATTTTCTATCTGGAAATAAAAAAAACGGCATTAACTTTGTAAAACAGAAAACAAAACTAAATACATATACATGAAAACAATTACTATTTATACACTCTTTTTATTCTTTCTAGGTTCTGCGTCAGCACAATCTGGAATTTTGAAATCAGTTGGTGGTTTAGCAAAAGAAAAAGGCAAAACTGAAGCTAGCGATTTCAATTCTTCACGAAGTAACCGTGAAAAAGGAAACATCAATGATGACAAAAACAATTCAACAACTGCTGACTCTACAGTAACTCCATCTAAAGTTTCTACAGTTGAAAAATCATATACGTTCGATTTAAATATTGTATATGAAATGCAAGATTTGAAAAAGAAAAAAGAAGAGAAAAATGTCATGAACTCTTTTTATTCAGAAAATGCAATGATGAATATTGTGGATGAAAACAACTCGTCAATTTTCGATGTGAAAAACAAAGTCATGATCATGATTGACGAAAAAGGTAAATCTGCGATGGCAATGTCTTCTGAAATGATGATGAGAGGAATGGACAAAACAGTTGAAGAAGAAACTTCAAAGTACACAATGACTAAGACTGGAAACAAAAAAGTTATTATGACTTACAACTGTGAAGAAGTAATCTCAACTAACACTGAAACTGGTGAAAAAACAGTTATGTGGATCACAAAAGAGATTAAAAATGAATTCGCTGTGAAATTTGGAAATCAAATGATGGGCGGATCAAAATCTGTAAGCAAAATGCCGAAATCTGATATGGAAGGTGTTATGATGGAAATGACTTCATACGACAAAAAAGGTGAAGCTGAATTTCACATGATTATGACAAAATTCGAATTAGCGAAAACGGTGAAAGATTTATCTACTTATCGTATAACAAAATTATAAAAAATCAAAGGGAGAAGAATACGAATAAACAAACCCTAATTCTTTTGACAAGTTATTGGAAATTATCTTTTTAGCACTTGTTGAATCAGAAAATTTAGGAGCGTTTATTTGAAGTTTTTCTGC
>JBKDZA010000141.1:0-1871 GCA_046308455.1 Fluviicola sp.
ATTTATTCAGGAGCTGAATTGATTGGATCAGATAGTTTCTCATTAAAATAGTATAAAAAATAGAAAGATTCACTGAATCACACCCACTTAGTTTTAGATTTTAGGTATGACAAACATTTTTATCGCCAATTTAGATTGGACAATTACTTCAGAAGACTTGCAAGCAACGTTTTCTAGTTTTGGAGAAGTGCATTACGCACACGTAGTATTTGATGCAAAAACGAAGAAATCAAAAGGTTTCGGATACATCGAAATGCCAAATGCTGAAGAAGCAATAGCAGCTATTCAAGCTTTGAATGGATTTGATGTGAATGGAAGAGCATTAGATGTGAAAATCGCTTCACCAAAAGCAAATCGTCCAAAGAAGGAGGATAAGCCGAAACCAGCGTTTCAGAAAAAACCAGGTGGATTCAAAAAACCTTTCAACAAACAAGGTGGTGGTGGTTACCAACAACGCACTGAAGGTGGAGGTTATCAAAAGCGTGAAGGCGGTTACCAAAAAAGTGAAGGTGGCTATCAAAAACGAGAAGGAGGATACCAGAAAAGTGAAGGCGGTTTTCAAAATAGAGAAACTTCTACAAACCCAACTGAAAAGAAAGAATTTACTCCAAATGCAGATTTTAAAAAACCAGTTGAAGGTGAACGCGTTTTGAGAAAAAGAAGAAATACAAACGGACAAAACCCAGAATAATGTCAGAAGCAGTTAATCAAGGACATGTGAATTATTCCGTTAATGAATTAGGAATTGCAACAATTGAATTTGGTCATCCTTTAAGTAATTCATTACCGGGTAAAATATTAAGAAAATTAGCTGAAACTATTACTGCTGCAGGAAATGACTCGAATGCAAAAGTGATTGTTTTACGTTCAGTAGGAGAAAAAGCATTTTGTGCAGGAGCAAGTTTTGATGAACTAATTTCAATCAAAGATTTGGAAACTGGTCAAGTGTTTTTCTCTGGTTTTGCACAAGTAATCAATGCGTGTCGTAAATGTCCAAAATTAATAATTGGACGTGTACAAGGTAAAGCTGTTGGCGGTGGAGTGGGAATTGCATCAGCAGTTGATTATTGCTACGCAACTAAGTTTGCGGATGTGAAACTTTCTGAATTAGCAGTTGGAATTGGTCCTTTTGTGGTTGGACCAGCTGTTGAACGTAAAATGGGACTTTCAGCAATGAGTCAATTGGCAATTAACGCAACTGAATGGCGTTCAGCAGATTGGGCAATGAAAAACGGATTGTTTGCTGATGTGTTTGAGACAGAGGCTGATATGGACGAAGAAATCAATCGTTTATCGACTGTTTTAGCGAAGTCAAGTCCAGAAGCAATGGCTGATTTAAAATCAATTTTTTGGCAAGGAACAGAAAACTGGGATGAGTTATTGGCAGAAAGAGCTGGAATTAGTGGAAGATTAGTACTTTCAGATTTTACCGTGAATGCGATAAATTCATTCAAAGGAAAATAGAATTTTAGAATAGAATAAATAATTGAAGAAAATCAACTTTAGAAATAAGGTTGATTTTTTTATTTTAACTGGATTGAAAGCATACCAAATATCTTGATTTTTAGTTAAAATAAATCGTACCAAACATCTTGATATTTGTTAAATAGTATCATTTGAAACACAAAACCCTATTGATTCAACAAAGCCTCCGTCGCAAAACTCGCCAACCAATGTTCTCTCATGTAATCTCCATCTACAATGTTATTGATCGAAAATTTCAAATGCTCATCAGCAATTTCCTGAAGATGCTTTAGTTTGGGATTCGTTTTTGCCAATTGAGATAAACACCAACTCCTACTAAAATTCAGGCCATCTAAATGTACCAATTTACCATCAGTTCGATCGCCAACTTTTCCAGGTGCAAGTTT
>JBKDZA010000142.1:0-29727 GCA_046308455.1 Fluviicola sp.
CATCATTTTCTTTAAATCATTACTGTTTCTTCAATCACTTTATCAAAAAAGTCTGACAGTGCTTTAGGTAACGTTTCTTCTGGAAGGTAATCCAATTTCGCGCAACTTGCATCGTCAAAAACTGATTGTAAACCAGCAGGAAGAACTTCACTACTTTTTACAACACCATCAGAGAACGCTACAGCCATACGAGTTATTGCATCGATGTCTGTATTTTTTGCCATTTCTAAGACAGTTTTGTCGAAACCATCAAATTTTAACTTGTCAGCAAAGCGATCCGTCCAAGGTGCCGTGAAACCATCGTTTGTTCCGTAAACAGAGTAAACGACCTTAGCCTCAGAGAAATGTGGATCTTTGTTGTATATTTTTTTGATGTACAATGGCATCATTGAAGCCATCCAACCATGACAATGAATCACGTCTGGTTTCCATCCTAATTTTTTAACAGTTTCAAGAACTCCTCTACAAAAGAACATTCCACGCTCGTCATTGTCAGCGTAATCTGCACCATTGTCTTCCGTAACATTGTTTTTACGTTTGAAAAACTCTTCGTTATCAATGAAGTAAACCTGCAATCGTGCCGCTGGAATAGATGCAACTTTGATGATTAGTGGGTGATCCACATCGTCAATTACTAAGTTCATACCTGATAAACGAATCACCTCATGAAGCTGATGTCTACGTTCGTTAATTGCTCCAAACTTCGGTGTGAAAACACGAATTTCTTTGCCGTTTTCTTGCGTTGTTTGAGGTAACTTGCGCCCATTATGAGCGATTTCAGATTTCGGCAAAAAGGGGAAAACCTCTGACGAAACGAATAGGATTTTTTTCTTTTCCATTGATTGCAGTACTGCAGATTCGATATTAATTGTGCAAAATTACAAAAAAATAGGACATTTTTGTAAAAAAGAAATAGTTTTGCCATCCGCAATACGTAAAAAAAAATAGTTGAAAGAATATACAGCAATAAAATCCTTGAAGGTTTATTTGTCAGAACAAGTAAATAAAGGAAAATCAATTGGTTTCGTTCCCACTATGGGAGCCTTGCACCAAGGACACATGTCATTGATAAAAAAAGCAAAAGAAACCTGTGATATAGTTGTTTGTAGCATTTTTGTAAACCCAACTCAGTTCAATAACCCCTCTGATTTAGAGAAATATCCGCGAACAATTGATGCAGATTTGCAGTTGTTGACGGATAACTTATGTGATGCTGTTTTCTTTCCAAATGTCGAAGAAGTCTATCCAAAGGGATTGGTTACTCCACATGTGGATATTGCTGAAATGGAAAAAGTAATGGAAGGTTCGTTTCGTCCAGGACATTTTGCGGGTGTTGTTCAAGTTGTTTACCGCTTATTCGATATCGTTCAACCCAACAAAGCGTTTTTTGGACTAAAAGATTTTCAACAAGTTGCTGTGATTCGAAAGATGCAAAAGCAATTGAATCTTCCCATAGAAATTGTTGCCTGTGAAACGCTACGTGAAACTTCTGGTTTAGCGATGAGTAGTAGAAATATGCGCTTAACGGATATCCAAAAAATAGAGGCGCTTCACATCTACAAAACCTTGATTTTAATTCGGAATTTAGCTAGAACGATTCCTGTTCAAGAAGTGCGCGACTTAGCTTTGCGTTTTTTCTCAGAATCAAACTTGCGTTTAGAATACTTGTCGATTTCAAATGCTGAAACTCTTGAGGAATTAGAAACTGAATGGTCAGAAAAAGTGGTTTGTTGCATTGCATGTTACGCTGGAGAAGTGCGCTTAATCGACAACATGGAAATTTAAAAGTGTAAAGTTAAAATTGAAAAAGTGTACTAGATTAAATTAAACTGTATAAATTTTAGCTCTTTTTAAATTTTCCATTTTCAATTGATAATTGTTGTTTAACTTTGCCCCTCATATTTTGAAGAATGTTAATTCAAGTAGTAAAATCTAAAATTCATCGTGTACATGTTACACAAGCCGAATTGAATTATGTTGGTAGTGTAACGATCGATGAAGAATTGATGAATGCAGCAAACTTAATCGAAGGCGAAAAAGTTCAAATCGTAAACATAAATAATGGTGAACGTTTAGAAACGTATGTCATTAAAGGCGAACCTAAATCTGGAGTGATTTGTTTAAATGGTCCCGCAGCACGTAAAGTGCAAGAAGGCGATTTATTGATTATCATTGCTTACGGATTTTGTTCTATCGAAGAAGCAAAAGTTTTCAAACCTTCTTTGGTGTTCCCAGATGAAAAAACAAATCGATTAGTTTAGTTTGATTTAATTCACATCTTTTTCAAAACAAATCCGTACTTTCGAATCAATGAAAAAGATCGTTATTTCTACTTTAAAAATTGTTCTTCCTTTAGGAATTGGCGTTTACTTGCTGTGGTTTTTATTTTCCTCCATGGACGAAACCGTAAAAAAAGCATTCTATGCCTCGCTGAATCGAATCAATTATTTCTGGGTAATTCTTTCCTTGATTTTAAGTATTCTGACTTTGTTCTCAAGAGCATATCGTTGGAAATACATGCTCGAACCAATGGGCTACAAATCTTCTTTTTGGAACAGATACCACGCTGTGATGATTGGTTACATCATGAATTTAACCATTCCTCGTGCGGGTGAAGCATCTCGATCACTCATGTTGTTTCGTGCGGAAGGGATTCCATTTGCAAAATCTTTTGGGACAATCGTAGCAGAACGTGTGTTCGACATTATCATGTTAGCAGCAGTCTTGTTTTTAACGGTTTCTCTCGCGCATTCCGATTTCTGGGAAATGAAAACAACTATCGAAAATCAATTCAAATCGGATGGCGCAAAGAACACTGTTTCTATTGTTAAATATATTTTAATTGGTGTTTTTGCACTTGGATTTTTAGGAACGCTTTTCATTCAGAAGTTACGTGTAAAAGTTCTTGGATTCTTGAAAAATGTGTGGGAAGGTTTGACTTCCATTTTCAAAACAAAACATCCTTTTTACTTTATCGGACATACGCTTTTCATTTGGGTGAATTACATCGTTTACTTCGCAATGGTATTTTTGGCTTTACCCGAAACTGCTTCGATGCCATTCTCAGGGATTTTAGTTGCATTTGTGGCAGGATCAATTGGTATTTCACTCACAAACGGTGGAATTGGAGTGTTTCCTTTACTTGTTGGATTAGTAATTGAATTTTACATCGGAGATACGGTTGGTGCAGAAGCCAAAGGGATTGGTTATGCAATCGGACTAACAATCTGGGGCTCACAAACTTTATTGATCATTTTATTGGGTTTAATTTCCTTGTGGTTATTGCCTAAAAAACACACAGCAAATGAGTAATTACACGAACGTATTAGCTAAAATTTACACGGTTTCAGAATTGGCGTTACAAATTGAACGTTGGAAAATCAAACGTGAAAAAGTAGTTTTTACGAATGGTTGTTTTGATATTCTTCATAAAGGTCATGTGACGTATTTAGCGAAAGCTTCTGATTTTGGTCAGCGTTTAGTTATTGGAGTAAACTCGGATGCATCATTGAAACGTTTGGGAAAAGGCGATGATCGTCCTGTAAACCCACAAGAAGCGCGTTCTCAAGTCTTAGCGAGTTTAGCTTTTGTGGATGCGGTTGTTGTTTTTGATGAAGACACACCTTTGCGCTTGATCGAATTATTGCAGCCAGATGTGTTGGTGAAAGGCGCCGATTACGATCCCAATGAAACTGATCCTTCCAATAAAAAGTACATCGTTGGACGTGAAACAATGATTGGTCTTGGAGGAGAAGTGAAAACTGTTGATTTGGTAGATGGATTTTCAACAACGAACATCATAAATAAATTGAAAATGCCCAGTTGAAAATACGATAAATACTGTAATAAAAAAATGTAGCTGATTTTTATTTATATTAATTATACTGATGATACTTCCTGAACAACTATTAAAATACATTGATTCTAAATCAATTGATCTTGTTAATTCTATACTTACAATTGAAAATCCAAAATCTGAACCACAGAATTTAAAAGGATCAATAATTGAGAAAACTTCAATTGATTTATCAAGTAAGATTGACACTTCTCAAGATTTAAGATTTTTTTTAGTAGATTACAGAGGTCAAAAAAATGCAGTTTGGCTTCAAGAAGGAGGAAGTCTAATAGGATTTGAAGATCAATCATTCAAAACTTATTTGACTTTTATAAAATCTCTGATTAGGAAATCTGAGTTTGCTTCTCTAGTGAGTTTTGATTTTTTGGAGTCTGAAACTTTTAAATGGGTTATTGATACTTATAAAAATAAAAAAGCATCAATGAATTTATCTGAATATTTAGTTCAGGAAATTAAAGAAAGTGTTAAAACAAAAGTCTATTGTTTTCCAATTCTTTATTTAGATATTTCTTTTTTTATTCGTTTAGGACCAGTAACAATAAAGTATTTTAAGGGTTCTGATTTTGATGAAATGGATGAGATTTATGAAAAGAAAAACAATGAAAAAAGACAAAGTACCGCATTAAGAGATATGCATCAAGGAACTGTTGTTGCATGTATTGAAGTTACTGCTGAATATGAAAGAGCTAAAGAAATTGCATTTAAAAAATGTGCTTTAGCTGTTGATATATTGAAAATTTATTCAAGGACTTTTTTTGAACCAGATATTCCATTAGATTTTGATATTGATTTAAGGGCTAAAACTCAAATGAATAATTTTATATTCTCTCACAATGTTGGTAGCATGGAGGATTTCACTTATAGTATGAATCGAAGTTTTGAGAGAGCAACAATTGATGAAAATAATATCAAATACATGAACGATTTACATTTACCTGTAATTGTAAATTTTGTATTTAGTTCAAAATCAAAAAATGAATTATCTGAAATGATTATAAATGCTATTAGCAATTTTGCAGATGCTTTGTCTACCAAAAAAATTCAAAAAAGGATAGCCGAAATATTTACAATTTATGAATCTTTGCTGGTTCCAAATAATTCATCTCCAATTTTGGACTCATTGACAAAGTATGGTCCCAAATTAATCACAAATGATTCAGAAGAAAGAAAAGAGTTAAAGAAATTATTTCAAGACTTCTATGCTGTAAGGTCTTCGTTAATGCATCATGGGTTGTATAAAAGTTTTGATATGGAAGGACTAAGGAAGCTTCAATTTTGTCTTCTTTTGTTAATTATAAAACTAATTGAGCTAAGTCAATTTCATCAAAACAAATCTGATGTTTTACTAGAAATAGACGAGGCTATTAATAGAGCATAAATTTTAATATATAGTTTTAGTGTTTTTTATTTAAATGTGTGAGATTAATTATATTTAGTATCATTCAAAATATTGATTTGTTTCAACAAAAGAGAGTCAATAAATTGACTCTCATTCATTGTTTTATAAAATCACTTTTTTCAATTTTACCTTTTCAATTAAAATCTTAACGTATATCCAATATTAATTTGCCACATACGTAAACTTGTATTATACAATTCCGCGATTTTGTGTTGGTGAATGTCTTGCGTTGAAACATTGATGAACGTTGCGTTGATATCTGTTCTTCCGTCTTCTGTAACTGGCATAACCTCACCTCCAGGCATTAAATGATGTGTGTGGTCTTGCATATTTTTCACATTTACGTATTGGAAATCTCCAAAACCTTGCATGTAAGATGCGCTCAAACTCAATTTGTGTTTTCCAGCTTCAATATTTTTTCCAAATAAAGCAAAGTCAATGTCAACCCCAGCTTCACCACCATAGAATGAACCTCTAAATTTCTGAGTTGTTTCGCGGTCTAATGCTTCACATCCATCTGTATCATTTGGATCAGCGATGACGATTTTTGATCGCATTTTCAATGTTCCAATCTGTGGTGAAACAAAACCGTTTATTAAACGTGTATCATTTCCAATTTGAAATTTAACGCCAAATAAAGATTGATTGAAGCCGCTTGTATACGTTACATCTGTATTCGTTCCACTTCCATCTGAAAATAAAAACGTTTGGTTGATTGTTCTACTAGAATAACTATTCCAACTTGTTTTCAATTCAAATGCAATTGGCAAATGATACGAAGGTTTGTATGCGCCTTTGAATCCAAAACCAACCGCTGTTGACATGTAAGGCATTTCTGATTTTACAGGTATTGTAATTGGAATGTAAGTTCCAAATTCACCTTTGTGTACCTGACTTTTTCCTATAAAAGGAATTAAGATTGAGAGAAGTAAAATTTTTTTCATGATAGTTGTATTTATCAATTTATGAAATTCACACATTCAAAGGTCGTGCCAAGAATGTTAAAAGTTTGTTAACAAGGTATTTCTACTACCACGTTTTTAATTGTGTTGTTTTAAATGTCCACTCGGGAGTTTCTAAAGTTCCATTCGTTGGTATTTCAAACCACGGACTCATCGATGAATTGTTGAAATTTTTCAAAATCTGAGTTTCTTGTGCGGGCATGTAACTTTGTGAGAGAATGAAAATGCGTTTTCCAGCTTCATTTGTTGCTACATCCATCACAGTGACTGCATGTCCGGGAGAACCGCCCAAAATAAACACATCTCCAGGAGTAATTTCATCGATTTTCTTTTCTTTCAACATTTTTGAGAGTGAAAGTGAACCCGCATAGGTGTAAACAAATTCCAAATAATTTTGAAGATCGCCATATCTGTTTGTTGGAGCATAGGCTTTGTACCACGAAGTAGAATTTCCTTTCACAGAAACGCGATAACCTTCTATCCATTTAGAATAATTCATTTTGAAACCATTCATTAAAGTGAAAGAAATCTCTGAGTATTTTTTTTGTTGAAATAAGTATTCAGCTCGTAAACGCATCACTGCATCGGCGCATTGGTGTAAGTCGCGTTTTGAAATGGCTAAATCAACAACAGCACAATATGCATTGTCAGGTTTCGATGCTCCGTTGTAATATTTCACTAAAGAACCATGTTTTTTTAAAGGGATTGATCTTAGATAATGGGTGAAAGAATTCGAATCGGCTTCAAGTCTTGTGTAGCCTTCTGGAACTGAAAAACGCGTTTCAATTGTTGTTCCTTCTACTTTTAAAATATCAAGACTCGTTTCTGTAAGAGTTGATTTCCGTCCACAATTCGCTAAAAAGCCAATCAATGTAACAAGAATAATAAGATGTTTGAACATGGTTTTTTGAAGAAAAATAGTACTAAAATCAATTGAACTTAAGATTTTAACCTTTTTTAAAAGAAAAGAAAAAATGCAATTCTCAAAATAGGTGTACGGATTTCTGCAACAACTTTGAAATTGATTTCAGTCACCTTTGTTGAAATAAAAAAAAGAAATCATGAAAACATCAAACGTATCAGAATGGATTTACTACTTGTTGACAACAACTTTAGCATTGATTTGGATGTTGAATTAAAAAAAAAGGAGTAAAAAGCGCTTATTTTTTTCTTACCGTTTACACGAAATATTCAGTTATTCATCCTTGAAAAGAAGTTTTTTATACAAAAAAACAATTTTTACTGTAACAAATTTGGAGTGACTTGGTCATACTTTCAAATCTTTAAAAATCGAAAAAATGAAAGCAGTAATGATCTGAGCAATCGCGTTAATTGTTGGAAATTCAATGGCTTACGCAGGGAATGGTGAAAAAGCATTTAAAAAAATGTTGGAACGTAAAATCTTTTATCCACTATCAGTTCAATCTCAAAATGATGTTTCAGTAACAGTGAGTGTATGTGTATCTGAAGTAGGTGAATTATTTATTTCATCAGTAGTTTCAGAAAATCAAGAAATGAATGATGCAATTCGCAAACAGTTCGAAAAATTAAGTGTGAAAGTAACTCCAGACATGTACGGAAAAACGTACCAATATAAATTCAAATTAGTTCAAGAATAATGAGCAAACGCATTTCAAACAAAGAATAAAAGGGTGGCAAAAGTCATCCTTTTTTTGTTAAAGTATGTTTTCAATCTTAAAAAGACTCACCAAAAGAAATATAAAACCCTGAGTTTTTTCCTGAACCAATTGCATAATCAAAACGAAGATTCGTACCTTCTTTTTTATCGACTAAAAAACGCAATCCGATTCCTGCATTGAATTTACTTTCTGAAATAATAAACTGGTTGAATGATGGGAAAAGATTCGAAATTCCGCCAAAAGTTGAAAGTCCAATTCTCCAAAAAACTGGAAAGCGTACCTCAGTTTGAAGTGTACTTAGATGTTTGTCGCGAAAACGACCGAAATAAAAACCTCTTACAAATTTATCTCCACCAAGAAATGCATAATCAAAAAATGGGGGAGTGTTTGAATTCAATTCATTGTAAAATCTGTTTGAAAAAGTGATTTTACGCCAAGTTTTATAGATTCTCGCATCTAAAATGTGTTTCGAATAATTCTTTTTTGAAAAATTAAGTGCATTCGAAAAAGAAAAATAATGACCTTTTGTTGGGGTAAGTAAACTAGTGCGATTATCGTGTTGAAGAATAAAATTTGCTCCATAAAGTTGATTTTCTGTCAATTCAGAAAAGTTGTTATCCTTACTTTTTAAATTGTAATAATTCACGTGTTTTAAACCAAGGCCAACAAACAAATGGTTTTTGAACTTTTTCAATAAGCTTACATCAACATTTATTCTGTTTGAAGAAAACGAAAGTTTATTAGAATCGGGTGTTTCGCTTCCAATTCCATAATACAAATCTGGGAATTTTGAAAAATGAATCAAGCCTTTTGTGAACCATTTTTCCTCTTTAAAAAAGTAATTCCAACCAGATTCTATAATTAGTTGATTGTTCCAAGTGTAGTTGAATTCAACTTTCGCATTGGATGTGCGAGTAATTGTATCGGGATATAAATCAATTGTAGCCATAACGACAGCACCTAAATAAGTTCTTGTTTCTGGAGAGTATCCAAAGGCAGGTACTGGAAGAATTTTAACTTTTTTCTCTTTAATACTGTCTTGAGCGAAAAACAACTGTGATAAGAGTAAAAAAGCAGCTGTTAATTTTTTTTTATGGTCCATCTTTTTTCAATTATCGATTTACTAAGAAGTAATATTAAAAATGCAAATAATATGCTTGTAAGAAAAGTTATAATAAATAGATTTTTATAGTGATAACCTAAACTTCCAAAGTAGCAAAAAATACTACAAATTGGAATATAACCTAGGATGTTTAAAAGAATGAATTTTTTAAATGAGAAGTTACTATAACCACAAACAATTGTGATACTTTCAGAAATGATAGGTATGCCCCTTGACACTAAAAGTGCCAAGGAGCCATACTTTGTTAAAAATGAGGATGCAATTTCGTTTTTATGTATCAATTTCGAGCTCAATTTCCCAGTAAAATAACCAATTATCGAACTAAGAGTTGAGGCTATTAATGAAATCAAAAGACCCATTTCAAAATTCAAAACATATCCATTAGAATACAAAACTAAGCTTGATGGAATTGGAAGAAAAACATCAGAAGCTAGAATTATAAAACTAGCAATAGAATAGTTGATTTTATTCTCTTTTAAATTTTTTAAAAAAAGCATAATATCATTTTCTAAGTTGCCAAATAGTATAAATACTAAAATTATTATAAAACAACTAATTCCAAAAACCCAAAAAGTGCTTTTCATTATTTAGGAGAAAATTGCTTTAGTAATGCGTTTTTTACAGATTCAATATATCCACCAACTATAGAAGTCATTAACAGAAAATTTTCAATTTTATCGTAATTGTATGATAATTTTAATTCTAATTTAACCTGTTTGTTTTCTAAAGTTGAAACTGAATATTCCCCTAAATAATTTGAAATTCCGGGAACCCCAGTTGCAGAATAAATATATCCTTTGCTTGTTTCAGAAACCAATGTTTCAGTAATTTCAATTTGTTTGTAAGGAGGATCTGGTAATTTAATTTTTCTAGTTTTACCATCAACATCAAACACTGCCCAAAATGGTTTGTCGAATTTACATGTAAAGTCAGTTAATACTTCTTCCATACCAGCATTGAAAATCCAATTTTCTGTAATTTCAAATGGTTTTGAGTTTTCTTTAATTTGTAAAGGGATAAACAATTCACCATAAACAAGATTACTAAGAGCGTCTGTATCCATTACACCTTGAGTATATTTTAAAACCCATCTTGAATTTGATTTTTGTCTATTCGATTCAGATGGGATACAACTAACTTTTAAATTAAAGGTGTTTTCAATGAATTTATAAAGAATATTGTCCTCTTCATTACTTTTTAAATTTCCACTCAATGAATGGCCATAGTTTAACATAACTGTTAACCAGCCAACAGTTGTTCCTCTAGGAGAGGTGATTAAATTAGTTCTTTCAGCAAACGAAATAATTTTATCGATTGTTTCCTGATCAAATTTTCCTGTGTGATTTTGAATTAAGTCCTCAATTTCGTTGTATAAAACTGTAGCTCTTTGACCAAGATAATTCATTGGTCCATTCATTACATTTTGCAGATAATCTTGTGGTAAAGCTTTTTGAACCCAATTTGGGATGTCAGCTACATTAAAATCAAACCCTGTAGGCCATCTGGCTGTTTCAAGTCGTTGTAAAGGATCCATTTCCTTCATACTTTTTCCCTTGTTGTAGATTTCTCTTTCAAAGAGATTATTGTTTAGAGAATCTGTTACAGATAGTATAAAAGGATCAATAGGTTCACCGTCTTTAGAAACTAAATGATTTTCACCATATAAAAGAGGCCTAATTCCATCTTTCTCTAATAAATTGAATTTTATTGGCTCTCCATTTTGAGTAATTTCATTTGCTGAAAATTGGTTCAATGTATTTAATCCGGTTACTTCCAGATATTGTTGAACTCCAGAAGTTTGGACTGCTCCTACAGATTGCATAATTTGTAAAGGAACATAACCAGCAGTTGCACCAGCAGGGTTTGTGATTTCTAAACTTAGATCAATTAAATTAACTCCAAGACTTGGGAGTTTAGAAATTGGCTCACGCAAAATGTTTTTTTCAGGAGTTAAATTTTGCCAAACTAAAGCTCTATCCAAACGTTTCTTACCATCTGCAGGATGAAGCATATGAGTTCCTGTACAACCAGATTCATCTGTTGGTGGATCGGGGTCTGTTGAAAGTTGTACGAGACCAAATCCTCCAAAACGAAGTTTAAGAACCAAAGAGTCTTTAAAAATTGTCTCGGACTCTATCGCTGAAGGGTCTTCACTGTATTCATTGGCATTTGGAAATTCATTTTGATAACTCAAATCAGGAAGCTGATTAGAATAACCACCATGAACTCTAAATGGGAACTGTTTTTCGAATTCACTCAGTTGCGAAAGACCTTTAAGGCGAGTAATAATCATTTCAGCTTCATTTCCATTAAAATTTTCCTGAATGATTTCAATTTGACTATTGGCCCAATCACTTACGTTTGCTAAAACACGTAATGCTAAGTAGTCAATTTGTTTATTTATTTCCTCACTTCTTGTTGTATCTGTGAAGTAGTTCGCTAATTGTATAGCTTCTGTTGGTAGTGAAGGCATTCCTGATTTTTCTAATCGATATAAATTTTTTAAATCAACAGGAAAAAATGAGATGAGTTCTAAAAAAGGTCTAATTGCTAATGACATCAGTGGCCAAGTTGCAAGCATTTCAATGGCATATCTTCTATCTTTATCAGACATCCAATGTTTAACTTCATAGATTCTGGATAGCCATAAAAGCATCACCATATAACAAGAGTTAAATTGCTTAGGCATTTCTTGAATCATTTTCTGAAGGGCATAATTATCTGAGGGGATACTTAGCGGTTTTCTACTAGCAAAAAAATCAACTCCTACTTTTGAAGAAAGTTCTTTTTCAAATTCAATATCCATGTAAATCATTGCAAATCGATATAAATGTGAAAAACGAACCAACTGAGCATCAGATAGCCATTTTGGAGTTGAATAATCTTTTGCTTTAGCATTTTTTTTGTCGAACTTCAAAGCTTCAATGAACTTTCTTGTTCCACCATTTTCAACTATTTTTGATAAAAATTCTTCAGCCATTTTTTCAAAACTGGCAAAGCCTTCTCCTTCTTCAACAATTTCTTTTATGATGCTTTCTACATTTTTAAAGTATTTGTATGAATTTTGAGTATTAGCATTTGAAAAATCTGTATAATTTTTACTTCGATATACTGGACCTACTGGCAAGAATCCCTCAGCAGCTTTTGGTCCTAAAAGCTCATCATTGAAAGTTAAGTTGGAATTTTTAACCTGATTTTTATCAAATGCTTGTTGATAAAGAGGTAATATACCTTTCATGTAAAAATCTCCGATTGATTGGAATCGAACAAATTTTAAATCATTGTCAACAGTTTCTTTAATTGTTTTGTCTATTAAACTATCGAGGACTTCATCACTTGGTAAAGTTTCAGTATATATTTTTAACAACTTTAATTTTAAATCATTCCGTTTAACATCATCTTTTACATTAAATAGAATACTTTCTAAATGAAAATCGAGTTCAAAATTATAGAGTTTTCTAAATAGCTGTGTGATTTCTTCACCGAATGGATTGTTATTTTGTAAAGAGTCGGTAGATTCAAATAAAATAAATTGTTTGATTTGGGCTTCAGTTAAACTCCCTAATGGAATTTTTGTGCCTTCATTTGGAGCTGACCCTCCTGTATAAATATCCCAATTTTTAATTAACCAATCTCCTGTTTCTTTATCTCTTTCGGGTAATTCAAAAAATGGAGATTCATCTAGAGCTCTTAGTAAACATTGTACATAATGTAAATGTAACATTTCTTCGTGAGAGACCATTAGGATATTTTGTTTCCATTGTCTCGCTTTTTCAAATTGAATAGCTTTTCTAATATTAGGTTTGCCGTTACTAAGAGTTTCAAATTCTTCAGGCATGCTTTTAATTGTTGAAGCTGTATAAAGATAACAGTCCAATAGTGAATGCTCCAATTGGGATGCTTGCTTGAGCATATTTACAAGCATTTTCACTTCTTTTATTTCTTTTTTCATGATTGTGAAATAATTATAATTCTATACTCTGTTCATAATTAAAGCGATTGGTTGGATCCCATGTTCTTTTTACAGATTGTAAAATAGAATAATTGCTTCCAAAATATCCGTTTTGCCAATTTGAGTAATCACTATTAGGATAGTTTTGATAATAATTATTTGACCATAAATCTTTCATTTCTTCTGAATTGTAAAACCCAGAAAGCCAATTGACAGCCTCTTCTTTATCTTTGTCGTCTTGCCAAAAAGAATCTGTAAAAATGTCGAAATATGCATTTCTATGAACAAATGCAGTAGCATTTTCAGGAATTTCATTTATAGCTCCACCATAGGGTTCCATTGAAACAATGTTGTATAAGTTTGGACTTGTTTTAAAGTAATCAACCATTTTTTGGTATTGTTCTTCAGTCAATGGATTTTGAACGTAAGCGCATCTTTTTGTTTCTTTGATAGTATCTGGTATTACTCCTTCAACATTATCTAGTAGGTGTTCATTTGCATCACAATAGTCTACTTGTATTTGCCAAAGTGGACCACTTGGAAAAGATGGATTTCCAATATTCAATAATGGTTGAAGTGCTAATTGTCCATTTTGCGCATTGTCATCACTATATATTCCTCTAATGCAGAAATATGGTTCATTGATTAAAGTTGTTTCGCCTTTTTCGTTTTTTTGAGTTATCTGTCTAGTTGCTAAAAAACCAAGTAGTCCTAAATTTTTATCTTGAAGATTTTTGGTCATGTTATTTTGCCATTCAGTTAATACTTTTGCAGCATCGTCTATTGACCAGTTAATTTCTAATGGCCATACCTTTTTTAACTGATAAAGTTTAAATTTTAAAGAGACGACAACTCCAAAATTACCTCCAGTTCCTCCACGATGAGCCCAGTATAAATCTTGATTTACATCTTTATTTGCGATAACGATATCTCCATTTGCTGTAACAAGCTTTATTTCCAGTAAATTATCGCAAGCAATACCCCATTTCATACTCGTATATCCATATCCACCTCCTAAAGTGTATCCAGTTATACCTACAGTGTCACAACTACCTCCAGGATTGTGAAGTCCATATGCGTTTAATTCGTAATTGTAATCTCCCCAAGTAACTCCAGATCCTATTACTGAGTACATATTTTCTGAATCAACAAAAATTCCTTTTATGTTTGAAACATCAATAAGCATTCTTCCGTTAAGTACAGAATATCCCGCTGTACTGTGCCCTCCAGCTCTTAGACATATTTCAATATTTTGGTTGTTACAGAATTTTATGGATTCAACAACGTCAGCTGAACAAGTGCAATATGCAACTAGTAATGGATATTTATTAAACGCATTGTCGCTTTCTTTTCTAGCGTTTTCATAATCTGCATCAAAAGGTGTTATAATCTGACAATTAACTTTTGACACAAAAGTTTTGTATTGTTCACTTTCAATGTTGTGGTCTTTAAGATACTGTTCCAGTGGTGGAGTGTATTCAGTGTCCTTGTTTCTTTTTTTGTTGGGATTACCAGAGATTACCAACTTCCTTAACGGATGATAAGTTTTTCGATTCATTATGTGTTATTTTAATAATTAGTGAATTCCAAAGATATATTTTTTTTTAAATGATGTTATAGTGGTTTTATGTGGTTTAGGTTTTAACCAAACGAATGTTGACAATTTCAACATAACACATAAAAAACAAACCCCAACTCTTTCGAACTTTGAGATATGAAAAAGATTCAATTTGCGTTTGTCCTATTTTTAGGAATTACATCTTGTGTGCCGGTTAAAAAATACAACGAAGCCTTAGAAGCTGAGAAAAAAGCATCCGAAGAATTGACTGCAATTAAAAGCAAGTCGATAGAAAACGAAAATGCACGTAAAGACTTAGAGGTATACACAGCTAAAGCAAAATCGGATATCATTCAATTGAGAAAAGATACAGCAAGTTTGGGTTCAAACTTTCGTTTTTTACAAGCGCAATACGATTTAAAAGTTGCTGAGAATGAGGTTTATGAACATACGATTGATCAAATGCGTTTGAAAGGCTCAAAAGAAACTGCTGGTTTTCAAGCGGATATTGAAATGCGTAATCAAGAGTTACAGCGTAAAGAAGAAGCTTTGAAAACGATGGAACAAGAATTAATAGCAAAGCAAAAAATGTTATTCGAACGCGAACAACGTGTGACGGAATTAGAGGAAATGTTGGAGCGAAAAGATATGGCCATGCAAACGTTGAAAGCGAAATTGGTTACTTCGCTAAAAGGTTTTGAAAGTAAAGGTTTGACCGTTGTTGAGAAAAACGGGAAAATTTATGTGAGTATGGAAGCGAAATTGTTGTTTGCTTCCGGAAGTACAACCGTAGAACAAGAAGGTAAAAATGCATTAATCAACTTGGCAAAAGTGTTGGAAAATGAAAAAGATTTGGAAATTGTTGTCGAAGGTCATACAGATACAGACAAATTACAATCTGCGAATCACCCGAAATCAAATTGGGAATTATCAGTTCTACGTGCAACATCTGTAATCGAAATATTAATTGCCAATTCGAAAATGAGTCCAAAACAAATTGTTGCAGCTGGACGAGGAGAATTTTTCCCAGTTGACGAAAAGGACAAAGCAAAGAATCGACGAATTGAAGTGATTATTTCGCCGAATTTGAATGAGTTGTATCAATTGCTTGAGGGTAAGTAAACTGCATTTTCATAAATTACTAAAAATCAAAAGATTAATGTTGATTGTGAGATTTAACCGTTATTAACGGATACCAACGGTTATTAACGGCTATTTTATAAAGTGCTATTATTGTATTGAAAATCAATTAATTAAACTCATACTTCCAGATTAACCGTTAATAACGGATATTAACGGCTATTTTGAAACAGCAACAGATGTAGCTGGAAATCAAGTGGTTAAAATTTGTTTTTGAAATTAACCGTTATTAACGGATACTAACGGTTAGAAACGACTATTTTTAAATTCACACCAAATTCTAAGATCCTACTTCACTTCAACCTCAAAAATCTCTCTCCAAAACTCAGTAATCGTATTTCCATCCGCAGCAATCATCTGTGGGACAATACTCGCTGGTGAAAATCCAGGTGTTGTATTCACTTCAATCACGAAAGGCTCACCTTCCACTAACATAAAGTCGATACGTGAAATAGAGCGCAATTGCAATAAATCATAACATTTTTTTGCCACTTCCCAAACTTTATCTTTTTCCTCCGTTGAGATGCGTGCCGGTGTGATTTCTTGTGATTTGCCTAAATATTTTGCTTCGTAATCGAAAAAGTCGTTTTCTGAAGCAATCTCAGTAATTGGTAAGGCATGTAATCCATTCTTTTTGCGGTAAACTCCACAAGTTACTTCTGTACCTTTTAAAAAAGATTCAATGATAACTGTGTTTCCTTCTGCAAAGGCATTATCTAACGCCAATTTTAAGTCTTGTGAATGAGATACTTTTGAAATTCCATAACTTGAACCAGAATCTGATGGTTTCACAAAAACAGGTAAGCCCAATGTTTCAATGATTATTTCTTCTGAAAATTCATGTCTACTTCTTAAAAACAAAGACTTCGCAACTTTCACTCCGAAATTGGATAAAAATTGATTGCAATACCATTTATCGAAAGATAGCTCTGAAGCCAAAGCGGATGAATTCACATATGGAAGTTGTTTCATGTCTAAGAAAGCTTGAATCTTTCCGTTTTCACCTGGATTGCCATGGATATAGATTAAACCTAAGTCAATCTTTTGCTCAATACCATTTGAAAAATAACTACAACTATCCAATGAAAAAAGTGACTTTCCTTCTGGAAGATGTACAAACCAACCTTGTTTTGTGACTTCAATTTTTACAATTTCATATTCTTTTGGAAAATGGTCAACTATTGTTTGAGCACTTTTCATTGAAATTTCAAACTCGGAAGAAAATCCCCCACAAAACAAACCAACGCGTTTCATACCTTTATTTTTTAGCAAAATTAAGTGCTTTTTGAATCTTTTTTCCCTTTCATTTTTTTAATATTCATAATCAAATGTTGAAAGCTTACAAAAAGAAAAAAGATTTTCGACAGCTTTCTTTATATATTTGTGTTTCGAATTCAATTTATGTTCTGGAAAAAAGTTAGAAGTTTCATTTGGAGTAAGCACTTTTTAAAGCATTCTGCTTATATTTTGGGTATTTATATCTTCATTATTTTCGTGCTAATTCAATACTTGGATTATTACACGAATAATGGCGAAAAAATTGCTGTACCTAATCTTACAGGATTAAATGCTAATAAAGCAAAATTAAAAGTCGAAGAGTTGGATTTGAAAATGGAATTATTGGATTCTGTTTATCGTCCAGATTTACCTTCTGGAACAATTATTTCTCAAGACCCACAACCGACAAATAAATCTACTGTCTACGTGAAATCTGGACGTATCATACGCGTTCAAGTTTCTAAGAAAAACAGAATGATTGAAATGCCAGGACTTATTGACAGATCAGAGCGTTTTGCTGAAAGTGTACTTCGTAATCGCGGTTTAAAATTCACAAAACAATACGTTCCTACAAATGAAGCGAATGGAGCAGTTTTGAAACAAATCTATAAAGGAAAAGCAATCAAAGAAGGTCAAAGAATCCCTGTTGGATCTGTAATTACCTTAGTTATTGGTCAAAACGATGCTGCTCAACCTGTTGAAATTCCAGATTTAGTGGGTATGACAATATCTGCAGCAAAAGGACGTTTAGGTGGAACATCGTTGTCACTCTTAATTGGTTCTTGCGAAGGTTGTTTGACTGCCGAAGATTCTACTTCTGCTACAATTCACTCCCAAAGTCCTGAATACCTCGAAGGAGTGATGGCTCCTGCTGGTACAACAATTACTGTTTCCGCAGGTAAATAACTGAGATAAAATGAAACGATACAGTACTTTTGTTTGTGGCCTTTTGTGCATTTTTTTTACTATGAATTCTTTTGCACAAGAAAGTCTATTGCCAATTGGTCAGAAATTCACAAATGCTTCATCTTCAAATCTGAAAACTGGAGCGATTAATAATACATTCTATTATTCTTTTGATACGCTTCAATTGCCCTTTTTAGATGATTTTTCAAAAGATAATTTTTCCGTGAGAAATGCTCAAGTGGGCGATCCAAATGTAACTCCTGTAGAGTTTTTTAAAATGAAAGACTTTGCAAATGTTCCATATCCTGTTTCTGTTAAGTTTTCATCCATTCCGACAATCATAAAAACTGTTACAGGAACAGCAACCGTAGAATCCTTTAACCCGACGATTTCAATTCAACTTACTGATCTTACGGCTTATCCAGTTGTTTACAATACAACTTCTGTTTATCCACCTTATACCTTAATTGATACAACAGATTTCGCAAATCCGATCGATACTATTTGGTTGTCAAATCCAGATATCGTTCAAGATTCTGCAACTATTTACGAAGTAATTGTTAGTGATCCAAGTAAATTGTGGGAAGATAATTTTGTGGACCACAATTACACGCGTGCTTCAAATCCGTGGACGCTTGGAATTGCAACCTTTGATGGCTTAGATGAAAATGGTTTTCCATATGCAATCAACACAACAACTTCTGGAGCAGCAGATGTTTTAACTTCTAAACACATCGATTTATCTAGTTTTTCACCTGGTGATTCAATTTACATGACCTTTGTTGTTCAACCTGAAGGTTTAGGTGATGAGCCTGAAAGTACAGATTCAATAGTACTTGAATTCTATAATTCTATTTCCGATGATTGGCAACAAGTTTGGGGAATGAAAGGAAGTGATTTAACTGATTTTAAAGTGGGACATGTACGTATTAAAGATGCACCCTATTTAACAAATGGATTCCAATTTCGCTTTAAAAATTACGGAGGTTTGTCTGGAATGTTGGACGAATTTCACTTAGATTATGTCTACATTCGTTTAGGAAGTGTTTATTACGATACTTTATTAGAAGATTTTGCCTTTGTTTATCCAATTGGTTCTTTGATTGACACCTATACTCAAGTTCCTTGGGATCACTGGAAAAACGACCCAACACACATGAAGGCAAATGTCGAAGTGACTGTGAAAAATAATTCCAACACTATGGAGAACAATCAAAATGGAACTATTACCATTTTTGACGGTCCAACAAATGAAGGTTCTTTTACTTTAGTCGCTCAAACATTATCAGGTGGTTTGCCAAATTATGGTCCACGTACGTTTTACACTTCGGAACATGATTGTTCAACGGGTTATGTGTTCGATGATTCACCAATCGAAGATGAAAAAGCATTTACAGTAATTGGAGTTGCAACTGCACCTTTCTCAAACTTACAAATGAACGATTCATCAATTACACAGCAAGTTTTTAAAGATGTGTATGCTTACGATGATGGTTCTGCTGAAGCTGCTTATGGTTTAACGGCTGCACAAGCACGTTTAGCGATGCGCTTTGTTCCATACGAAGCAGATACTTTACTTGGAGTTCAATTCCACTTTGTGCCTACAGTAAATGACGTTTCCGATAAATTGTTTTTATTGACAGTTTGGGCGGACAATGCAGGTCAACCAGGAAATGTGTTGTATGAAGATGAGTTTTTCTATCCAAGGACTCCAGTTTACACAGGTGAACAAAATGGATTCTTCACTTATTTCTTCGACGATTCAAGTCTTTTTGTACCAGATGCACCTTATTATGTTGGTTTCAGACAAATTGATTCAGATCGTTTGAATGTTGGTTTTGATAAAAATAATGACAATAAATCTCAAGTAAGATACAGTTTAAATGGTGGATTAACATGGGCAACTTCTACAATTAGTGGAACTCCAATGATTCGTCCAATGTATTCGACACAATCAAATTTTGATCTTTCAGTTAGAGAAACAAGAGAAATCGTAGATTACAGTGTTTACCCGAATCCAACTTCTGGAATGGTGAATATTAAATGGAATTCAACGCAAGAATACAAAGGAGCTGAAATTTATTCATTGTTAGGTCAACACTTATACTCATTAAAAGAAAACGAATACCAAGTAAACTTAAGCGATTTGCCAAGTGGAATCTACATGATAGTTCCAAATGGATATGAATCAGCTGTTCAACGAATTGTTCGATAAGAAATGCAAGAAGAACAAAACTCAGAATTTGAGCAAGAAGAAGAATTATTTGAACATTACCGATTTGTAGCTGATCCAGGACAAGAGATTGTTCGTATCGATAAATTCCTATTGGATCGAATGCCAAATACTTCTCGAAATAAAATCCAAGTAGCTGCACGAAACGGAAATGTGGTAGTTAATTCGGTCGCAGTTAAACCAAATTACAAAGTAAAACCAAAAGATGAGGTAAGTATTGTCTTGCCATATCCTGTGCGTGAAATTGAGTTAATTCCTCAAGATATTCCACTTGACATTGTGTACGAAGATGATTCTTTGATTGTTTTAAATAAACCTTCAAATATTGTTGTGCATCCTGGATATGGAAATTATACGGGAACATTGGTGAATGCGCTCGTGTATCATTTTGAGAACTTGCCAAAAAGAATCGAACATTATTATGGTAGACCAGGTTTAGTTCATCGATTGGATAAGCATACAACAGGTTTAATGGTCGTTGCGAAAACGGAAGATGCCTTGGTGCATTTAGCGAAACAATTTCATGATCGTACAACAGAAAGAAGGTACCATGCCTTGGTTTGGGGCGATTTAGAAGAAGATATTCGTATTGAAGGAAATTTAGGAAGATCGCTTCACAATCGAAAAGTGATGGCCGTTTTTCCAGAGGGAGACTATGGTAAACACGCAGTTACACACGTGAAGATTCTAAAAAAATTCCGCTTGGTTACATTGGTTGAATGTAAATTGGAAACAGGTAGAACGCATCAAATCCGAACACATTTAAAGTGGTTAGGACATCCCTTGTTTCACGACTTAGAATATGGCGGAGATAGGATTTCTAAAGGTACAATTAGTGGTTCGTACAAGCATTTTATAGAAAATTGTTTTGATTTAATTGATGGTCAAGCTTTACATGCAAAGACTCTTGGATTTACGCATCCAGTAACAAAAGAATGGATGCAGTTTGATTCGGAACTGCCAAATGGATTTAGTGAATTATTGAATAAATGGGAGCGATACACGGATTCCTAAATTCATATAAATCAAACAAATTGAACTTTTTTTGAACTTTTTGTAACCATAATTAAAAAAAATACGTTAATTTCGGCAATTCCGAATAGAAGAGTGAAGTTCATTTTTTGATTAGAGCTCCTTTGTTCGCACACTAACTAAGTTATTGAAATGTTTATGAATTTGAAGTCTTTAGCCCTTGTTGCAGGATTGTTAGGATTTTCGGTTGCTGCTACTGCTCAGTCGAAGTATATCAAAGATGCAAATAAGAAATATGCAAGTGAAAACTACTGTGAAGCTATTTCTAGATGTGAATTAGCTTATTCTAAAATTTCTCGAAAAGGATCTGGTGCCTTGAAAGTGAAAGGTGATATGGCATTTAAAACTGCAGAAAGTTACAGGCATATAGAGAATTTTAAAGAAGCGCACGATTGGTATGAAAAAGCTATTTTGCTAAAGTACTATGAAACAGAACCGATGGTGTATTATTACAACGGAGAGATGTTGCGTCAAATGGCTGATTTTAAATTGGCGAAAGAACAATTTCAAAAATATGCTACGTTAGTGCCTTCTGACGAAAAAGCTGCAATTGCTTTACGTTCTTGTGATGAGTATGATAATTACAAAGAAGCTAGAACACGTCACACCATTACAAATGTTACTCAAGTTAACAAAGAAGGATTCGAAATGGCTCCTGCTTTTGCTGATAAAAAACAAAAACAATTAGCATTCTCTTCTTCAAGAGGTGAATCAACTGGTAGTGATGACGATCCACGTACATGTGAAAAATACATGGATATCTTTGTTGCTGAGTTAGATAAGAATGGAAACGTTTCTAACATAATTCCAATTGATGGAGATTCAATCAATACAGAAGACAATGAAGGTACTTTATGTATCGATAGCAGAGGGAAAACAATGTTTTTTACACGTTGTCCTAATGTAAAGAAAAACAACTTAGGTTGTGATATCTACATTTCAGAAATGGGTTCAAAAAAATGGGAAGCTCCAAAGAAAATGAACTTAAAATCAAATGATACAATCTCAGTTGGACATCCTTGTGTAACAGATGATGGAAAATTCTTGATTTTTGCTTCTGATATGCCAGGTGGATTTGGAGGTAGAGATTTATGGTATACTACTTACGATAAAAAATCTGACTCTTGGACTTCTCCAGTGAATATGGGCTCAGGTATCAATACTGCAGGTGATGAATTATTCCCAACTTTCGGTTTGAACAATGAATTAATTTATGCTTCAAATGGTCTTCCAGGAATGGGTGGTTTGGATATGTACCACGCTGATCGTATCGGTGAAGAAAATAAATGGGAAAATCCTACAAACTACGGTTCACCAATTAACTGTGAATTCAATGACTATGCAATGTTACAAGTAACAGATCGTAAAGGTTATTTCACGTCAGAACGTAAAGGTGGGGCTGGTGAAGATCAATTCCGTCCTGATATTTGGATGTATGAACTTCCTCCAAACTTATTCTCTTTAAAAGTGAATGTATTCGATTTGTCTGACAAAACACGTCAAACTAGAATTGATGGAGCAAAAGTTATTGTTACAGGTCCTAACAAAGTTAAATTCGAAGGAGTTACTAATAAAGATGGTTCAATTTTCTGGGACAAAAACGGAAAAGGTGAGCGCTTTATTAACGAAGAATCGACATACAAAATCATGATCTCTAAAAAAGGTTTCTATGAAGATACTTTAGGTCAAAAAATCACAACTATCGGATTAAAAGAAAATCAAGATTTCGTTGTGGATATGGGATTATTCCCAATCAAACCAATTCGTCTTCCTGAAGTACGTTACGCATTGGGTAAATGGGATTTGTTAGTTGACTCTTCTATCAATTCTAAAGATTCATTGTTATTCGTGTACAATTTATTAGAAGAATACCCTGGATTGATTCTTGAGTTAAGTTCTCATACCGATCCACGTGGAAACAACGAATTCAACAGAATTCTATCTGATAACCGTGCAAAAGCTTGTTACGAATACTTAGTGAAAGAAAAAGGTGTTGATCCTCGTCGTATCGTTCCAGTTGGAAAAGGTGAAATGGAACCACGTACAATTTTCTTACATAATGGTGTTTATACTGAACGTCAACAAAAAGATGAAAATGGAAACCTATTAGGTCAAGCAGTTGTGTTAACTGAAGCCTACATCAATCAATTCAAAGCGGATAAACGTAAATACGAAATGTTGATGCAGTACAATCGTCGTACAGAAGGTAAAATTATTACACTTACTGATTTCGATGCTGCAAAAACTCCAGCAGCACTTCCTGAATACACAATTTTCAGAGATTTGAAAACAGGAAAACCACTTCCTCCAAAGAAGTAACAACATAATTAAAAAGGTCTTTCGAAAGAAAGGCCTTTTTTGTTTTATACCACTATAGTTACATTAAATCAATTTTAGTGAAGCTTAGCAAAAAGGAATTGCTTAACTTTGCAAACTCAAATTTTATTATGTCTGATATTCGATACAATTTACGTGGTGTTAGTGCTGGGAAAGAAGAAGTGCACAATGCGATTAAAAACGTGGACAAAGGTTTATTCCCTCAAGCATTTTGTAAAATCGTACCTGATTATTTAACGAATGACCCTGAATATTGTATCGTCATGCACGCAGATGGAGCTGGTACAAAGTCTTCACTTGCATACATGTATTGGAAAGAAACAAGCGATATCTCTGTTTGGAAAGGAATCGCTCAAGATGCTTTGATCATGAATATCGATGATTTATTGTGTGTCGGAGCTACGGAAAACATTTTACTTTCTTCTACAATCGGACGTAATAAAAACTTGATTACTGGCGAAGTAATTGCTGCGATCATCAATGGAACTGAAGAATTATTGGAAACGTTGCGCAATCAAGGAATCGGAATTCACTCAACTGGTGGTGAAACTGCTGATGTTGGCGACTTAGTTCGTACAATTATAGTTGATTCAACAGTTGTTTGTCGCATGAAACGTTCGGATGTGATTTCGAATCACAACATTAAAGCTGGAAATGTAGTAGTTGGATTGGCCTCTTTCGGTCAAGCAACTTACGAAACTGAATACAACGGCGGAATGGGATCGAATGGTCTAACTTCAGCACGTCACGATGTGTTTAATAAAACGTTGGCTCAAAAATATCCTGAAAGTTTCGATGCTGCAGTTCCAAGTGATTTAGTGTATTCAGGTACTAAAAACCTGACGGATACAATTGATGGGGTAAGTTTAGATGCAGGGAAATTAGTTTTGTCTCCAACGAGAACTTATGCACCAGTTATCAAAGCTATATTAGACCAACACCGTTCTGAAATCAATGGAATGGTACATTGTTCTGGCGGCGCACAAACGAAGGTCTTACACTTCGTTGAAAACGTTCATGTGATCAAAGATAATTTATTCCCAGTTCCACCATTATTCAAAATGATACAAGAAGAATCAGGAACGGATTGGAAGGAAATGTACAAAGTGTTCAACATGGGACACCGTATGGAAATTTATACTTCTGAAGAAACTGCTCAATCTATTATTGAGATTTCTAAATCTTTTGGAATCGAAGCACAAATTATTGGTCGTGTTGAAGCTTTTGAAGGCAAACAAGTAACAATCTCTGCTGAAAACGGAGAATTTATTTACTAGATTACAATTCATAGAAGCAATATTCTTTCAGCTAATAAACATTAAAAACTTAGTTCGCGATATAAGAAAGTCGAAAACAATTATAAAATTAACATGCAAGATTTACTCAATAAATTAGAAGCCATTCATTTTCGTTTTATCGAAGTAGGTAAGATGATCACTGACCCTGAAATCATTTCAGACATGGATCGCTATGTGAGATTGAATAAAGAATACCGCGATTTAGAGGAAATTGATACTGCATACAAAAATTATAAACACGTACTCGATAATTTAAAGAGTGCAAAAGAATTATTAGAAATCGAAACGGATCCTGAAATGCGCGAAATGGCAAAGATGGAAATCGATGAATTAGAAAATAAACGTCCAGATTTAGAAGAAGCAATCAAAGTTTTATTGATTCCGAAAGATCCTGAAGACGATAAAAATGCAATTCTTGAGTTACGTGCTGGAACCGGTGGAGACGAAGCATGTATTTTCGTGGAAGATTGTTTCCGAATGTACACCATGTTTTTTAAAGAGGTTGGTTGGAAATATGAAATCATCAACTCATCTGAAGGAACAGTAAAAGGCTACAAAGAGATTTCGATGAGCATTGAAGGTGCCGGAATTTATGGAATGTTGAAATTCGAATCGGGAGTGCACCGTGTTCAACGTGTACCAGAAACAGAATCTCAAGGGCGTGTGCATACTTCAGCAATCACTGTTGCGGTGCTTCCTGAAGCAGAAGAAGTGGATTTCGAACTCGACATGAACGATGTCCGCAAAGATACTTTTAGAGCATCTGGAGCGGGTGGACAGCACATTAACAAAACAGAGTCGGCAATTCGTTTAACTCACATCCCAACTGGAGTTGTTGTTGAATGTCAAGATGGACGTTCACAGCACAAAAACTTGGAACAAGCGATTTCCGTTTTACGTTCACGTTTATACCAAGCCGAATTAGATCGTATCCACAACGAACGTGCCGCTCAGCGTAAAACCTTAGTTTCAACAGGTGACCGTTCTGCAAAAATCCGTACATACAATTATCCGCAAGGTCGTATCACAGACCACCGCATCAATAAAACGATGTACAATTTGGGTCCTTTCATGAACGGCGACATCCAAGAAATGATCGATGCGTTGAAAATGGCCGAGAATGCAGAAAAGATGAAGGGTGAGATGAATTAATTTCAGTTCTTGAAATTACTTTCCTATATTCTATTGAGCTTTCTTCTTTTAACAAGTTGTAAGGATAGGCCTTCGATTAAAACATCAAAGACTGAGAAAACCGTTTATTGGCTTGAGACGAGTAAAGGAAGACGAATTTCTACTGATTTTGCAATTGGAGGAAATGTTAAAGTTTTATGGACAGATAGTCTATACGAAAAGAAAACTTTTTTCTACAATTCAAAGAAGCACGAACTTTTTATCTATGGGAATAGTCAGTATGCATTAGGGTATAGAAAACGCAGAAAACTTGTCCTTGATTCAATCGGAGTTATCTATTTATGTGTTCCAGAAATCAAAGTCTATAACCGAATCAGAAGTAATGATGAAGAGTTCAATCAACTTGTTAATAAAGCGATTTTGAGTTTAAAACTATTTCAGATAAATGAGTTTATTCACTTTTAACTTTGAATTAATTATTTCACTAAAAAATTAATTTTCACTTCAATTTTCAGAATTTATAAACTAACTTAGTTACTGAAATTTCTTTAGAACTTTACATTCTAAATTTAGAAATACGATGAACTCTCTTTCATCATATTTTGAATAAGTTATGATAGATTCAATTATAAGAATTACAATGTGATTTTGTTAAAGAGATAAAATTGATGAAAATGCAATACATCCAAGAAATAAAGCAAATATTAGCGAAAGCGCGACAATAAACATACGCTGCTATTAATTCAGTTATGGTGGAAGCTTATTGGAAAATAGGTGAGAAAATAGTTTTAGAAGAGCAAAATGGAAAAGAGCGTGCAGACTATGGTAAAGAAGTTATTAAAATTGCTTCTCATGAATTAACGAAAGAGTTCGGTAAAGGATTTAGTCCTAGAACCCTTTGGGAAATTCGTCAATTTTATTTGTATTTTGAAGATTTTACAATTGTGCGAACACTGTCCGCACAATTAACAGGGTCACATTTTCTGAGAATTTTAAGGGTAAACAATGAAGATGCACGGAAATATTACTTGACTTTTAACGATTTCTCAATTTGGCAGACACTGTCTACCAAATTAAGCTGGTCGCATTTTCAATTAGTTATGAGCGTGTCAAATAAAGAAGCACAACTTAATTCTACTATTGGTATTTTACTTTGCACTGAAACTGATAAAACCATTGTAAAATATTCTGTTTTAGCAGACAACAAACAACTTTTTACAGCCAAATACATGGATTACTTGCCAAGTGAAAAAGAGTTAGAGGATGAAATCGAGCGCCAAAAACTAATTTTAAAACTGAATAATGAGCAATAAACGATAATTTTAAACTGTTTTTTTGCTTTCTAAAAGATTTCATTAAATTTACCCCGTTGGAGCGGCGCAGCTAATCCGAAAACCATTAAAGGAGTTGTTTTACAGCTCCTTTTCTATTTTGGGTAGTTTTTCATTTAACAAAAAGAAATTAACCACAACGAACACGAAGATCACAAAGGATTGTAGATAAATTAAATCTTCGAAATCAAAAGAATCAGTGCATTCTATCGGAGTGATTTTGTTGTTTTAACATCAAAAAATCTGAGTGTCTGTATAAATTAAAATTCAGAATAAATAGTTTGCTGTGGAACTCGAAACTCCATCTTTTAGTTAAACCACTCCGTAATTCGCCATCCGAAATTCGAAATTCAATTATTAATAATCAGTTTAAAATATTTAGAAAAATTACTTCGTTCCGATATAGTAAAAATCCAAGCAATCATCAATCGAATCCGATAAGTAATGATCCGTCCATAAGATAGAACGCGTTAATTCGTCACCTTGATCTGCTAATTTTTCGCGGTTACGACGGTTCATGTATTCGTAGGGTTTACGTAAGATCCAGTTTGGTAACCACCATTGCATTTTGAAGATGTCGAAGCGCATGGCTTTGTCAACAGAAGCTTTGTTGCGTTTCATGTATTCCGTTACTTTCTCGTTTCCATGAACTCCTTGTAAAGACAATTCTGGGAAGTATTTCTTCATCAAATCGCGCAATTGAACGGATGTGTATTCACGTTCATGCCAAGGATTTCTAGAAAGTGAACTTTTACGGTTACAAGTTGTCAAAATCAATTTTCCTCCTGGCTTCAATACACGGTGAATTTCAGCCAAGAACTTTGAATCATTTTTGATGTGCTCTATTACTTGAAAAGTTACCGCGAAGTCAAATGTATTATCTTCGAAAACAGATAAGTCAGGTAAGTCAACAATTTTGAAGTCGTGTTGCGGATAACGTTCTGTTAACTCAGCGATACACGTTTCGTTTTTGTCTAATCCAGTATAGTGTTCAGCATTTTCAATTAAACTTGCTGTTCCACGACCAATTCCACATCCCAATTCCAATACTTTTCCTTTTAAAAGTGTTTTACACGTTTCGTAAGGGAATAATAGACGTTGGTGGATCGGATTGTCTGATACTAAATCGTTACTTGTGATCTCTGTTTTTGCGTATTTCATTGCTCTTTTTTGAACTTGAATGCGAAGATAGTGTTTTCTGTTTGAAAAATCGAATCTGAGTTGAAAACACAAAATACCGTTCATCAGATTTATTGTTTCTTTAACATAAATTGTAACTTTTTTACGGTTTCAACTGTCTACATTTGTACAATATTAATAAAACAGCATGCAAAAAATCATTTTTATAGCATTCCTTTTTTGTTCATTTTCTCTTTTTGCTCAGAATAAATTTACGTTTTCTGGGACTTTAAAAGACGGCGAAACAGGAGAAGAACTCATCGGAGCAATGGTAAAAGTTAAAGGTCAAAACCTCGGAGGTACAACAAACGAATACGGGTTTTTCTCTATCACACTTGAAGCAGGAACGTACACTTTTGTCATCTCATCTCCAGAATTCACGGATATCGTTGAAGAAGTAAATCTAACTGCAAATTTTTCAAAAGATTACGAGTTAACACCCACTTCTAAATCAAAAGAAATCGAAGAAGTTGTCATCAAAGCAGAACGTCCAGATCAAAATATCAAAGATCCAATCATGGGAGTTGAACGTCTAGATCCAAAGGAAATCGCTAAAATCCCTGTAATTTTTGGAGAAAAAGATATTATAAAAACAATGCAATTACTTCCAGGTGTGAAAAATGCAGGTGAAGGAAGTTCAGGTTTTTATGTACGTGGTGGTGGTGCTGACCAAAACTTAATTTTATTGGATGAAGCACCAGTTTACAATGCGTCCCATTTACTAGGTTTCTTTTCAACTTTTAATTCAGACGCTGTAAAAGATGCTGTGTTATACAAAGGAAATCAACCCGCTCAATACGGTGGACGACTTTCTTCTGTTTTGGATATCCACATGAATGAAGGTAGTACAAAAAAATACAGCGTATCTGGAGGTTTAGGTTTAATTTCCTCGAAATTGAATGTGGAAGGACCAATTGTAAAAGATAAAGGTGCGTTTTTAATTACTGGACGTAGAACATATGCCGATTTGTTTTTAAAACTAACAGATCGATTCAAAGAAAATAAATTGTATTTCTACGATTTAAATGCAAAAGTAAATTACCGTCTTTCTAAAAAAGACCGCTTATTCATTTCAGGATATTTTGGTAGAGATGTGTTAGGTCTTGGAACATCTTTCGGTATCGATTGGGGTAATATTACGGGAACCATGCGTTGGAATAGAATCATCAATGAAAAGTTATTCTTAAATACCTCGTTCATTTATTCAACATTTGATTATCAATTTAAAATTGATGTGGGCGATATTGAATTTAAAGTAAAATCAAGAATTCAGGATTTCAACTTGAAACAAGAGTTTTATTATTACCCAAATACACGCAATAAAATCCGTTTTGGATGGAATGCAATTCACCACGGAATCACAACTGGACAA
>JBKDZA010000143.1:0-20356 GCA_046308455.1 Fluviicola sp.
AAAAAGTGTTTTCACCTATAAAATCTCATCTTTTTCGTTAAAAACATTCGAATTGGCTCGCCAATCCATCATGTTTTCGCCTCAAATCTGAGCATTTATAGGCGATCTGATAAGAATTTATAATCGAACTGAGGTTATTAATCAAGTAAAGTTGAATATAGACGAGTTTAGCGCGAGAACTATCCTTCTTAATTACGTTTGTCGTATTTGATGTTGGGTAGTTTTTTTTGTAAAACCGTGAATAAACCTTAATAAAACAGTCATTATTTCAATCTATTTTGTATATTCACGCCACAAAAACCAAGGAAATGAAATACGAAAGAATCGATAAATCACTTTACATAAAAAATCGTCAGAAGTTTATTGCTCAAATGGAGAAAAACACGCTTGCTGTTTTTAATTCAAATGATATTTTCCCCATTTCTGCTGATGCAACAATGCCTTTCCAACAACACCGCGATATTTTTTACCTCTCTGGAGTTGATCAAGAAGAATCCATTTTAGTTTTATTCCCAGATTGTGTGAATGAAGCACATCGTGAAATTCTTTTCTTGAAAGAAACAAATGATCACATCAAAGTTTGGGAAGGACCAAAACTAGACAAAGCAGCTGCATTCGAAACTGCTGGGATAAAAACTGTTTATTGGTTGCAGCAATTCGATACAATTTTCAATCAATTAATGGCGGAAGCAAAAGGAATCTATTTAAACACAAATGAACATTTACGTGCAGATACAACCGTTGAAACACGTGAAGATCGTTTCATCGCTGCTACGTTGAAAAAATATCCTGCACACCAAGTACATAAAAGTGCTCCTATTATTCATCGTTTGCGTTCTGTTAAAGAACAAATCGAGTTAGATTTGATGCAAACAGCTTGTAACATCACTGAAAAAGGTGTTCGTCGTTTACTTTCATTTATCAAACCTGGTGTTTGGGAATATGAAATCGAAGCTGAATTAGCTCATGAGTTTCTACGCAATCGTTCAAAAGGATTCGCATACACTCCAATTGTTGCAACAGGTGGAAACGCGTGTATCTTGCATTATATTGAAAACAATACACAGTGTAAAGACGGTGAAGTTTTATTGTTAGATGTTGGTGCTGAATACGCAAACTATTCTTCTGATTTAACACGTTGTATTCCAATTGGAGGAAAATTTACTGAAAGACAAAAAGCAGTTTACAATGCTGTTTTACGTGTTAAAAATGCCGCGCAAAAAATGCTCATACCTGGTACTTTAATTGGTGAATACCATAAAGAAGTAGGGAAATTGATGGAAAGTGAGTTGTTAGGCTTGAAATTAATCGATCAAACAGATATTAAAAATCAAAATCCAGAATGGCCAGCATATAAAAAGTATTTCATGCATGGAACTTCACACTTTTTAGGTTTGGACACACATGATGTTGGAATCTTTTGGGAACCAATAAAAGAAAACATGGTCTTCACTTGTGAACCTGGAATTTATATTCCTGAAGAAAACTTAGGAATTCGTCTTGAAGATGATTTGGTAGTTCAAAAATCAGGTGAACCATTTAATTTGATGAAAAACATTCCAATCGAAGCAGATGAAATTGAAGCTTTGATGAATCAAAAGTAAGCCGTCCTCAAACTATGAAATTATCACATACCCGAACTGGTTTAGAAACTGGAAAAAGAATCATTTTCCTTCATGGCTATATGGAGAATTCCTCCATGTGGAATGAAATCTTACCTGCTTTTAGTGAGTATGATTGCATTTGTATTGATTTATATGGACATGGTAAAAGTCCAATACAAAAGAAACCAATTCCAGAAAGTTTAGCTTTTCATGCTGAGGAATTATTGAAATTGATTCACTTGTTTGAAGAAAAAGAAACAATTCTAGTTGGACACTCATTGGGTGGATATCTTGGTTTGGAATTATTGTCACTTGCACCAGATTTATTCAAAAAAGTTATTTTGTTCCATTCGCATCCATGGGAAGATAGCGCTGAAAAGAAAATTGATCGTGAACGTGTGGCGAAGTTTGTTCAAACAAAGAAGTCATTTTTCATTTCTGAAGCGATTCCGATGCTCTTCAAAGCTGAAAATAGATCAAATGAATATGTGAACGAATACATTCAAATGGCAAATGGGATGAGTTCAATTGGGATAGCATGGTCTGCAATTGCTATGAAAAACAGAAATAATTACCTCAATTTATTTGTGCATTATCCTACAAAAATTACAGTCATACAAGGCGAATTTGATGCATTAATTCCAATCGATAAAATGCGTGAATGCTGTGAGATGTTAAATATTCAGCTGATCGAAATCGGAAATGTTGCTCATATGAGTCATGTTGAAGCTCCTAAAGAGGCAATTGAAGCACTAGAAAAAATCATTTCTACAGTATCATTAATTGAGTAAACAGATTGTTTTAAGCTTTAAACAAACTTTTGATTGATTAAACGGTAAGAAATTGAAAGCTTAGAAAAAAAAATAAAACTATATTCGAAAAAACCAATAAAACAACACTTATGGAACCAAGCAGATTAAGAGCATTGATCGTTGATGACGAAGAATATGCAAGAAAAAATTTAGTCATGATGATTGACGAATTTTGCCCAGAAATTGAAGTAATTGGAGAAGCAAGTGGGAAAGAACAAGCGAAATTGTTAATTGCAAGTTCAAAACCAGATGTCGTTTTCTTAGATATCAGAATGCCAAGCGGTGCTGAAGGATTTGAATTGTTAGATGAAGTAGAAGAGAAAAACTTTTTAGTTGTTTTCGTAACTGCTTTTAAAGATTATGCTGTTCGTGCATTCAACGCAAGTGCTGTTTATTTCTTGTTGAAACCAATCGATATTGATGACTTAAGAAACGCTACTGAAAAGTTAATCGATGCGAAAAACATGTTCAAAGAAGATCCAGAGAACTACGTTACTTACTTCAGAAGTTTAAGAAATTTATCCGATCAATTACTACGTAATAAACCAAATAATCGCATTGCAATTAGTCATACTAAAGGATTAAAAATTGTGGAAGATGACACAATCGTTCACCTTGAAGCAAGTGGAAACTGTACAACAATTTACTTCCAAGATGGAACGCGCTATTTGGATACACGCACTTTAAAAATTTACGAAAACATTTTAAATCCAGCAAAGTTTTTCCGTGTACACAAATCACATATTATTCACATGGGATGTTTGGCTGAATACATCAATGAAGACGGATATTTTGCAGTTTTGAAAAATGGATTAAAAATTCCTGTAGCTCGAAATCGGGTTTCAGAATTTGTAAAGTTTTTAAAAGACTCTTGATTTGAAAATTGCTGTACTCTTTTTTTTAATTCTTGGTTTAACGTTTTCTGTAAAAGCGCAACAATTCTCGTTTATATCTTATTCGAATGATGTTGGACTTCCCCAATCACAGGTTCAATCAATTGCACAAGATGATCAAGGGTATTTATGGGTCGGCACTTTAGCTGGACTTGCGAAATTTAATGGAAATGAGTTCATTCCTTTTCCTAATGAAAAAGGACTTTTTAAAAATAGAGTAAGTAAGGTTTTTTCGTATAAGAATTCCGTTTATGTCGGACATGAGGGCGGATTCAGTATTATTCGTAATAACAAAGCCTTTGCAAAACAACTTCACAAAAAGCATTCAACTTTTGCTGTCACTGATTTTGTTTTCTTCAATGATAAGTTAATTGTAGCTGTTGAAGGTGGTGGAATTTATTCATATGTAAATAACAAATTAATTTCTCATCCCCTACCAAATGATAATGCGCAAACTGTTAGATCATTGTGTATTTTCAAAAATGAATTAATCATTGGTACTCGAGATGGATTATACGCTTCAAAAGATTTAAAAAAGATTCGGAAAATTACAACTTTCGAAAGCGTAAGCATATCTAAATGTGCTGTTTACAATGATAAAATCCACATCACAACATTTAACAATGGTTATTTTCAAAGTAATAAATTAAGTTCATTTACAACTATTAACTTACATATTGAGGCTCCTTATTTAATGGATTTAATTGTTGATCGAGAAAAAAATACATGGTTAGCTTCTGACAATGGTTTGATTCGGTATTCTCAAAACAAAATTGAACAAATCACAAATGAAAGTGGTATTCCTAGTTCTACCATTAATTGTATTTTTCAAGACAATGAAAATAATATCTGGCTTGGAAGTGAGGGAAAAGGTTTGATAAAAATTGGAAATAAACAAATATTAAATTACACGCAAAAAAATGGTTTTTCAAGTGACTTAGTTGTTTCAATTTGTCAAAAGAATAATTCTTCACATTTGATTGGAACATACGATTTAGGATTATTTGAAATGTCTAAAAATGGTAGCACAAAAGCAATTGATGTTGGTGCAACTATTATTTGGCAGATTGAAGACTTTGGAAAATCCTTTTGGTTAGGAACAGATCAAGGTTTAATTCAATTAGATGCAAAAAACAAACATACTTTACATCCAATTTCAGGTAAAAACTCCTCCACACGTGTGGTTCGAAAAATTAATTCGAATCAATTATTTGTAGCTTCTGAAAATAAAATGGCACTGATAAATGCGTCTGGAAAAATAGAAGAAATTACTTTCATTAAGAATATTGAAGAAAAACTTGGAATCATTCGAGATGTAGAATGTTATAATGAAAAAATATATCTAGCAACTACAAAAGGATTATTTTCAATTCATTTAAAAAACAGAAAGTTCAAATTAGAAAAAGCATTTAATTCCTATGTTGCTTCACTTTCACTTGATAAATTTGGAAGACTTTGGATAGGAACTGAGGATGGGATTTATTTATTTAATGGAATTAATTATACTGAATTAGTATCAAATATTGGCAATGGAGCACGTTTTATCAATTTCATAGAACCCATTGAAGAATTTGTCTATATTGGCACGAATGATGGTTTGTATATTTACTTAACAGAAGAAAAAGATAAACCGATTTTAGTCAATCACATCGGAATTTCTAATGGATTATTGAATTTGGAATCAAATATAAATTCATCTTATTTTGATAATAAATTTCTATGGTTTGGAACAGCAGAAGGCTTAGTGAGAATAGATATTAACGGTTTTCAGATTGTTTCACCTGTTCGTCCTAAGTTATCTATAACAGAGCTTCAAATCAATTACGAAGCAATTTCAGAAGAAGAAAGTGAATCGCTTTTAAGAAAAAACACAACAGCTTTGAATCTTCCTTATTCTAAAAACACAATTAGTATTCTTTTAGATGCCTTGTATTTGGAGGAAACTAAAAGTATTCGGTATCACTACTTATTGGAAGGTTTAAATTCAACATGGACACCACTTTCAAGTAGCAATTCTATTCAACTCACCAATCTACCTCCAGGAGAATATAAGTTAAAAATTCAAGCTGTTACATTAGGTGGTATTTATTCTGACACAGTAGATTTACCAATCATAATTCGCTCTCCTTTCTGGCAAACATGGTGGTTTATTTTGTCTTGCTTGATTTTACTATTTTTAAGTATTCGCTATTATTTCAGAATGTCACTTCGTCGTGTAAAAGAAAAAGCTGAAAAAGAAAAACTGATCAATGAATCGCGTTTAATTACACTCGAACAACAGTCGTTAAATGCAAGTATGAATCGCCATTTCATCTTCAATGCTTTGAATTCGATTCAATATTTCATCATGACACAAGATAAACTTTCTGCAACTCGTTACTTATCTAGTTTTGCAAAATTGATTCGCAAGAACCTTGATTCTGCTACTGAAACGAACAACATGGTTTTCTTGAATGAAGAATTAGAACGTTTAGAATTATATCTTTCACTGGAATCGATACGATTTAAAGATAAATTTAATTATGAAATAAGAACCAATGACATTGAAATTGAACACGTTAAAGTTCCAGCAATGTTGTTACAACCTTTTGTTGAAAACGCAATTATTCACGGTATTTTACCAAATGAGGAAAAAATTGGTGAAATTTTAGTTGAAATTCGTATTGTTGGCGAACAACTTGAAATCATTGTGGATGATAATGGTATTGGAATAGATGAAAGTAAAACCAAGAAATCGGGAATTGAAGGAGATCATATATCACGCGGAATGGAAATCACAAGTCATCGTATTGAGCTGATTCGCACAATTTTAAAGAAAGACTATGAGTTGATTGGGCCGTTCCAAATGGAGAATAATGACCGTTCAATCAAAGGAACGAGGGTTTTAATAAAAATTCCTTATGAAAATTTGGATTTTTAATTTCTAATTTCGTATATTTGTTTTTAAGAATATTTATTAAAATGAAAAAGTTAATAATTTTTGTGTTTATCCTAGTTGGAATTGCTTCTTGTCAAAAAGAAGAGATTAAACCAAATTCAGGAAACTCTTTCCCGATGGAGAAAAGAGGCACACAAGCAGGAGATACATATATTGACCCAATTACAGGCTTACCTGTAACTCTAGATGATGATGGAAATCCAATCGTTATTGAAGATGATATCACAGATCCTCTTAGAAAAAAAGATAAAAACTAATTGAATTATATTCATAAAAAAAAGGCTGAAATTAATTTCAGCCTTTTTTGTTTTCTATATTTTTTCTTTTAACTTTTTAAGCTAAATGATTCCAGCCTTGTGCCTTTAAAGGAATAACAGATTCATTTGAATCCACTAAATAATTTCCAGCACCTTCTTCTGTAATATAACCCACAACTGTCATGTGAGGATTTCCTTTTATTTTCTCGAAGTCAGCTTGATCAATTGTAAATAGCAATTCATAATCTTCTCCTCCGTTCAATGCCGCAGTTGAAGGGTCTAAATTAAAATCAATTGCAGTAGTTGAAGTTAAGGTATCAATCGGGATTTTTTGGTTGTAAACCATTGCATTCACCTTGCTTGCTTGACAAATATGTAAAACTTCAGAAGCCAAACCATCAGAAATATCAATCATTGAAGTTGGAATCACATCTAATTCTTTTAAAAATTGAATTACATCAACCCGTGCATCTGGTTTCAATTGACGTTGAATAATATAATCTTTCCCATCTAAATCAGGTTGGATATTTGGATTCGTTTCAAACACGTTACGTTCACGTTCTAACACTTGAAGTCCCATATATGCTCCACCTAAATCTCCTGTAACAACAATTAAATCATTTGCTTTAGCTCCAGATCGATAAGTGATTTTTGATTTTTCAACTTTTCCAATAGCTGTGATTGAAAGTGTTAATCCATGTACCGAAGATGTTGTGTCACCTCCAACTAAATCAACTTTATATGTTTCACAAGCTATTTTGATCCCTTCATACAATTCTTCCAAAGCTTCCAAAGGAAAACGATTTGAAACGCCAAGTGATACAGTAATTTGTTCACATGTTCCATTCATTGCACAAATATCTGAAACGTTCACCGCAACAGCCTTATATCCCAGATGCTTAAACGGAACATAGGCCAAATTGAAATGAACACCTTCCAACAAATAATCCGTTGAAACCAAGGTATAGAACTCTTCATTTTTTTCGATAACGGCAGCATCATCTCCAATTCCAAGAATTGTTGACTCGTTTTTATTTTCAAACGCCTTTGTTAAATGATTGATGGTTCCAAATTCACCTAAATCGGATAATTCTGTTCTTTTTTCAGACATATTTCAACTTTTGAAGTGCAAAGGTACTGAAAGCAAACCATTCTATCTTATGAATGTAACAAGTAAATTTAAAAGAAAGTGACAGATGTCTAGATATCTAGACATCTAGACATCTAATCAATTTTTAAGAATCCGAGCGGTTTCTTTCACAGTCCCTGACTGCAAATTCATAAAATAAATTCCTGGAGGCTGATCCAACAAATCCAAATCAATGATATGTGTTCCTCGTTTTAGTTCTAATTGTTGATTGGATTGAATCAATTTACCTTCTGATGATATCAAATACCAATTGAATACCTCATCTTTTGGAACTTTCACTTCAATATGTGAAAAATCAACTGTTGGATTTGGATAAGCTGAAAGTGAAAACGAATTTGGAAGTAAATTTCCTTTTTCGTCGAATTCTTCGCTTTGTTGAATAACTTCTAATACAAAATCTCTATTGTATTGAATTAAATCGTACGGTACACCCATAGTTCTATATTCTCTTTCGTAAACAATAAGTTCATCTAGTGTTTTATCAACACTTACAATTCCTACCTCTGGACCTTCACATCCAATCGAAATTTCTTCTTCAATAATAGGAGCTAAAAATTGCACTTCATTTTCACTAATTTCAACTACTGGTATTGAACTTTTCTCATCGTCCAAAATTCTTCCAACTGCCTCAGATCGAAACTTTTCAAATTCATTTTTTTGATCTTCGCTAGTACAACTAAAAAGCGTTAAGCCAAAAACAACCATTAAGCTAAATACAAAAGCACTTTGAAAACTCTGTTTCGAACGAAAAGTATATAATTCAAAGTCACGGTTGATTTCAGCTAACTGAGAATTTTTAAAGACACCGCAGATTTTCTCACCATTCGGATCTGAATTCAAATATTCTTGTAAAATGGATGCTTTACTTCTATCTGTGAAATCAACTACTACTTTAGAACAAGAAGAACAAAACCTTCCTTTCTCAGTGATCGACATGTCATTCCAATTTTCATGACACGGTTCTGGAATTGATATTAGTTGCATAATTTAGTTTTAACTGTTAAAGACCGTTGCAAAACCCTTTACTCATCGTTACTTAAAAAATTTAACTTCCTCATTAACAAATGTTAACTCCGGAGTAAAATTTTTAAAAAGCCTCGATTAAAGACTTTTGTAACGATCTTTGTTAGCATATAGATAAATCTTGCACCAAAATTCCATAAAAAATAATCAAAAGACTTTAAACAAAGGTTATAAAACTATTAAACTATGATAACAATTGATTAAAATAAAAAATCCCGATTTTGAAGAACAAAACCGGGATTTACTTAAAAGTATATTTATTACAATCCTAATAATACTTGTAATGGATCTTTTCCACCAAAAATCATTCTTTCTGGATTCTCTAACATTTCTTTCACTTTCACTAAGAAACCAACTGATTCTTTTCCGTCGATAATTCTATGATCGTATGACAAAGCAACATACATAATTGGACGAATTTCCACTTTTCCATTGATCGCAACCGGACGTTCAACGATATTGTGCATTCCCAAAATCGCAGATTGAGGAGGATTGATGATTGGAGTACTTAACATAGAACCAAAAACACCACCATTTGTAATTGTGAAAGTTCCACCAGTCATATCGTCTGGAGTGATTTTTCCGTCACGTGCTTTAATTGCCAAACGCTTGATTTCTTTTTCAATTTCAGCTAATGTCATTTGTTCTGCATTGCGAACAACTGGTACCATCAAACCTTTTGGTGAAGAAACAGCGATACCAATATCCGCATAGTTATGCATTATCATTTCGTTACCATCAATTTGTGCATTCACAGATGGGAATAAATTTAACGCCTCAGTTACAGCTTTCGTAAAGAAAGACATGAAACCTAAATTTACTTCGTGGTGTTTTGCAAATAAATCTTTGTATTTAGCACGTACATCCATGATTGGTTGCATATCCACTTCATTGAAAGTAGTTAACATTGCTGTTTCGTTTTTCACAGAAACTAAACGCTCTGCAATTTTACGACGCAACATCGACATTTTCTCACGGTTTTGATCACGAGTTCCACCCCAACCTTGTGCAGCATCTGCAGAAAAACCAGCAGCCATTGCAGAAACTACATCAGCTTTGGTAATTCTACCATCTTTTCCAGTACCATTTAATTTAGCAGCAGGAATTCCATTCTCAGCCATAATCTTAGCAGCTGATGGTGAAGGTGTTCCTTTTGCATAACTCTCAGATGCAGGATTTGGATTTGGTGCAACTGTTTTTGCTTCTTCTTTAACAGCTTCAATTACAGGCTTGGCTTTCTCTTCAACTTTAGCTGCTGGTTGAGCGGAGTCGAAACCAGCAGGTTTAGCAGCTGATGTATCAATTAAACAAACAACTTGTCCAACTTTTACCACATCACCTTCAGCAGCTTTTAAAGTAATAATTCCACTTTGCTCAGCAGGTAATTCTAAAGTTGCTTTATCAGAATCAACTTCAGCAATTGCTTGATCTTTTTCTACGTAATCTCCATCTGATACCAACCATGATGCGATTTCCACTTCTGAAATCGACTCACCTGGACTTGGTACTTTCATTTCTAATACTGACATAGTCTTTTATTTTATTTCTAATCTTCGATTAGTCATTTATTTAACTTCAACATTCGCAAACTTAAACACATCTGCGAATAAGTTTTTCAATCTTTTCTCGTGTAATTTTTTCGATCCTTCTGCAGCTGCAGCTGAACTTGGACGACAAACTCCAATGAATGGAATATGACGTAAATTCATAGCGATGAACGTCCATGCTCCCATGTTAGCTGGTTCTTCTTGCGCCCAAACTACATTCTTCGCATTGTACTTAGCTACGATTGCATCAATTTGATTTGTTGGTAATGGATACAATTGTTCAACACGAACAAATGCCATATTGTCAACACCCATTTCTGTAGCTTTTTCTTTCAATTCATAGTAGAATTTACCTGAACAGAAAACCAATGTATCTACAGTTCCAACTTTTGCATCTTTGTCGTCAATTACTTCTTGGAAACGTCCACTTGCCATTTCTTCTAATGTAGAAGTCGCAGCAGGGTAACGCAACAACATTTTCGGAGAGAAAACAACCAATGGTTTTCTAAATTCTCTTGTAAGTTGTCTACGTAATAAATGGAAATGATTTGCAGGAGTTGAAGTATTCACTACTTGAATATTCTCATCTGCAGATTGTTGTAAGAAACGTTCCATACGTGCAGATGAATGTTCAGCTCCTTGACCTTCATAACCATGAGGTAAAAGCAATGTCAAACCACTTTGCGTTGACCATTTATCTTCACCAGCAGTGATGAATTGATCGATCATGATTTGAGCTCCATTGAAGAAGTCACCAAATTGTGCTTCCCAAATCGTTAATCCGTTTGGAGTTGCTAATGAATAACCATATTCAAATCCTAAAACACCATATTCAGATAACAATGAATTGTAAACTGAGAATGAAGCTTGTTTTTCAGATAAATGATTAAGTGTAATGATTTCTTCTTCCGTATCTTCTGTTTTTACAACAGCATGGCGGTGAGAGAAAGTTCCACGTTCAACATCTTGACCAGAAACTCGAACTGGTTTTCCTTCGTCTAATAATGTAGCATAAGCCAACATTTCAGCACTTCCCCAATCCAAATTATTCGATTGGATCGCATTTAAACGATCGTCAAATATTTTTTGGATTTTTCTGAAATACTTTTTCCCTTCAGGTAAAGTAGCCAATTTACGACCTAATTCAAGTAATTTCTCTTTACTAACACCCGTTTCAGGACTTGATTCAAAATCAGCTAAAGTACTATGACGGAAACCTTTCCAAGTTTCACTTAAGAAATCCCAAACAATTGCTTTTTCATTCTTACGTGCAGTTTCAAATTCATTTTCTAAGAAATCATTGAATGCATCTTCCACCTCTTTTGCTTTCGCATCAGTCAAAACTGATTCAGACAACAATTGTTTGCCGTAAATCTCTTTTGGATTTGGATGTTTTGCAATGATATTGTACAAATTCGGTTGCGTGAATTTAGGCTCATCACCTTCGTTATGTCCGTATTTACGGTAACACAATAAATCGATGAACACATCACGACCAAATTTCTGACGGTATTCCATTGCAATTTCAATCGTTTGAATTACCGCTTCAACATCGTCACCATTCACATGGAAAACTGGAGTTAAAGTAGTTTTTGCAACATCTGTACAATATGTCGATGAACGTGCATCCAAATAGTTTGTTGTAAATCCTACTTGATTGTTTACAACAATATGAATAGTTCCTCCTGCACGGTATCCATCTAGCAATGCCATTTGGATTACTTCATAAACGATTCCTTGACCTGCAACCGCAGCATCACCGTGAATCATTACAGGACAAACTTTTGATTCGTCTTTAAAAATATTATCAATTTTTGCACGAGCAATTCCTTGTACAACTGGATCAACCGCTTCAAGGTGAGAAGGATTTGGCGCTAATGTCAAACCAACTTCTTTGTCTCCAACTTTAATGGATGAAGTATAACCTTGATGGTATTTAACGTCTCCGTCAAATGCTCCTTCGTAATCAAATAACTTTCCTTCAAACTCAGAGAAAATATCTTGAGGTCTTTTTTGGAAAATATTTGTCAAGGTATTCAAACGACCTCTGTGTGCCATTCCCATTACGAAATAGTCAACACCAAGAGAAGCTCCTTTTTCAACTAATGCGTCTAAAGCAGGAATTAAAGCTTCACCTCCTTCAACAGAGAAACGTTTTTGACCAACGTATTTTTTACCCAAGAACGCTTCAAAACTAACTGCTTGAACCAATTTTTGGTAAATTTTTAATTTACGAGCAGCATCAAACTGAGGACGGTTTTTCAACTCAATTTTATCTCTAAACCAATCCAATCTTTCTGGCTCACGCATAAACATAAATTCGATTCCTATTGACTGGCAATACGTTTCTTCTAAATGTTTGATGATGTTTGAAAGCGTAGCTGCTCCGATCCCGATTTGTTCTCCAGCTTGAAAAACAGATTCTAAATCAGATGACTCTAAACCGAAATTTTCAATTGCAAGTGTTGGCTCGTATTTTCTACGTTCACGTACAGGATTTGTTTTTGTAAACAAATGTCCTCTAGTTCTATAACCGTTGATTAAATTCAACACCTTAAATTCTTTCTGAAAATTTTCCGGAATTACACCGCCATCTTCGAAAGAAGTTCGTGCGAAATCGAAACCTTCAAAAAATTTCTGCCAACCTATATCGACAGATTCTGGGTCTTTCACATAAGATTGATACAAATGATCAATCGCATTAACGTCTGCATTTCCGACGTAAGATATTTTATCCATGTTTTTGCGCTAAAATGGGTGCGTAAAGTTAATACAAATATTTTGCTGAAGTAGAATGAAAGCTATAAAATTTACACATATTCAACATAAATTTTACTTTTAATTAAAATCGTATACGAAACTGTTCACTTGTTCGAATACTTTGCCCTAAAATATACTTTAACGATAGTTCTCAATAAAATTAAATCGACTACTAATTCAAAATCTCCAGTGAAATATGCTTCTTGAAAATGTGTATGTTCAGGTAAATCAATTATGTATGCAAATTGTTCAAACTGTTCATTTGAAATTGATTTAACGATTCCTAGTAATTTTTCTTGAATTGCTTTCGCATCAATCTGTTCTGAAAAGTCAATTGAAATAGCTGATTTTGAGCAATCTCTATTCAATTGCAAGGCAATTAATTCAAGGATTTCATTTTCTGAAAATCGCGCTTTTAATTCTTGCTTATATCTTTCAACTTCAAAAGAATAGTGCTCAATTTTATTCATCTTTTTTAAACTTTAACTGTAAGATTCACATACAAGTTTCAGTAAAACATCCAAAAAAATTTGATTTCAATTGGAAATTAGTGAAATTCGCATACAATTCAGTTAAAAGTACTCAGAAATATGTGTGGAATTTCAGGTTTTATCGATTTTAACAAACAAAGTTCAGAATCCGTTTTATTATCAATGACGGATAGTTTGACACATCGAGGTCCTGATGGTTTTGGAATTGAGTTAGTTGAAGAAGAAGGATTTCAAATTGGACTAGGTCATCGCAGATTATCGATTCTTGAATTGAGTGAATTAGGAAAACAGCCCATGTCGTGGATGCAATATACAATTGTATTCAACGGTGAGGTCTATAATTTTCAAGAAATCAAAGCTGAACTAGTTAATTTAGGCCACAACTTCATTTCCAATTCTGATACAGAGATGATTCTTCACGCATACCATGAATGGGGAATCGAATGCATCAGTCGATTTATCGGAATGTTTTCCTTTGTTATTTACAACAAAGACAATCAACAAGTTTTTTTTGTTAGAGACCGAGCAGGAGTAAAACCGCTTTTCATTTATCGCTCTGATGATCTTTTACTTTTCGCATCAGAATTAAAGGCTTTTCATGAACATCCTCGCTTCAAAAAAGAAATTTCCACTCCAGCAGTTTATGCGTTTATTCAATATGGAAGTGTTCCAACTCCGCATTGTATATTTGAAAATTGCGAAAAACTAGAACCCGGACATTTTGCTTTAATCGATCTTTCTTCAGGTTCATATTACTGGAGTCCAACTCAATATTGGTCGGTATTTGATGCCTACAACAAAGAAAAACTGACACTTTCAGTGGATGAAGCCAAAAAAGAAACAGAGAAATTATTGATTTCTGCTTGCGAATATAGAATGGTTTCAGATGTTCCAGTTGGTGTTTTTTTAAGTGGAGGATATGATTCTGCTGCAGTTACAGCTTTATTACAAAAAGATAGATCAGAACGACTAAAAACCTTCACAATTGGAGTCCCTGATATTGGCTTGAATGAAGCCCCTTTTGCAAAACGAACTGCTGAAATTCTTGGGACAGACCATACTGAAACAGAATGCACTTCTAAAGAAGCAATTGATTTAATAAAAGAATTACCTTTTCATTACGACGAACCCTTTGCGGATTCTAGCGCTATTCCGACTATGCTAGTTTCTAAAATCGCGAAAAGACATGTAACTGTGGCTTTAAGTGCAGATGCGGGTGATGAAGTTTTTGGCGGATACAATCGCTATGAAATGATTCTAAAATATGGCGAAAAATTAAATCGAATTCCAAATTTTGGTAAAAAGGGGTTAGTTGGATTGATGAATGTCATTCCAGCGTCAAAAATTCCAGTTTTAAAAAACAAATACAATTTCGCACACCGCTATGAAAAAGTTAAGTCGATACTTGCAAATCCGAGTTCTGAAAACATCTTACTTTCATTGAGTGAGTTATTTACAGATGAGCAAGTGAAAAAACTAGCAATCGCAGATTTCAAAAAACTAAAAACATATTACGATTCATCCCCACTTCAAAAAAACACACCTCTTACCTACTCCATGTCGATGGATTATGTGACCTATTTATTAGATGATATTCTTCAAAAAGTAGATCGCGCATCAATGGCTGCAAGTTTAGAAAGCCGTGAACCATTTTTAGATCATCGTTTAATTGAATTTGTAGCGCAACTTCCAGATGATTTTAAAATCAGAAATGGAGAAAAGAAATGGTTGTTGAAAGAAATTGTTCATCAATATATTCCTAAATATGAAATGGATCGACCTAAAATGGGTTTTGCCATTCCAATTGAAAGTTGGCTAGCAACAGATTTAAAAGAGGAAGTCAATTATCATCTTTCGAAAGAACGTATTGAAGCTGAAGGTTTTTTTAAATGGAACGAGATTGAAAAACTAAAAAATGCATTTTTCTCAGGAAAGAAAGAATTCGGAGTAAAAATCTGGTATTTATTGTGTTTTCAGATGTGGCTAGAGAAATGGAAATAAAAAATTAACTATATAAAGAAAATGAAACTACTTTTCGCATCATCGAACCAACATAAAATTGAGGAGATCAAATCGATACTTCCAGCGGGAATTGAATTACTTTCATTAAAAGACATTGATTTTGAAGGAGAAATTCCAGAAACTTCCGACACCATTGAAGGGAATGCATTACAAAAAGCTAATTATCTTTCAGATAAACTGTCAATTCCATGTTTTGCAGATGATACTGGTTTGATTATTCCGAGTTTAAACAATGAACCTGGAGTTTATAGCGCACGTTATGCTGGACCACAAAGAAACCCAGAAGACAACATGAACTTAGTTTTAGAAAAACTAGGTGACAAAAACGATCGAAGTGCTTATTTTTTAACTGTTATTGCATTGAATTTAAATGGAGAGAATTTCTTATTCGAAGGAAAAGTAGATGGGGAAATTATCACTGAAAAACGTGGTGAAATGGGATTCGGATATGACCCAATTTTTGTACCTGAAAATGGTCTAAAAACATTTGCAGAAATGAATTCAAACGAGAAAAATGAGATTAGTCACCGTTCACGTGCTGTAAACAAATTAATTCACTTTTTACACACTAAAAACCACCAACTATAAATTTAACATGGTAAATATTTAGTATTTTTTATAATAGAAATAAAATTCTTACTATTTTTGAATGTAAAATATTTAACAAATTTCTTACTTATTTATGAAAAAATCAAAACTACTATTATTCGCTTCACTTTTGTCCTTCCCTTTTCTTGGGTATTCTCAAGAGGAACCAACAGAAGAGTCGAGTGAAGAACCAACAGAAGAAGTTGTTGAAGAAGAGTCTCCATTTGCCGAAGCAACGTATGAAGGAACTCGTATTATTAACGGACATTCAATTGAAAATTTACGCAAAGGAGTTTTAGAATTCAGAGTTGAACATCGCTTTGGTGATATTGCGGGTTCATTTGGTGGAGCTCAAACTTTATTTGGCCTAGACAATTCAGCCGATATTCGTATTGCTTTTGAATATGGAGTTACAGATAACTTCATGATTGGATTGGGAAGATGTAAAGGTAATGGAAACCCTTACAATGCGCTTATTGATGGATTTGGCAAATACAAAATCTTACGTCAAGAAAAAGACAAAATGCCATTTACTTTGTCTGCATTAGGAACAATGAGTTACACCTATAAAAAGGCTTCAGAAGATATTGCTTTGGTTCAACATTATCCAAAACAAGCTCACCGAATGGCTTATTCAGCTCAATTGAATATTGCACGTAAGTTTGGTGAACGCTTCAGCGCATCATTAATGCCAACGTTCGTTCATAGAAACTATGTGTTGAACTCTGATCAAAATTCAATTTTTGCAATGGGTGGAGCTTTCCGTTTGGGAGTTACTTCAAAAGTGAGTTTATTAGTAGAATACTATCATTGCTTAAATGAAGAGTCTGGATTGCGCTTAAACAATAAAAATAGTTTAGGATTTGCAGTTGAATGGATCACATTTGGTCACAACTTTACAATTTATTTAACGAATTCTTCAGGATTTGGAGAAACACAATTTATTACAAATACAACTGAAGATTGGTTGAAAGGACAATTTAGGCTAGGTTTTTGTATTGGTCGTAAATTCGAACGTGGTTCACATTAATAATTTTAAAAAACAAACAATGAAAAAAGTAATTTATCCAATTTTTGCTGCGTTGATTTTAGTAACGTCGGCATTTGTAACAGTTAACGCAGTTGACTACAAAGTAAAAGACGATTTTAGTATCGCATTTAAAAGTAAAGATCCTAATGGGAGTTTTGAGAAAATGACTGGAACAGTTAAGTTTGACGAATCTGATTTAGGAAGTTCAAAATTCGATTTATCAATTGATGTTGCTTCAATCAAAACTGGAAACGGAATGATGGAGAAGAAAGCACAAACTGAAGAGTGGTTCAATGCTTCTAAATTCCCGAAAATCAAATTTGTTTCTTCTAAAATTGAAAAATCAGATGCTGGTTATACGATTACTGGTAATTTGACAATGAAAGGTGTTACGAAAGAAATTAAAGTTCCTGCAAAATTGAAAAAATCAGGTGAAGAATTAGAATTCACTGGAACATTCAAAGTGAACCGCATGTTGCACAAAGTCGGTAAGAGCAGTGACGCAGTTCCAGATGTAATGAACATTACATACTCATTACCAGTTGGAAAAAAATAATTAGAATTCATGTAAATCGCTTTTCGTTTTGAGAGGCGATTTACTTTTTTTATAAAAACTAATCTCATGTTTAAAAAAATATTTTTATTAGGCTTAATTGCTGGTTTATTCGGAACTGCAATTAGTTTTGTTTATGTAAATGCATACAAATCAATCATTACAGATTATTCAGAAGTTGCAAATTTCACACGATTAATTGCACACAATATGTTGTTTACGATGATTGGATGTTTCTTGTTTTTTGGATTGTCATCTGTTATTAAAAACAAAGGAATCGCAACATTCATTTTCAACTTTTTAGTAAGTGGAGTTTGTTTAGCGCTTGTCTTTTTCCAATTAAAGCAACCAAATCCAAAATTTTCAAATGATGATATCAATTTGATGGCTGACTTTTACAATGGATTTTTCTTGCCTATCATTTTCATCCCAGCATTATCTTGGTTTACATTTAAGCCTTTATTTATAAAATAAACAACTATGAAAACTACTCTAACAATACTTTCCTTTGCTACACTAATTCTTTTTGGATATAGTTGTACAAAAGAAAAAACTCCTGTTATATCAAACGATTGTCCAACAACAATTAGTTTTGTAGCAACAGTTAAACCAATGATTGATGCAAATTGTGTTGGATGTCATGGAACTGGTGGAACTGCACCAGCATTAACAAATCACGCACAAATTTCAGCTAATGCAAGTGCTATTTCAGGAACTTTAAAAGGGACTCCTCAAATAATGCCTCTTGGAGGACCTGCTTTAGCAGATTCATTGATAAAGAAATTTGATTGTTGGATTCAACAGGGAAAACTAGATAATTAATTAATTTTCAGATAAATATTGAAAGCCAAGATAGAACTCTATTTTGGCTTTTTTTATTTTAATTAATTTAAAATGTAACTTTAATTTGAGTTAAGACACTTACTAGAAACAACTCACAAATGATAGAAACCAAAAAAGAACACTTTATGCGATTGTACGAACCGGTTCATGAACGGTTTGAACGATTTTGTAAGGCACGTTCTTATGGTGAAGTTGATTTCAAAGATTTAATGCACGACACATTGATTGTGGCTTTTGAAAAATTAGATCAATTAAAAGTTGAAGGTACATTTTTACATTTCCTATTTGGTATTTGCATTCGGATTTTAGCCAATCAACGCAAGAAAAAACGCCCCGAATATTATGATGATTCAGATAAATACAAACATCTAATATCATCTGAAACGAATATCGAACAACAATTGGAAATTGAGAACCTTTACAAACAATTGGGACAATTAGAAGCAACAACAAGGGAATGTATCATACTTTTTGAAATCTCAGGATTTTCTATCCGTGAAATAATGGAAATTCAAAACCTTGGTGAATCAGCAGTAAAACAACGTTTAAGTCGCGGACGTAAACAATTGGTTGAATTGATGAAAGAACTAGACAAAATTTCAGCATAGTTTAAGTAGAAGAAAATGAAAACAGAAGAAAAAATAAATAGCTTATTTGAGACGCTGCGAGCTGAAAAAGCAAGCACGACTGTTTCTGAGGTCTCCACTTGGATTGGAGTGGCTTCTGCTGCAACTGCTGTTGGTACAAGTTTACCGTTTCTATTAAAATTAAAAGGATTATTCATTTCAAAATTAGGAATTATGACCATTACAACATTAGCAACAACTTTATCAGTTGTTGGAGTAATGTACTTCTCTACAAGTACAGATTTAAAAGAAACTTCAACTCAGGAAAATAAAAAACAAGAACGTTCTTTTGTTAAACTCGAAAAACAGGATGAACAAAAAGATGAAATTCAACAAACTGTTTTTCCCGTTAAAAAAGAAGAAACAACTCATTCAATTTTCCCTGAAAAAGAAGAGTTTTTTCCTTTTAAAGAAGAGGATTTACCCAAATTAGAAGCAAGAAAAAATTTACCCACAATTGCCTTTGCTTTCAAAACAGAAGGAAGTTTTACTAAAATCAATGCACGTGGTGGCTTTGAAATTGAGGTGGTAAAAGGTTCCGGTTCTTCTTATGAAGTAATTGGAAATGAAGAAGAGGTTAACTTTGTTAAAATATCAATAAGTGGGAACACTATTTACATTTCACCAGCTAAAAAGAATACAAGAAACTTAAATCCAACTATCAAATTAACGATGAGTCAATTGAATGGCATCGATTTAAGTGGAGCATGTGAAGTAAGGTCAGATGATACTTTTCCAGGAGAAAACTTTGAGCTAGAAACGTCTGGAGCTTCTACAATAAAAATTGGACTATCAGTAAACAAACTGACAGCAAATATTTCAGGGGCTTCAGATATTAAATTCTTTGGAGATGCTAAAAGTGTTGATCTGGAATGTTCAGGAGCAAGTGAATTAGATTGGGAAAGTTTTAAAATCACAGATGCTGAAGTGAATTGTTCTGGAGCGAGTGAAATTACGATGAATGTTTCAAATAGTTTAAATGGAACTTTATCTGGAGCGAGTGATTTTGAATATGTAACAAAACCTCAAGAATTCAATTTAAAAAGCTCAGGAGCAAGCGATATTCATAAAAAATAAAGGCTCTATATGGAATACTGTGGGTAATTGAACTTTAGTTTTCCAGCAATGAAGTAAATCATATTGATGAAGTTTTGTGTATTTCGATATCCTCTAGCTCTTTTCTTAGCTAATTGTATTTTCGAGTTTATTCCTTCTAACA
>JBKDZA010000144.1:0-3505 GCA_046308455.1 Fluviicola sp.
CAATTTGGCTGAGCTAGTACAGTATTGCCTAAAAGTTATCTTCTCAAAAATTTTAAACTTTCGACAAAAAATATTTTTTAGCTACAAATTTTCAAATCTAAGTCAAATTTGAGTCTGACTTTTTCAGCAGACCCTAATTACGATAGTAAATAATCTTCAATTTCCTTGAACTTCTTTTTTGAAATGGAAATTCAATCTGGAAAATATTTACTAAATGGAGGGAAAAGATAAAGAATGTAGTTTATAACAATCGCTCTATGCCGCCCAGCTGGTTATGTAATCCTGCTTTTTTTCCCAACTTTAAATAATTCAAATATGAGGTTTAATCAATTATTTCAATAAATCCAGTTTTTTCTCCACTCAAAACATCTTTTAGTTCTTTCTGAAAATAAGATTCAATTTTCATTTTCTCTGGATTGGCATTCAATAGAATAGCACCTACATAAATCAAATCCGCAATATTTGCAGTAATCAATGACTTTTTGGGTTCAATGACGTTATTTGATTTAAACCACTTTGTAAAGGAAAGCTGTCTTTTGAATGCTTTTTGATCGTTATCATCACAAATGTAAAACAATACAGAATCAGGATTTTTTGCAAAAAACTTATTGAGAATAAAACCTACTGTTTTATTGATTTTTGGATCAAAGGATTTTTCTTTTTCAGTCTTATTTTTGATTTGTACTAAATCAAAAGTATAGACAAGTGAATTAATCTTTAAGTTCAATAAGGTATTTTCAGAACCAGATTTTTGAGTAAAGAAACAACGATAAGGTATATCATTTTTTGTTTTAAATGAATAATACCCGCCTTTTGTTGATTTAAAAACTTTATAATGGGAGGAAAACTTTCAAACCTTTTTCTTCTGTAACAGTTCTTAAGTTTTCACCGTTTTGTACACGGAGTTTAATCTCTTTTTTCATACGCAAAGCATCAACAACTGCTTTAGCTGTTACATTTTTCACCTCTGTATGTTTTGATTTCATAATACAAATGTAGAGCAAAATAATTGTAAATGAGTTGTTTCAATATTTTTTTTATGTTAAAAAAGATATTCTTTACCTTATTTATAAGAAAATAAACAATCTTTCAATAAGTTAATCAAGAAACCAAATACCCTTCTATTTCCTTGAACTTCTTTTTTGAAATCGAAATCCAACCCAATTCCTCTTTCGTTAATCGAATCGTTTTAGACCATCTTTTACTAAAATAAGGATGATCATCTAATTGAATGTGTTTCCAAGGAATAAAAACTTTCTTGTGAAATAAGTTAAACGGAAAATACGACTTCAGTTGAATTCCTTGATCATTATAGGAAAGAATAATCGTGTTATTGTAGTTTACCAATCCTATTTTCCCTGAAAAAATTCCTAAACGTTTTACATCCACTTCCTCTTTTTGAGCAAAGTTCAATACTAAGTTGTGCCAGCCAGCTTTCGACAACACAAAAACGATTAAAACAAAAAATAGAGGAATAAAATATGGTATATACTGCATTATAACTGATTTTCAGACAAATTTAAGAAAACAAAACCACTAATCCGTGTTACAAAATATGTTAAATTTTAGTACTATGTTTTGCATAGTACAATCTTTCACATATATTTGTGCCATACAAACTGATAAAATGAATATCGAGAACACACAAGCACAAATGCGAAAAGGGATTCTAGAGTTCTGTATCTTAAGTATTCTCAACTCCAAAGAAGCTTACCCTTCCGAAGTCTTGGAAAAACTAAAAGATGCCAAACTCATTGTCGTTGAAGGCACTCTTTATCCGCTCTTGACCCGCTTAAAAAACATGGAACTCCTCACCTATCGATGGGAAGAATCCACAAGCGGTCCGCCAAGAAAATACTATTCGATAACTGAAAAAGGAAACAAAACACTAGAAACCCTTCAATTGACATGGAACGAATTACAACATGCAGTTGAATCATTAACCTCAAAATAAGAAAAAAATGAAAAAAACACTTTCAATACACATCGGTAAACAATTGTTTACAATCGAAGAAGATGCATATTCACTTTTGCAATCTTATTTGGAACGCTTGGAACGTAAATTTCAAAACGAACAAGGAAAAGAAGAAATCATTGAAGACATCGAATACCGTTTCGCGGAATTATTCGCTTCCTACTTGCAATCGTCGCGTGTTGTTGTGGAAGAATCTGACGTCAAGCAAGCCATCGATTCCTTAGGTCAAATTGAGGATTTCGAAGCTGAAAATGAAAACGTAAGTGAACAGCCGAATTCAAAAAACGAGAACTCAGAAAAGCAAAATTTCAATTCGACAAATGCTTCAGGTCAAAAACGCTTATTCAGAGATACAGACAACCGAATTCTAGGTGGTGTGTGTGCTGGTTTAAGTCACTATTTGGGAATCGATGTGGTCTTTGTTCGTATCATTTTCATTCTTTGTTTAATGCTAGGTTTTGGATTTGGATTGTACTTGGTGCTTTGGATTGTTTTCCCATCGATTAAATCACCCGCAGATCGCCTTCAAATGCAAGGAAAAGCGGTAACAGTTGACACAATTAAAGATGAATTCAACAAAGCAGGGCAACGCATTAAAAACGATACAAAGGATTTAGACAAACGCATCAAAAAACACACAGATAAATTAAACGCGAAAGTCAATCCAGCAATTAAAACTCTTTTACGTGTCTTTGGTGTATTTGTTTTGGTTGGAACACGAGTTTATTTACTTTTTGCCACTTTAATTTCAACTGGAATTTTAGATGTTATTCCAACAACTGGTGAAGAATACTATATTTCAATTTACGAATTCCTTCAAATGGCTATTGGTGATCAAAGCAACTTGAATTTAATTTGGTTGGGAGGATTAATGGGAGTTTTTGCAATTGGATTCTTTTGGTTAATAATCGGAACACGAATGGTAACAAATAATTATTCAAAAGCCTTAAGATACGGAGTTATTTCTATGATTTTCTTGGGAATTATCGGCTTTTCCTTGGCTTTTATAGGTGGAATTAAAACTTCAAGAGAATTTGCTGAAAGTAATCGCTTGGAAAAACAAAGTTTCACTGTGAACAAAGACGAATTGAAAATTGATTTATTGCCAACATTCTACCGTTCACATAAAGTTGCAGACACAGATGGATTTGACTTTTTGAATTTTGATAAAAAGAACTTTATTGAATCGGGAATTGACTTTAAATTCATTGAATCAGACGACTCACTTTTCCACATTACGCAGTATTATTCCTCTAAAGGTGTAAACAACAAACAAGCTGGTAATAGAGCTTTCAACATTAAACATAAAGTTGAATTAAAAGAAAACACACTTCTTGTTGATCCAAATTATACCTTTCCAATTAAAGACGCAATGCGCAGACAACGAGTGAGTTTCACCGTTGAAATACCAAAAGGTAAAACATGTTATTTTGGAAAAGAGCGCGTAATTTTAGAAGATAAAAAAATGAGTGGTTTCTTGGATCAAGATGGCGATGATTCATTCGAAATATACAATGAATTCGAATAGAA
>JBKDZA010000145.1:0-18316 GCA_046308455.1 Fluviicola sp.
TTTTTTTTAACTTTGATGTATGTTAAAAAAATGTTTGTTTTTATTAACTCTGATTTTTGTTTTTTCTTGTTCTGAAAAGGAAAAAGAGAAAAAAGTGGTTTTTGATAAAGCTAAAACAAAGCAAATTCAAAAGCCAGTTAAGTTAGAATTAAAAAAACAAAAGCTTGAAAAGAAGACTTTTGAAAATTCAAATCAAGCAATCAAAGAAATCAATCAATTACCAGAAATAAAAAACATCAAGAAAAATGCAGAATTATCTGTATTTGCGGATGATGAAACATCAAAATCATTTACAATTGTTGTGGATCAAGAAAAAGATATGACAAGTGTTGAATTAATGAGGTTTGAAGTAAATAAATCGGGTGAAATATTTGCATACGACTTACAAACAGGTGAATTATTACCTTTAAAAAAATGGCAAAAACGCTATAATTCTGAATATGGACGAAAATAATAAGATTACTTTTTCAGAACTTGGGCTGAACGAAAACATACTTGAAGCCATTGGTCACATGGGATTTGTACATCCAACTCCAGTTCAAGAACTTGCAATTCCTTTAATTCTTGATTCAAATGATTTACTTGCATGTGCACAAACAGGTACAGGTAAAACAGCAGCTTTTATTCTACCGGTTTTACATAAATTAGTAGGAAAAGAAGATAGCTCAATTAACACGTTAATTCTAACTCCAACAAGAGAATTAGCCATTCAAATTGAGCAAGAAATTCAAGGATTATCTTATTTTGTGTCAGTTGGTTCAATCGCTTTATATGGTGGAGGTGACGGACAAAAATGGGAAGATCAAAAAACACAATTAGTTGAAGGAGTTGATATTATTGTTGCTACTCCTGGAAAATTAATTTCACACATGGCTCAAGGTTATGTTGATTTTAGTTTATTGGAACATTTGATTTTAGATGAGGCTGATAAAATGCTGGACATGGGCTTTGCGGAAGATATTGAACGAATTGTAAGTTATCTTCCTAAAAAAAGACAAACGTTATTGTTTAGTGCAACAATGCCCTCGAAGATAAAAGCTTTGGCTCAAAGTATTTTGATTAATCCAAAAGAAATTGCGTTGTCTATTTCGAAGCCAGCAGCAGGAGTAAAACAATTTATTCATCTAACTCATGATGAACAAAAAGATAAATTATTAGTGCATATTTTAAATCAAAATCCTGATTTTAAAAGTATTATCATTTTTACTTCTCAGAAAAGTAAAGTTGGAAATATCGCCTATTTTCTGAGAAAGAATGGCTTCAAAAATACAGAAGGTGTTTCGTCTGCATTGGAACAAAGTGCACGTGAAGAAGTTTTGAATGGATTTAGAAGTAAACGTACACGGATTTTAGTAGCAACAGATGTAATGAGTCGCGGGATTGATATCAAAGACATCAATATGGTGATTAATTATGATGCTCCTCGCGATGCGGAAGATTATGTTCACCGAATTGGTCGAACTGCACGAGCTAATACTACTGGAGAAGCTTATACCTTGATTAATCCGAAGGATATGCCAAAATTGGCAAGAATTGAACGATTGATTGAAATGGAAATTGAACGACTTCCGATGCCTGAGGAACTTGGTTTAGCTCCAGAATGGAAGGTTTCTAGTTCGAGTTCTAAACGTAAAAAGAAGCCTTTTTATAAAAAGAAAAAGCAAGATTGATTTCTTAAATTAAATATCAAGATATTTGGTACGATTGTGAAAGATAAATATCAAGATATTTGGTACGATTCCCGATTTATTAAACAAAAAAAAAGACCTACACAATTGTAAGTCTTTTCAAATATTCTTAAAGTTTATTAGAAAACTTCTGAATCAGCAAAATGGAATTTACCTTCAATTGCAGCATTCTCATCTGAATCTGATCCGTGAACAGCATTTCTTCCTTTAGATTCTGCATAATATTTACGAATAGTTCCTTCAGCAGCCTCAGCTGGATCAGTTGCACCAATCAATGCACGGAAATCAGCAACAGCATTTTCTTTCTCTAAAATCGCAGCTACAATAGGTCCTGATGTCATGTATTCAACTAATTCTCCATAAAATGGACGCTCAGAATGAACTTCATAAAACTTTTTCGCTTGGTCTTCTGTTAATTGCGTGTATTTCATCGCTTTAATTGAAAATCCTGCACCGATAATCATATCGATGATTTTACCCATGTGACCGTTTTCGATCGCATCTGGTTTCAACATTGTGAATGTTCTGTTTCCTGACATGTAACTTTTATTTCAAATTTGGTGCAAAAGTACAAAGTTTTTCTGCATCTAACTATAAAATGTGCTTTATTTCAACACTTTTTAACAGAATAAAATTTAAATTTAGACTTGTCTAAAAATATTTTGTAAATTTGTTAAAAAAAAGCATGTATACACAAAGTGAAGAAAACTATATTAAAGCTATTTATGCTTTGGGTGGACATACACATGAAGCAATTTCAACAAATCTGTTAGCAGCTAAACTTCAAACAAAACCTTCTTCTGTTACCGATATGTTGAAGAAACTTACAGATAAAGAAATTGTTTCCTATACAAAATATCAAGGTTGTGTTTTAACAGAAAAAGGTAAGAAAATAGCGCTTTCAATCATCCGTAAACATCGTTTATGGGAAGTCTTTTTAGTGGAAAAACTAAATTTTGGTTGGGAAGAAGTACATGAAATAGCTGAACAACTAGAACATATTCAATCAAGTAATTTGACTGATAAATTAGATGAATTTTTAAATTTCCCAGATTTCGACCCGCACGGTGATCCGATTCCAACTGCAAATGGTGACTATCGAATCAATCAAAAAAGAACTTTGCTTTCTAATTGCTCGGAAGGTCAAGCTGGAATTATCATGGGAGTGGAAGACGGTCAAATCGATTTCTTACAATACTTAAATCAGATTAAACTGAGAATTGGAAGTAAGATTGAAGTAAAGTCTATTTTACAGTTTGATCAATCCATGCAAATTCAATTAGATGGTCAGCTACATCAATTTTCTCAAATTGTCGCTAGTAAAATTGCTATAAAACTTGAAAAATAATGGGAATCATTAAACTTAGTTTTATTCTTTTATTAGTTCTTTCTGCTTGTACAATTAATTCAAACAAGCAAAAAAAGAAAACCATTGTTTGTTCAACTTCAATCATTCAAGATTGCGTTCAAGAAATTGTTGGACCCGAATTTTCTGTCAAAACATTGATGGGGGCGAATGTGGATCCTCATTCTTACAACCCAAGACCAAGTAATATTGACGAATTAATCTCAGCTAATGTGGTTATTTACAACGGTTTTCACTTAGAAGGAAAAATGCCTGCTGTTTTTGAAAAGTTGAAAAGTCAGCATCATGTTTTGGCCGTTTCAGACTATTATCCCGAAAATATTCGCATCAAAGTTGACCAACATGCGTATGATCCTCACATTTGGTTCCACGTAACAGCTTGGGTAAAAGCAATGGGAAAAATAAAAGATCAATTAATTGAAATTTACCCAAATCATAAGAAAGAATTTGAAGAAAATTTTTCAAAATGGTCAAAAGAATGTTTGAAGACAAGTGATTTTTGGAAACGGAAATTGAAAGAAATACCAACGAAACAAAGAACTTTAATTACATCACACGATGCTTTTCACTATTACGGAAAGGAATTTGGAGTCAATGTCAAAGCTTTGCAAGGAATTTCTACAGTTCAAGAAGCGAATCCAAGAGACTTAGCACGTTTAATTGACTTTGTATATAAAAACAAAATTAATGCACTCTTTATTGAAAGTTCCGTAAATCCAAAAACAATTCAAGCTGTTATTCGTGCTGTGAAAGCGAAAGGCGGTTCGATTAAAATAGGTGGAATGCTTTATTCAGATGCTTTGGGTTTAAAAGGTAGTTCTGCAGATACTTACATTAAAATGATCAATTACAATTCACGTCAACTTTATAAGGGGTTAAATGAAAAAAACTATTGAAATATCGAATTTGAACGTTAATTATGGAAGTGTAAAAGCACTTTCAGATATTACTGTTTCACTTCAAATTGGCGAATTAATTGGTGTTGTTGGACCAAATGGTTCGGGTAAATCTACTTTTTTGAAATCATTGGTTGATTTATTACCACACACTGGAAAAGTAACTTTTGACAATCAGATTTTCACCAACATTCGGAGTGAAATAGCATTTGTTCCACAACGTGAATCAGTTGATTGGGATTTTCCAATTTCTGTTTTTGACGTCGTTTCAATGGGAATTTTAAGTCCAAAAAAATGGTGGAAATCAATTAAGAAATCTGAAAAAGAATCAATTTCAAAAGCAATAGACTTAGTTGGTTTGTCAGGTTTTGAAAACAGAAGGATAGGTCAATTATCTGGAGGTCAACAGCAACGTGTTTTTATTGCACGTGCACTCGTTCAAAATGCGAATTATTTTCTTTTGGACGAACCATTTGTAGGAATTGATATTCAAACTCAAACAAATTTACTTGAAATCTTCAAAAACCTTAAAAATGAAGGTAAAACAATTATTATGGTTCACCACGATCTTTCAGATGCAGCAAAACATTTTGATTCAATTCTGTTGTTAAACAATGAAAAAGTAGCTTTTGGAAAGACAAGTGAGATTCTGGTTCCTGAGATTTTGAAAAAAGTATATCCTAATCTATTTATTACAAATTAAGATGGAATCTATATATTTCATTTTGTTTTTTGCAGCATTGATTATTGGGATTTCCAGTTCGTTGATGGGAGGCTTGATGGTCTTACAAAAGAAAACCTTATTAGGAGATGTGGTTTCACATGCAATCCTTCCGGGGATTTTAGTGGCATTTATTGTTTCAACTAGTAGAAATCAAGTTTTTGTTTTTCTTGGCGCTTTGATTGCAGGCTGGTTAGCTATTGCTCAGATGGATTTCATTTTGAAAAAAACGAAACTAAAATCAGATGCAGCATTAGCAATTGTACTTTCAAGTTATTTTTCTTTGGGACTTGTCATTTACAGTTGGATGCAACACAACCAATCGCTTAATAGTTCGGGACTTTCAAATTTTATTTATGGTCAATTAGTTGGTGTTTCATTTACTGATTTACTAGTTTTTGCAGGATTATTAATTGTCACCTTGATTTTTATTGTTAGTCGATTTAAATACATTGTAGCTCAAGCTTTTCAAGAACAATTTTTGCAAATTAAAGGATTTAACATTCGTTTGAATCAATTTATTTTCAACTCCATTTTAGTATTAATTATAGCAATGGGAGTGCAAGCTGTTGGTGTGATTCTAATGTCGGCGTTATTGATTTTACCATATGTTTCAGCTTCACAATTGACAACTACAATTAAAAAGTCATTGATTCTGGCTGTTGTTTTTTCAGTATCTGCTACGATTTTAGGATGTTTCATTTCGTTTAATTTGGATCAAATGCCAACTGGACCTTGGATTATTGTCTTTTTGAGTTGTTTTTTCTTTTTTTCAATTACACTTAAATATATAAGAAAAAGATGATTGGACTTTTAATTTTAAATGTGTTGATTGTTGCTATTCCAGCATCTATTTTAGGTGTTTTATTAGTGCATCGAAAAGCTATTATGGTTGCTGATGCAATTTCTCATTCAGTTTTACCAGGAATAGTTATCGCTTATATTTTATTACCAGAAAGGAACGATTTAGGATTGTTCGTTGGAGCAATCATTTGTGGAATGATTACAACTCTTTTAATTGATTTTTTTAATAAACGATTACGTTTAACATTTGATGTTTCGATTGGAGTTTTATTTCCAGTTTTATTTTCAATCGGAATTTTATTAATGGCAAAATATGCTGGAGTTAACTCTGATATTGACATGGAATGTGTTTTGTTTGGAGATCTTGAAACAACTGTTTTGGAAACAATAGAATGGAACGGGAAGGTATATGGAACACTATTTTTCTATCGCTTATTACCAATCATGATTTTTTTAATTAGCATGATCTTAATTGGCTTTAGAACATGGCAATCTTGGTTATTCAATTCTGAATTTCTATCTATTAAAGGGTTTAAAATTGAATTCATGCAATTACTATTAATGTTGTTACTTTCTGTTTTTTCAGTTGTTAGTTTTGAAGGAGTAGGAGTAGTAATGGTTCTTGGTTTATTAATACTTCCTGCAGCAACAAGTTTACTTTTTGTAAGAGATTTAAAACAAAATTTTATTTATTCAGCATGCATAGGAATAGTATCTTCGATAGGGGGAGTGTTACTTGGAATTTACTTTGATATATCTATTGCTCCATGTGTAACCTTAGTAAATGCAGTTGTTTTTAGTTTGCTGTTAATCTATTTTGTTCTTAAAAACAAAACGAAAGTAGTTTTACCTCAAAAGTAAGAATTCAATAATTATTCATTTTTTAACGAATAATAACACAATTAAGTTTGTGTACTCCAAATTATCACTCTATATTTGCAGTAAGAAAACACAAGTAATTGTAGTTTTTGGGTTTTATAGTTTTAGCATGGTTTAGCGGAAATAGGAGTAAATTACAAGTGAATTTACTCCTATTTTTGTTTAAGACGTTTTTTTTTGCAGAAATTTTTGTTTCTTTGATGAAATTCTATTCTACAATGAAACATTTTTACGCACTTATTTTATCTTTTTTCATCGTTCCGTTTTCTTTTTCTCAAACACAAAATATTGCTTTTACTGCAGTAGGAAAAGGGGTTGCGACAACTTTTCTAACAGATTATCATTGTTTGGGAATTAATTCTTCCATGCTTGGTCTTGGAACTGGTTTTCAAGGAAAACGATTTACAATGGGAAGTTCTGAGTTTGGTTTTGGAATTTATTCGGATTCTTTATCAGTAGATAAATTAAGAAATTTAAGTAAAGCTGTTCGTTCATCAATCACAAATAAGTCTTTAGACTCATTAGATTACCAACGTCAAATTGAAGCTACTGCTCAATACGCACAAGCTGGTGTTGCCATGTTTGCTGAATTCAATTGGATGGGATTCTCTTTTCAAAATGAAAAATTCGGAGGTATTGCGTTTAATATTCGAGAAAATTATCAATGGTATTCTAAATTCAATGATAATATAACGGATTTAATCTTTCGTGGAAAATTAGCAAGTCTTTTTGATAGTGTAACAGTAGATTTTGGAGGTGTACAAACTACTGTCGCTTACGATGAAAACATGTCACAAGATTCTTTGGATGCAGTCGTATCAGGTAAAATAGCAATTCCAATTAATTTAAGTGCGATTACCAAAGGTTCAGAGTTGAGAATGGTTTGGAATAGAAGCTACAACTTAGGTTATGGAAGAAAATTATTTGGTAAAGATTCTGTTTTTACAGTTTATGGAGGTATTGGTGGACGTATAATTTCCTCAATGGCTATGTTTAATATGGTTTCTGATGATGATGGTCTTGTTATGTATACTTCACTTACTCCAAGTTTGAATGTAAACTTTGACCCAACAATCCCAGGTACAAATCCTTTAACGTCATCAAGTGGCTTACTACCGCCATCTGTAGGTCAGGGTTATGGAGTAGATTTATCAGCAACAGTAGAAATAGGTAAGTTTTTGCGTATGTCAGCAGCTGTAAACAACATTGGTAGTGTAACTTATAAGCGAAATGTGTATCGTGTTGCAGATACTTTGTTTGGTGATTTTTCACTGAGCGGATTATCATCAGAGGATATTACTAAAACTGTCAATCAAATGTTACAAGAAGGAGGACTTTTAAAACTAGAAGGACAAGAAAAATATGTGCTTGCAAATGCAGCAGATTTCCGATTAGGAGCAAGTCTAAAGTTCAAAGAATTTGCTCACTTTGGTATTGACTTCGTTGCCCCTTTCAATAAAGATAATCCGGGTTCTATTCAAAATGCAGTTATTGCTGTTGGAGGAGAAATTCGTCCTGCTAAATGGTTAGCATTAAATGTTGGTTACTTTGGAGGTGGAATTTACAAAAGCAATATCCCTTGTGGAATAACATTCATTTTGAAAAATGGAGGTTACGAATTTGGAATTGCTTCTCGCGATGCATTAACTTTCTTTACTAAAAATTCGAACAGTATTTCTGGAGCATTAGGATTTGCACGTTTTAGATTCTAAAATTACAGTTCTATTTTTTTTAAAACATGTTTCAATTCATTGAGCATTAATGCTGTTGCGCCCCAAATTTCAATTTCATTTAATTTAAAGTGCGGAACATCTTTTAGAATTGTACTGCCAACTGAAAGAGATCTTAAAATTACGTTTTCGTCATTAGTAAGCTCTTTTAAAGAAATGTGTGCTAATTGATACACTTCTCTTTCTGATAAAATGAAATTTGTTGGTTCAATTTCTTGATAAAAAATAAACGGGCGCACATGAAATCCACTTACTGGAATGAAAACAGGTGTCAATTCAGATATAAAATCAGATTCATTTAATTGTAATCCAATTTCTTCATAACATTCACGAATGGCAGTTTGCATTAAATTTTGATCGAATTCTTCAACTTTTCCACCTGGAAAACTGATTTGTCCACTATGAGTTCCATCATACGTTTGTCTTTCAATGACTAAACTATACAATTCATCATTAAAAGGATAAATGACAATAGCTACTGCTGCATCTCTAACTTCTCGAGCGTTTTTAAGTGCGACAGAACTTTTTTGTCGAATTGGTGAAAATTCTAAATGGGCTTCTTCTCCAGGTAAACCATTTCGAAAGAGTTTAAATAACTCATCAAATGTCATTTTCTTGGTTTTACTGAATTAAGAATTTGCATGAAATCATCCATCGTATATGACATCATTTCATTGTCAACAATCCATTGAAAAACGTAATAATCCTTTTTTATTTGAAAAGTAGCTGTAGCATAAATCTTTTTGACATCTTTTTTGTAATAGTCTTTATCAGAAACATATTGAATGATTCCTTTTAACTTCTTGCTAGTCTTAATTGATTTTTTGATAGAAACTTCACTTTCATCAATCGAACGAGCTCTTGTGTTTACATATCCTGAATGAAACAAATCTGTTAAATTGCTTGTTGTGGGCTCGTATCTTACAAAAGGACGATAAACATCATTTTCAGTGAATTTTTCAACCGTAAAAATTAATCCCAATTTATATTGATTGAAAGTGCGAGAATTATTGCCAATCGTTATGCTATTTGAGTAATAATCAGTAAAAGATTCAGGTAATTTAAATTCAATATCTTGATATTTGTGTTCTTTGTCCAAAATCAAATTATTGTTATTTGCATAGAAATCATCAATTGTGAAATCTTTGTCTGAGCTCGTATTACAAGCAAACAGTATGACTGCTAGAAAGCTAAGTGCTACAATTTTTAACATAGTTAAAAGTAATGAATATCTTAGATTTGACAATAAATCAGTTTTAAAAAATTAAAAAAATATTTTTTAATAAAATTTCTCAAAAAAAAATCTACTAATTTCGGCGTTTGATTACTTTTACCACGTAAAAAAATAACAATGTCAAAACAACATCATCACGCGCTTTCTTTTGCGGGTGTAATTATTACAATCGGAATTATTTTTGGGGATATTGGTACTTCACCATTATATGTATTGAAATCCATTTGTGGTGAACGAAAAATTACTGAGCAGTTGATTTTAGGTGGACTCTCGTGTGTCTTTTGGACATTGACTTTACAGACGACTATCAAGTATGTAATCATCACTTTACGAGCTGATAACAAAGGTGAAGGGGGAATTTTCTCCTTATACACACTCGTTCGAAGAAAGAAAAAATGGTTGATCGTTCCAGCAATGATAGGTGGTGCAGCCCTTTTAGCTGACGGAATCATCACTCCTCCAATCTCAGTTGCATCTGCAGTTGAAGGTTTGTCCTATTTTGATAAAGACATTGATACAATTCCTATTGTTATTGGGATTTTGATCTTCATTTTTATTATTCAGCAATTCGGAACTAAGTTCGTTGGACGTGCTTTTGGACCAGTTATGTTAATCTGGTTCTTAATGTTAGGAGGACTTGGAGTTATCACAATCGGAACAAATTGGGGTGTGTTAAATGCCTTGAATCCAATGCATGCAGTTGATTTATTAGTGAATTATCCAAAAGGATTCTGGTTGTTGGGTGCAGTTTTCTTATGTACAACTGGTGCAGAAGCATTGTACTCAGATTTAGGTCACTGTGGACGAGAAAACATTCGAATTTCATGGATTTTTGTTAAACTAATGTTACTGTTGAACTATTTTGGTCAAGGTGCATATTTGCTAAGTCATCAAGGAGAAACAATACACGGTAAAAATCCTTTCTATTCAATCGTGCCGGAGCAATTCATGTTACCAGCAATTATCATTGCAACAGCAGCTGCAATTGTAGCTTCACAAGCTTTAATTTCTGGGTCATTCACATTAATCAATGAAGCAATTCGTTTGAATCTTTGGCCAAGAGTAAAAGTAAATTTCCCATCAGACATCAAAGGTCAATTGTATATTCCTTCAATCAACTGGATGTTATTGATTGGATGTATTGGAGTTGTTCTTTACTTTAGAGAATCGTCTAATATGGAAGCGGCTTACGGTCTTTCAATCGTATTAGCAATGCTTTCAACGTCAATTTTGTTGGCATTCTACATGGCGAAAAAACATTGGAACATTTTCTTTAGAATCGGATTGTTGTCTATTTTCTTTATTGTTGAAGGTGGATTCATGGTTGCTCAAATTGAAAAATTCCCTGAAGGAGGTTTCATAACATTAATTATAGCAGCTTGTTTAATTGGTTTGATGTTCATTATCCACAAAAGTAAAATCATCCGAACTTCTTACATTGAATTTGTAAAGATCAAGAATTATTTACCTACAATTCAGAAATTGTCTCAAGACGAAGAGATTCCAACATATGCTACGCATTTGGTTTATTTAACGAGTGCTGAACGAGTAGATGAAGTGGAATCAAAAGCATTTTATTCTATTTTTGAACAACAACCAAAACGAGCTGAACGCTATTGGTTTGTGCATGTTCATACAACTGATGAGCCATATACACAAGAATACAAAGTGACAATTCATGACAAAGAAGATTTAATCCGAATTGACTTTAAGTTAGGCTTCCGTGTTCAGCCAAAATTAGATACCATGTTTAAACAGGTTGTTGAAGATTTGGTACAAAGTAAAGAAATCGAAATTCGTTCACGTTACGCTTGTGAATATCATCACAGTGATCATATTGGTGACTTTAAATTCGTTGTAATACGTAAATTCTTATCAAATGATAATGAGTTACCTTGGGTGCAAAAAGTAGTCATGAACGCTTATTTCTTCATTAAAAATTTAAGTTTAACAGAGAAAAATGAGTTCGGTTTGGATCCAAGTTCATTTGTGGAAGAAAATTTCCCTTATGTAATTTCTAAAGCTGCACCTCTAGAATTGAAACGAATTGAATAATGAATGCACATTCAAGAAATTCAAAATAAAAAAATAGCTTTTAAAGCACTTGATTGGGGCTTGGGTCATGTGACCCGGTCCCTTTCTGTTTTAAAACAATTACTTGACCAAAAGAATGAACTAATCATTTTTGGAACGAAAAAGCAAATTGAAATTTATTTAAGCTATAAAATTGAAGCTAGATTCATTAAAATAGAAGAAATTGACTGGAAATTTTCAGGGTCTGGGAATAAACTAACAGAAGGATTTCAAGTTGCAAAAGCCGTTTTAAAAAAGAAAAAACAGAGTAATAGGGAATTGGAAGATTTACTTGTTACAAATGAAATTGATTATGTTATTTCTGATCACGATTATGGGTTTTATTCACTTGGAATTCCCTCTATTTTCATGACACATCAATTGAATTTGCCTGAATCAACACCTTGGATTGCACAAAGAGTTCATAAAAGTTGGTTAAAATCATTTGCGTTTTTCTGGATTGTCGATGACGAAAAAGAACGATTAGCAGGGAAATTATCAGAATTGAATCACGACTTAAGAAAAAACTTAAATTATCAATACATTGGATTGCGTTCGCGGTATTCATTTGTTGAAATGCCTAATGAGTCTGAAATTCCAATTCTAATTATTATAAGTGGACCAAAGCCATATTCTACACAATTCTTAGAAACCCTGTTAACTGAAATAAAAAAAACCGATGAAATTGTTCATGTTGTTTGTCCGAAAGAAATTCAAATAGAAGATAATCAGTTGAAATATGCTTCTTCAAATTCAGAGGCTGATAAGTGGTTTTTATCTGCTAAATTGATTGTTTCTCGTTCGGGATATTCTACCTTGATGGATTGTAAATTAAAGAACAAAAAAGGACTTTTCTTAGCAACTAAAGGTCAATTGGAACAAGAGTATTTAGCTTTAATTAGTAAAGAAAAAGATTGGTATTTTTACTTAGAAAGTGAAAAGTTTAGTGTAAAATTAAGAGAACACCTTTGAAAAAACTAGACGTGAATTCCTCTAGAAGTAATGATTTTTGTTCCACCACTTTTATCGCGATCCAAAGAAAAAGAAAAAGTACTTCCAACGCCAACAGTACTTCGAACTGTAATTGTTTTTTTGTGAGCTTCAAGAATGTATTTCACAATTGATAAACCCAAACCAGATCCACCTTCGTTGCGACTTCTACTTTTTTCAACCCGATAAAAACGCTCAAATAATCGTGGGATATCTTTCGAATCAATTCCAGGTCCATCGTCGGCTACTTCAATTGTAATCAAATCATCAACAATATAAAAGCGAATTTCAGTGCGCCCATTTTCTTTTCCGTAAAAAATTGAATTAGCAATAAGATTAATGAAAACTTGAGAAATTCGAGATCGATCCGCTAGAACCCATTTTTCTTTTGAATGTTCTTTTGTAAATGTAAGTGTAATGTTTTTCTGTTTAGCTTGAATTTCAAAAGAATCCATAATTTCTTGAGCCAATTGATAAATATCAAACGGACGAATACTTAATTGTAATCGATTTGTTTCCAGTTTAATTAATTCATCTAAATCTTTCAAGATGTGTGTTAATCTTTCAGCAGAAATACTTGCTCGTGTTAGAAATTTTTCAACGAATTCACGGTCCTCAAATCCACTTTCTAAAACTGTATCGATATAACCCTGAATTGCGAAAGTTGGTGTTTTTAATTCATGCGCTACATTTCCTAAAAACTCTTTACGAAAAGCTTCTTGCTCGCGTAACATCTTTAATTCGGATTGAGTCTTTTTAGATTGGATTTTTGCTTCATTTTCAGCGATCTGAATAATATCTACATTCATAGGAATGATAGGTTTTTCAATGTTGTTCATTTTTTCAGTTCGAATTGAACGATACAATACTCTTAAACGATTGTGAATATATCTTCGGATTAAAAAAAAGTATACAATAAAAGCTGATAAACTTATTGCAAAAGGCATGAATCCGAAAAACCAAAGCGGAAAATCAATAAAGAATTTGGTAATAATTAACGCGATTAATGTTACACTCCCAAGTACAAGAGAGCCTAACAATACCAATACAAGCGGGCTACTATTTTTCATTTAAAAAGCTTACCAAAAAATCGAATAAATAACTTTCAAATTGAAAAACACACTAAATAAGTCAGTTATTTTAATAATTAAAAGAATATCCGATTCCTTTCACAGTGCGAATATACGAATCCCCAATCTTTTGACGCAATTTTCTGATATGAACATCTATAGTTCTGTCGCCAATATGGGTTTCATTTCCCCATACTGATGTTAAAATATTTTCTCTTGAAAACACTTTTTCAGGTTTTGATGCAAGTAAAGCAAGTAATTCAAATTCTTTCTTTGGTAAAAAATAATCCGTACTATTTAATCTGATTTTATAGCGGTAACGATCTATTTCCAATACATTTTCTTGTTGTTGGAAAGATTTCACTTCAATAACTTCAGTTTTACGAAGTAAAGCTTCAATTTTTGCTAGGAATAAACGTGGACTAATTGGTTTAACCATATAATCATCTGCCCCTGCTTGTAAACCAGCTACTTGTGTGTAATCTTCACTTCGTGCACTCAAGAAAACAACTTTCATGTTATTGAAATTTGGATTTTCTTTAATTTGCTGACACAGTTCAATACCATCAATTCCAGGTAACATCAAATCTAAAACAGCTAATTCAAATTCATTTTCCTTCAACAATTTTAAAGCGTTTTCACCATTTAATGCTGCGGAAACTTGATATCCGGCTTTCTCTAAATTGTATGATAAGATATCCAAGATGTCTTGTTCGTCATCTACCAGTAAGATGTGTTCCTTTTTTTGTAACATAAGTTGTTTGAGTATTAAAACTACACCGACAAAAGTAGAGTTGTCATTTCTTAATATAATTAATGCCTCATTAAATGATTGTTATTAAAAAGTAAACAAATTCAAATAAAAAAGTAAATACCTCATTTGATAACATTGAGGTAACAATTGGGAAATAAATCAATAACCAATCAATAAGGAAAAGAACATTTATAATTAGAATTTACACCCGAATTTTGCACTAAATTAATTTAGTATGAAATACTCATGTTTCAATTGAAAACATAAAAACGCATGAGTATGCCATATGAACGTTAAAAATTAAATTATACACAGATGAAATCGTATTTATTGTTTTTTGGTTTTTTGTTTTCGTTTTTGCAGTTAAATGCACAAAACGCATCAATTGAAGTAATTGTTGCAGCAAACAAATCAGGTGAAACTCAACCTGGAACGTATGTGACTTTAACTCCTGGTGATAAAAAAGCTGTAACGGATATTGATGGAAAAGTTGTTTTCGAAAATTTAGCAGCTGGAACTTATTCATTATCTATTACAAATCCAGTTGGTGAATTTCAAGACAAAGAATTAACAGATATTAAATTAGCGAAAGAGGAGAAAAAGATTCTCAATGTTAAATTATTAGAGATAGAAAATATCGGGACTGTTGTTGTTGGACATACTATTAAAAAAGATGGAGAACAAGGGGCTGTAGAATTACAAAGAAAGAATGTAGCTCAAATCGAAGTGATTTCTGCAGAAAAAATTGCTAAAACTCCAGCTAAAAATGCAGGTGATGTTATTAAGTTGTCAAGTGGTGCAAGTATCCAAGAAAATAAATTTGCAATTATTCGTGGATTGAATGACCGTTACAATGCTGCTTTTTTAAATGGAACTGCATTACCAAGTTCTGAGTCGGATCGTAAAGCATTTTCGTTTGATATGTTTCCTTCTAATATGTTGGATAATTTAACGATTTCGAAAACAGCAACTGCTGATATGCCGGCTGAGTTTGCTGGAGGTATCATTCAAATCAATACACGTTCAATTCCTGAGGAATCATTTGTTGCTTTTAGTTTAGGAACAGGGATTAACTCTATAACGACTTTTAAAGACAGAAAAGATTATAAGGGTTCTAAGACAGATTTCTTAGGTTTTGATAATGGCGCAAGAGCTTTGTCATCAGAAATCCCTACTGTTAAAGATTTTCCCACTTCAATTCATGACCAAGCAGATTTAGCGAAAAAATTCTCAACTTCTTGGGAAACAACGAATAGAACATATGTGCCAAATCAAAGTTTGCAGTTTACAGGTGGTTATGTTAAGAAAATTGATGATAATCGTAAATTTGGTTTCATTGGTGCTTTAACTTACAATCATTCATACAGTTTAAATTCAACGATAAGAAGAGGTTATTCAGTTGGTTCTTCAACTGTGGGCGATGTTAAATTGGATTATGATTATTTAGATGAGAATAATCAAGAACAAGTTTTAGCAGGAGCAATGTTGAATTTAGCTTATACTTTATCTAGTAGAACGGAAATTAGCTTGAAAAATACATTGAGTTTAAATTCAGATGATCGTTTGATATATAGAACAGGTCAAATTACACCAAACGAATTGAATCCACAATTATTGAAATCTACAGTAAATTGGTATACTTCAAATAAAATAATTTCATCTCAATTAGCTTTGAAACACGAAAGTAAAAATGAGAAATGGAAATTAAATGCAACTGTAGGATTGAGTAATGTTAAACGTAGTATTCCAAATTTAAGAAACATGCGTTATACACGTTTAACTACGATTAATGATCCTTCAGATCCAAACCCAACTGATACGATGTATGTATCGAATGTTTCAAACACAAGTATTGGTCCCGATTTTGGTGGAGGAATGTTTTTCTCTAGTACAAATGAAACTTCATTCAATAATATTTTCGATGCAACTTATATTGTTTCGAATAATGAAGTAAAGAAAACAAGTTTTGAAATCAAAACTGGATTGTTTACACAAAATAGATCACGTGATTTCTTTGCACGTCAATTAGGTTACACAAAATATGGTGTTTCAGGTGGTTCAATTAATTTTTCAGACTCGTTGTTGTATTTACCAGAAGATCAGATTTTTGCTGAACAAAACATGGGTTTAATTGCACCAGGAGTTGGAGGATTTAAGTTAACTGATGCAACTAAAAACACAAACGCATATGATGCTAGTTCTAGTTTATATGCAGCTTATGCTCAAGCAAACAAAAAATTCGAAAAATTACGTTTAGTACTAGGAGTTAGAGCAGAATACTTTAATCAATTATTGTTTGCTACTTTAGATAACAACGAACCATTAGAAATCAATACAACTAAATTAGATGTATTACCATCATTAAATACGATTTATGAGTTTGACCGTAAACGCTTTTTACGTTTCTCGTATTCTCAAACATTGAATCGTCCTGAGTATAGAGAGTTAGCGCCATTCTCTTTCTATGATTTCACAACTAATTTTGTTGTTGCAGGAAATGATTCGTTACAACGTTCAAAAATCAATAACTTAGATTTACGTTACGAATATTACCCAGGAAAAGGTCAATTGTTTACAGCTACTGTATTCTACAAACATTTCACAAATCCAATTGAGCAAATTTCACGTCCAGATGTTACGCAAGAAGTAACTTTTGGAAATGTACCAAATGCTCAATCTTACGGTTTTGAAATTGAAGCACGTTCACAATTGGCAACAATTTTCAAAAAAGATTCAACTTCAATGTGGACTGATTTCTCTATCTATGGAAACTTAGCAATCATTCGCTCAAAAGTAAACACGGAAGATGTTATTGGTTCTATTGCTTCTTCAAGAACTTTACAAGGTCAATCTCCATATGTTTTCAATTTCGGAATTCAATATACAAATGAGAGAAAGAACTGGGGTGCAACTTTAAATTTGAATAGAGTAGGAGAGCGAATTGCAATTGTAGGAAATGTGAACGAACCTGATTTAATTGAGAATAGTAGAACATTTTTAGATTTACAGATGACAAAGTCTTTCTTAGAAAAACGTTTAGATATTAAAATTAATATTCAAAACATCTTAGCTCAAGACCAAATATTCTATCAAAATGGTGTTTCAGATGAAAGAGAGTCTGGATTTTCAAGAGCAATTGGCACAGTGTTCAGTGGAGATAACACGAATACATTTAAATTCAACGAAAATTCTGATAATCAGATCTGGAGAACAAACTTTGGAAGAACTGTATCATTCTCGATATCTTACAAATTCAAGTAAAATAATCATAGATTACAATGTGAACCTTGTCTTAACGACAGGGGTTTTTTGTTAACATTTAATTCATACAACTTTAAATAAACCATAACTAAGAATATACACCTAAACAAGATACTAAATCGATCTTTGTACCAGAAATAATTTTGAAAAAATGAAACAGACATTACTAGTTTTAATAAGCGTTTTGACAAGCATAAGTGCATTTAGTCAATCGTTTTTCGCTCCTACAACTTATAGAGGAGCATTTGCTCCAGCTCCAACAGCAATGTGGACAGATGGATGGTGTAATTGGGATCCTCAAAACACAGTTTATCCTACTTCAACAGTAGTTGTAACAGGATCAATAACAAACAACACAACTTGGACTACAGGTACAACTTATTTATTGTCAGGTCCAGTTTATGTAAAAAATGGTGCTACATTAACTATTCAACCAGGTGTGAAAGTGTTAGGTGAAAAAGCTACAGCTTTTTCAGGATTATACATCACTCAAGGAAGTAAATTAAATGCAATTGGAACTCTTGCGAATCCAATCGTTTTCACATCTGATCAAGCTCCAGGAGCTAGAGCAATCGGTGATTGGGGTGGAATTATCCTAATGGGTAGAGCTGCGATTAACCAACCAGGTGGAATTGCAAATATTGAAGGTTTAGCTCCTTCAGCAGATACTCAATTCGGTGGTGGTACAACTCCAGATGACACAGATGATTCAGGTACTTTATCTTTCGTACGTATTGAGTTTTCAGGTAAAATTTTCGAACCAAATAAAGAGATTAATGGTTTGACTATGGGAGGTGTTGGAAGTGGTACTCAAATTGACCATATTCAGATTTCTTTTGGTAATGATGAT
>JBKDZA010000146.1:0-738 GCA_046308455.1 Fluviicola sp.
TTATTACAACTTCATTCCATACATCCTCTCATCTAATTCCTTCCATTTTGGTATATGTTTGGAAAGTTCTGCCCAAAACTCTTTGGAGTGACTTTTTATTTTTGTGTGTACCAACTCATGAACTACCAAATATTCAATCAAAGAAAAAGGTAACTTAATTGCATTGTAATTGATAATTATAGTATTGGTTGGTGTACAACTTCCCCAGCGTTTCTCCAACTTCATAAACTTTAATTGATTGTATGCCAATCCAGTTGTTTTGGACCATTTTTTAATGATTGGTGTTATTCGTTCTATTGCTTTTTCTTGAATGAATTTTTCAAAAGTGACTTTTAAAGCAACTTGATTGTTTAATCTTTTTGGTAACGTTACTTTAAATTTTGATTCTGTAAAATCTATAGCAATGACTTGCATTCGGTCATCAATAGTTAATTCAACATAGTGTTTTCTTCCCAAATATTGAATTCGAGAACCTGTCACAATATCTTCATCACCAATAGATTTAACTAATTCCAGTTTATCAATTATCCACTTGGCTTTTTTTAAAATTAACTTATTCGCATGTTCATCACTGATAGTCTTGCCTTTAAGAATAACACCAACACCTTTTTCAACGGTTATATAATGCGAATTAAGTCCTTCTTTTGCATGAAAAGAATATTCAATAATTCTATCTCCATATTGAACACTAGGCATCTTTATTCTTGATTAATACGTCAACCATTTCTTTTGCTTTAA
>JBKDZA010000147.1:0-3559 GCA_046308455.1 Fluviicola sp.
CTCAAAAAGTTCATACTGGAGAACAAAACAAAGGAGAACAAAAGTGGAAAAATTACTTCAAGAAAAAAGAAAGTGTAAACGAAAATCAGGACTAAAAATAAAAAACCGTAATTATTCATGTCCTCGCCGGACGGGCAGGTGATTATTTAGGTGTTAAAAATTTTCTTTAAAGAAAATTTAATTTGAACAACATGTAAACTCATTTTAGGATTAAATTTGAAATGTAAACTTATAATAAAACTTAAATCAAAAAGTGTAAACTTTTTTTAGGACGATACACCCGTACGTACGGGATTATTATCCGTTATTATCTCCCGTACGTACGGGATTATTATCCGTTATTATATAAACTATAACATCTAAAATAATTTCTTAGAAAGTTCTATCAAAAAAAAATCCGACCTGTTCAGTCGGATTTTCATATGTTAATTTGTCTTATTGAACTTTAAATTCAACACGACGACTTTTCGCCATTTTCAAATCATCGTCGTCACCTTCTTTGATTTCTTTTGTGTTTTCTGAACTCGAACCTCCTCCAGAAACTGAGATTCTTCCACCATCAATTCCTTTTGAAATCAAATATTTCTTAGCTTGTTCAGCACGTTTTTTATCCATATCAGCATAGAACGATTTCTTTAATGCTAACTCTGCTTCTTTCTCATTGCTGTAACCAGTTAAAGTTACTTTCAAGTTCGCATCTTTTTTCATTTGCTCAGCAACTTTATCTAACGAGAATTGCGCTTGTGGAGTCAATGCATCTTTACCAAAAGCAAAATAAACAGCTTGTGCTTCAATTTTCTCTTTTGGAGTCCATTTCTCTTGGATAGTAACTGTTTTTTGGTAAACTGTTGTTGTAAATTTATTTACATCTACATCCGTTGAATAACAATCACATGGATTTTCTTCATCAACAACAATCACTTGTACATCATCGATGTAGTAATATGCTCCAACTTTTTGAGCTTTTACATCTTTTGGTTTTTTATTTGTTTCATATTTTACATCTGAATCCTTAGTAAAGTTTCCAATTGTAATATATTTTTCATTTCCATCAGCAGTGAATGTAGCACAAACTTTTTCCCAGTTGTACATTTGGTTCATCACTTTGTTGTCTGGATGCAAAACTGAAGTTTTAGTCTCAATCAAAGGAGTTTTACCATCAGCTTTGAACTCTTTTGGAGTCAACATTGCACCAATATTATTCGAAGAATATTTTGATACATCCGCTAAAGAGACATAAAATGAAACACAATATTTCATTCCTTTTTTCAAAGGTTGAGTCAATTTTGTTGAAAGATATGAACGTGATTCTTTATTTCCATAAGAAAACGCCATGATTCCAGCATAATTTTCACCTTCCTTCGGATCTTCTTTTCCAAATGCATTTGCTTTCGTTCCAATTAATGGATCTTTTGCATCAGACATAAAGATATCTGCTCTTACAGCAGTTGGAGAAGTCCAAGGTTCAGCTAAGTCAATTTGACCCAACTTTTTAATTTTTCCATTGTTTGATTCAAAACCTCCGTTGTCAACTAAATTTTGCTGCGCAAAAAAAGAGCTACTTGCGAAAATCGCAGAGATTGCTAAAATTGACTTTTTCATAGTTCTAGATTTCATAATTTTTAACCGTTTTAATAAATGTTTTCACTTTTTCAGGGTCAACATCTGGATAAACTCCGTGCCCTAAGTTAACAATATGTCGCTTATTACCACTAAAAGACTGCAACATTTTTATGGTTTCATGTTCAACATTCTCATGCGAACTGTATAAAACACAAGGATCTAAGTTCCCTTGAATGGTGCGATTATTTCCAATTTTCGCACGCATTTCAGGTATATCCATATTCCAATCTAATCCAACAGTATTACAATCCAACTTAGCAATCGCAGGAATTGAAGTAATTGCTCCTTTTGAGAAAATCGTTACTGGTACCTCAGTAATTGAACTTGCAATCTCACTGATGTAAGGCAATGCGAATGTTGCATATTGCTCTGTTCCTAAAATTCCAGCCCACGAATCAAACAATTGAATCATACTTGCTCCTGCTTTAACTTGTGCTTTCAAATAAGCTATTGTTACTTTCGTAATATCACTTAGCAAGCGGTGTGCCAAACTTGGATTGGTGTATAAAATCTTACGTGCTTCTGAAAATGTTTTTGAACCGTGACCTTCAACCATATAACAGAAAATTGTCCACGGAGCACCAGCAAATCCTATAAGTGGGACACGTCCATCCAATTCTTTTACTGTTATTTTAATCGCTTCCAAAACATATCCTAAACGATCCTCCACATCAAAGTCTGTTTCTACTCGTTTTGCTTGTTCTTCTGAACGAACTGTATTTGGGAACCAAGGTCCGCGCTTTTCAACCATTTCATAAGGAACATTCATCGCCTCAGGGACTACTAAAATGTCTGAAAAAATGATAGCCGCATCAACATCCAAAATATCAACAGGTTGAATACTTACTTCAGCTGCTAACGCCGGAGTTTTTGCTAATTCAATAAAACCAGAAACAGATTCACGAACAGCGCGGTATTCAGGTAAAATTCGTCCAGCTTGACGCATTAACCAAACTGGATATCTTTCGATGTCCTCACCCTTGGCTGCACGTAATATTAAGTCATTTTGAAATTTCATTAAGCAAATTTAGTTATTTTAAATATTCTATGGAATTTGAAAAATATTATAGCCATACAATTACGTTCAATATTTCACAAATCAATTTTATTGTTTTTCAAAGACTGCAATCGCCTCAATGTGACTTGTATGTGGGAATTGATCAACCAAACTTAATTTAGTCATCTTATACCCGTTTTTTTCCAATGTTTCTGCATCTCGAGCTTGTGTTGAAGGGTTACAAGAAATATATACGATGTGTTTCGCTTCTAAAGCAACAACTTTCAACAATGTTTTAGGAGCAATTCCAGCTCTCGGTGGATCTAAAACAATTGAATCAATCTTTCCTTGATATTCTGGATGTAAACCTAAAAATTTACCCACATCAGCAGCGAAGAACTTTAAATGTGAGAAATTATTAATTTTCGCATTGCGTTTTGCATCTTCAATTGCTTCTTCAACGATATCTACTCCAATAATTTCAGCAGCCTGAATTCTTTGTGCGATTAATTGTCCAATTGTACCTGTTCCACAAAAAAGGTCCATGATTATTCCATTTTCCTTTGTGTTTTCAACGACATAATCAATTGCTTTTGTATACAATCGTTCTGCACTTTTTGGATTCGTTTGAAAGAAACTTTCCATTGATATTTCAAATGAAAGTCCTAACATTTTCTCTACGACTACTGCATTTCCAACTAACAAGCGACTTGTTCCATTCTCAATTTTAGCTCTATCAGCGATGTTGTCATTGATGGTATGCCAGACTCCTGCTAAACGATTCCCTAATTCTGCTTGAAGAAAAGAAACCACAGCTTTGTCATCGAATTTTTCAATTCCATCCGAACTTGTAACAATATGAAGTAATAATTGATCTTGATCGAAAGATTTACGCACAACAATGTGACGGAAAAACCCTTCTTTTTTTGGTGGATGCCA
>JBKDZA010000148.1:0-9511 GCA_046308455.1 Fluviicola sp.
AGGAAACGGATATTCTGGGTTTTCTGTTTATCAAGTAGGATCTCAACCGAGTTCAAGAGAATATATTTCTAATCAATTGGTTTCTAATCTTGTACCTAATTCAACTTATCAAATTAGCATGTGGGTACGTTTATCACCAAATAGTTTATATGGTACAAAAGATATTTCTGTTTTACTAAGTAATACACAGCCTCCTCAAACATTAGTAACTGGTGTTTTCCCATCTCCAATTTCAGTTGGAGTAAACGATCTTTTAGTACCAATGAGTAGTACTATTATTACAAATAAAGCTGGATGGACTCAATTAACTGCCAATTTCACAGCTCCAGTAGGATCAAATTTTTCTACGATCACAATTGGTAATTTCCAAAGCAACGCAATGACATCATTAAGCTCAGTTCTTCCTGTAGGGAATGTTAATTTTGCTTCTTACTACTATATTGATGATGTATCAATTAAATTCTTGTGTGGATCAACTTTATCTCCTTCATTTACTGGTGCAACATCTTTTTGTTCAGGTTCTCCATTAACTTTTACAAGCTCAATTACTGGAGGTATTGCAACAAGTAATGTATGGACGGTTTTAGAAACAGATCAATTTGGAAATCCTATTCCAAGTGCAATAGAATGGTGGAGTCCTTGGGGAACAGGGGCGGCTGGAACATATACAATTCCTTCTTCAACAAATGGTGGTCCAACATTACAATGCGGAAAATATTACAAAATTAAGTTAGCTGTTCAAAATGCCTGTGTTCCATGGTCAGAAACTTCTCAAATTATTTACATTAATTGTCCTCCAACTTCATATGCGTTGAATAATCAAACAATATGTAATGGAGGTTGTGCGACACTTTCAATCCCTGGTCCACTTAAAAAACACACGTACACTTGGTCAATTTTAACAGACGAACCTTATGTAATTGGATCAGGTAATTCGATAACAGTTTGTCCGACTCAAAATACAACATATTGTATAACAACAACAAGTTCTGCGACAGGATGTTCTTCAACTTCATGTGCGACTGTTTATGTTGAATCGGCAAATCCTGCATTTAGTTTACTTACAACTCCAGCTTCAGGATTCCAAACATTTAAAGCTACACCAATTCAAACAACAAACATTCCAGCAGGTTTTGGTTTCGTTTGGATTGTTGAAGAATTAGATGCTAGTTACAACACAATTTATTCAGTGAATAGTAGCAACTCTGGATTGATTCCTTGTTGGTGGAATTTCCCAGGAGCTGAAGATTTTGATGGCTTTGATGGAACTACAACAATTCCAACTTTAAGTTCAGCATGTTTACCAACTCTTGGAAAATTTAAATTAAATACAAATTATCGTATTACTCGTGGTACTTGGTCAAATAATTGTCCTTGGACTCAGTATTCTTATTTGATACATGCAAACCCAAATATAATAAATAATGGAGGAGGGATTGATAATGCTAAAAGTGCTCAAGATTTTAGTTACTTAATGAATCAAACCGATGTTGAAACTATGACAAATAGTACTGCTTTAATTAAAAATGATCATTTAATTATTTATCCAAATCCAACTGATGGACTTTTCACAATAGATTTACAGAATATTGAAAATGCTCAAATTGAAATCTACACTGTTTTTGGACAAAAAGTTAAATCGCTTTCTCAAATAGAAGCAAAAACAACGATTGATATGACGGGTTTCACAAAAGGTATTTACTTTGTGAAAATCAAATCAAACGGTAAAGAAGAAATCAGTAAAATTATTTTGGAATAATAACTGATAAGTAATAGTTGAAAGGTAGTTCGAAAGAGCTACCTTTTTTTGTTTATTTATTGAATTTCCTTCATTTCAAAACTACCAAAATAAGCAAAGGTTTTAATTTGATTAACTAGATAAAGCTCGTAATCATCTTGAATATACCATTCACCAGTCCAATTTTCAAGTTCCTCATTCCAATAGCCATCGTAAATTACTTCGTGTCCAGGTTTATCTATATCTAAAACAACTTCTAAATTCTCATCAAACTCATATTTGCAAGGATATTTTTTTACAAAACTAATGTGGTCTCCATCAATGAATCCTCTTACTGATACTAATTTTCCTGATATCTCTGAAAATTCATCTTCCCAAACAGTACCAGTGAAACTCAAATTATCATCTAATTCAATTTCTATTTTAAATCCGTAAGAACTTTCAGTACCATCTTCATCAATTTGGAAATAATTACCAAGATATCTACGTTCCATTTTTAAATAAAATTTGAAATCAAATTAAAAAAACGTAAAATACAACACCACCAAACAACCCGGAAAAACTACAACCATAGAAGCTACTCGAGCAAAATTGAACCAAGGTTTTTGTCGCTTGAAAATATAAGTAACTAAAGGAATCAATAAAGCAATTTGTAAAAAAGGAAACCAATTAAAAATTGAATTTTGTCGCAAATCTTCATGTTTACCAAGAGTTACTCCATTTACTTCTTTAAGATAAACTATCTTCTTACCAGTTTGTAAAATAGGAGAGTAGGTAATACTGAGACTGTTTTTCTTACGATCAAACCAATCACCCAACTCAGGTGCGAACATGTATCCTTCGACATCCAAAATCTGATGCCAAGTCCATTCCCAATTATGGTCTATTTTCCAATCTTTTTCAGTTAGTTTTTTTGTTTTTCCGTCAACAAATGTGTCAATAAGAGTAATGATTGCAATTGAAGTACAAAATATGACTACTAATTTGAATAATAACAAAGGTGTTCCTTTCGTTACTCGTTCATAAAACTCTTTTTCTTCACGCGCTTCTTTTTCTTTTTTCAAACGCATTCTTTCCGCTGCGATTCTGAGGGTTTCTTCTCGATCTAGATTTCTTGTCATTGTTAACTATTTATTGTCGTAAAATTACTTTAAAGTTTTAAAACAAAAAAGGGACTTCTTTCGAAATCCCTTAATCAACATTATTTTTTGAAAATTAATTTGCTTTAATCTCAAATTCTGTTCGACGGTTTTGTTGTCTACCATCATCTGTATTATTTGTAGCAACAGGCTTACTTGCTCCGTATCCTTTTGCTGTCATACGACTTCCATCAATTCCTTTTTGTTTCAAGTAATTGACAACAGCTTCTGCACGTTGTTGTGATAATGTTTCATTCGTCAATGCAGAACCTGTGTTATCCGTGTGACCTGAAATCTCAATTTTCAAATTCGGTACATCTTTCATCAATTTCACCAAACGATCCAACTCAGAATTTGATTCAGGACGTAAAGTAGCTTTAGCTAAGTCGAAGAAGATATTACGTAACGCAATTTTCGATCCAACAGCGATGTTTTTCAATTCAATTGTTTTATTGACTAATTGGTCATCTGTTCCAACTGGAATATCAAAATTCTCAGAGTGGAAGAGGTATCCAGGAGCTTTCACAGCAATACCATAGTTCTTTCCAGAAGCTAAAGTGATAATGAATTTACCTGTTGCAGAATTCGAAGTAAACGTCTCAATAATTTGTCCAGTTACGTTGTCAATGATCTCAATTTGAGCTTCTACAGGCTTTCTAGAAATTGCATCAATAGTGATTCCTTTGAAAACTGTTAATGTCTTTTTCTTAACAGTAACTGAACTTTCAATTGCATGGTCTTTTACTGGTTGTGCTATCGATGCTAATAAATAATCTTCTGTTTCAGTAACTGGTTTTTTCTCTGGACCCCAAAAAGTTACGCGGTAAATGTCAAATCCTCCTTTTCCACCAGCACGATTCGAAGAAATGTAAGCGAATTTTCCATTTGCAGTAGAAGCAAAAAAGAAATCATCGTATGGAGTATTGATTGGATATCCCATGTTAACAGGTGTCGACCATTGTCCAGCGATTTTCTTAGAAACGAAAATGTCATAACCTCCATAAGAATCAAATCCTTCAGAAGCTAAATACATTGTCTCACCATCGATATGAATGTAAATTGGTCCTTCATTGAATCGAGAATTACAAGCCGCAAGAACTGATGGCGCCATGTAATCTTGCTTCATTTTATTTTGCATAGCAGAGTAAACAACTTCTAAACCATTCTCACGCTCTGCATATTCACGATTAAAAAATATTTTCCAACCATCATCGCTATATGAAGCGTATTTTTCATTGTTTTTATCAGATGAAATCATCAAGGGTAATCTTTTCGGATCCGACCAATTCGCACCAACTAATTTAGATTCCCAAATATCAGATTGTCCACCTTCTGTTCTATGTAATAACATTTTAGAACCATCGTATGATAAACAGTTTGCAATTTCATCACCAGTTGAATTTAAGCCCCCATTCACTTTTGATGGTTTTGACCATCCATTTTCTAATAATGAAGAAGAGTAAATATCATAATCGTATTCTCCAACTACATTTGTGCTATTTCCATTTGAACGATCGGAACTCATGATTAATTCAGAACCATCAGTTGAAATAGATGGCGAAATATCATTTGCTGAAGAGTTTAAGCTCTCAACATTGTCAACCCAACATCTAACCGGACTTTTTTCTGCTTTTTCGATTGCAACACATTGTTTTTTATGTGCACTAACGAACTTTGTGAAATTGTCTGCTTTTTTATATTCGGTTTCGAAAGTTGTGTAAGCTTTAATTGCTTCAGAATATTTCCCTTCTAATTGCAATGCATATCCATAAAAATAATTCAAGAATGGGTCACAGCTTGGATCCAATTCTTTAGCTGTTTTCAAATATGAAATACATTTTGATGGATCTGTTGAATTCAAATAACAAACACCAATTTTATAGTTTAATTCACCACATTTTGGATTAAATTTTTGAGCTATTTCATAATTCTTTAATGCTTGTTTAAAATTTAAACCCACATCTTTCACATTGAAAACGGCTTCCATTCCAACTTTAAAGAATTCATTTCCTTTTGAAATTGCATCTTCAGCTTTTTTAAATTCTTCTTTTTTATCTTTAAAGTTTGCTGCTTTAAACTCGACGTTTTGTCCAAATGAAACACTTGTAAACAAAACGAATAGGAATAATAATTTTTTCATAGTCTTTATATTTAATGTTTTACAAGTATTTTTTAATTTGAACAGTTTCCTGAGTAATAAGTCTTTCCTTCAGGTGCACCTAATTCTTTCGCTTTTTTCCAGTCTTGACAAGCACCATCTAAGTCTCTCATCATTTCTTTAGCCATTCCACGATTGACATAAGCACTTCCATAATTTGGATCCAATATAATTGCTTTTGAAGCCCAATCTATTGCTTTTGCATAATCTTTCTTTTTGAAGTAAACACCAGCTAAATTACTAGCAGCAGGGGCATATTTCGAATTGATTTGTAATGCTTTTTCAAAGTCTTTCATAGCATCTTCAATACTTCCTTTTTCTAAAAGTGTTGCACCACGATTATTGTAAGCCATGTAAAAATTAGCATCGATTGAAATTGCGCGGTTGAACGCAGCTAAAGCACCGGCATAATCTTTCATTTTTTTCTTTGTAGTTCCTATATTATTAAGAACGAAAGCTAAATTTGGATTTTTACGTTGTGCTTCTTCGTAATCAGCAATTGCTTTTGGATATTGATCCATCATACGGTAGCAAGAACCACGGTCATTGTATGCGTATGCATTATTTGCATCTAATTCGATTGTTTTTGTGAAAAACTTTATTGCAGCAGTGTAGTCTTTTTGTAAAAACTTCAATGTTCCGTAATTGTAATAAGCTTTTGGGTTTTTTGGGTCAATAGAAATTGATTTTTCGTAATCTTTTTCAGATTTTGCATATTCGTTCAAACCTTGAAATGCTCTTCCTCTTTGAAAGTAGGCTTTCGAGTAACTAGGATCTTTTTTTAACAATAGTTCAAATGTAGCTACTGCATCAGTGAATTTTTCTGCTTCATTTTCAGCAACTCCTTTGTTGTAGTAGGCAGCTGTGAAATTAGGATCTGAAGTAACAGATTTATTAAATTCAGCAATTGCTTCTGTGAATTTCTTTTCACCAAAAAGACTAATTCCTTTGTTGTAAGCTTCTTGACTTGCTGCAATTGCATTGTTTTGTTGATTCAATTTTGTAATCGAATCACGGTAGCGAATTTCTGCGGGAGTTAAGGCATCTACCTGAGCAAATAGAGCTGTTCCACTTAGTAGTAGACCGACTAGTAAACCTGTTTTTTTTATCATTTTTGCATTGTTTGAGGGTTCAATATATAAAGTTTTTCCGACCTATGATGGGGAATTTTATTAACAATTCGTGTAAGTTGAAGTTGTTTGATAATTTTCAATTTTAATTTGATCTTTTCCACAATAGTAATTATTAACTTAGCAAACAAAATTCAAACCAAAAATTAAAAAATGAAGGAAGCATACATTGTATCTGGGGTTCGAACTGCAATCGGAAATTTTGGAGGAACACTTTCACCTGTTAGAGCAGACGATTTAGCAGCAATTCCATTAGTTGAATTGTTAAAAAGAAATCCAAATTTAGATCCAACTGCAATCGAAGATGTATTATTAGGTTGTGCAAATCAAGCTGGTGAAGACAATAGAAATGTTGCACGTATGGCTTCTTTGTTAGCAAAATATCCGTTACAATCTGGTGGTGAAACTGTCAATCGCTTATGTGCTTCTGGGATGGCTTCAACAATTAATGCTGCACGTGCAATTCAATGTGGGGCAGGAGAAATCTATGTTTCTGGAGGTGTTGAACACATGACTCGTGGACCTTGGGTGATTGGAAAAGCGGGTTCTGCTTATGGTCGTGACCAACAAATGTATGATTCTTCTTTTGGATGGCGTTTCATTAATCCTAAAATGGAAGAATTATATGGAACTGATGCAATGGGGATGACTGCTGAAAATTTAGCTGAAATGTATAGTATTTCTCGTGAAGATCAAGATAAATTCGCCGTTTGGTCACAAGAAAAAGCGGCTATCGCACAAAAAAATGGAATACTAGCTCAAGAAATTGTTCCAGTACATATTCCACGTAAAAAACAAGATGATTTAATATTTGATACAGATGAGTTCATACGAGTTGGAACAAGTATGGAATCACTTTCTGGTTTAAGACCTGCTTTCAAAAAAGACGGAAGTGTAACCGCTGGAAATGCTTCTGGTTTAAATGATGGTGCAGCTGCATTATTACTTTCATCTGACGAAGGATTGAAAACACATAATTTAAAACCGTTGGTTCGAATTGTTTCTGCAGCAGTTGCTGGTGTTGAACCTCGAATTATGGGGATTGGTCCAGTTGAAGCTTGTAGAAAAGCCTTACAAAGAGCTGGTTTAACTATGGATCAAATGGATGTTATCGAGTTAAATGAAGCTTTTGCGGCTCAAGTTTTAGCTTGTTCTAGAAACTTAGGTTTGGATGACAATGATAAAAGAATCAACCCAAATGGAGGTGCAATTGCTTTAGGTCATCCTCTAGGAATGTCAGGAGCACGAATTTTATTAGCAGCAGCAAATGAATTACACCGAACAAATGGAAGATATGCTATCGTTTCTATGTGTATAGGTGTTGGTCAAGGTTATGCGACAATAATTGAACGCGTTTAATTCCAACCATTTTAGAAAAATTGAATCAATTGACCATGAAAATTAACTTCATTTTCATTCTTTTACTTCTCGTAGTTAGTTGTAAAAAGAATAAAACTACTTGGAATACTGAGTGGGATGTCCCATTGGTACACGATTCGTTGACTTTAAGTCAATTGGTTGACGATTCAATGATTGTTTCAAATCTTGGTGTTTATGAGTTTTCATTTGACAGAGAATTGTTTCAATTAAAATTGAGTGATTTTGTACAAATCCCTGATACTTCAGTCGATCATATCTACAGTTTTCCAATTAACTTGAATGTAAATCCTGGGTTTTCCTTCGTAAATGATGTTCAAGAACATGTCATTGATTTGGACGATGTGGAATTAAAAAAAATAAAAGTAAAAGCTGGAGGTGTATTTTTAAAAGTTTACAATCCAATTGAAACGAAAACTTTTTTCACAGTTGAGTTACCTGGAGTTACCAAAAATGGACTTACACTTTCTAAGACCTTTACAGCAGCAGCTGGTACAATTTCAAATCCAACGGTTACTCAAACCTATGTCGATTTGTCGGGATATGATATCGATTTAAGAGGGGCAAACTCGTTGAATTTTAATCGAATTCAGTCGAAATTAGTGGTTCAATCAGATCCTGCTGGTCCTGCAGTTAATGTTACAACTTCAACAGCTTTTAAGTTTAATTTTACGATGCAAAACATCACACTTTCTTATGCTCGTGGGTATTTTGGACAGTTTTCTGAAACAAAAACAGAAGAGTTTAATCTAGAAGCGTTGGATAAAATTGAAAGTGGATTGATTGATATTGATGCAGCAGATTTAGAGTTAAAAGTTGAAAATGGCTTAAAAGTAAATGCACGTTTTAAATTAACGAGTTTAAAAAATACAAATGCACAATTAAGTGAAGTTAATTTGACTCATCCAATTGTAAATCAATGGCAGTCGATTACTTCGGCAAGTGGATCAAGTTCTTCAACATTAAATCCTTCAGTTAATATATATGAATTCAATGGTTCAAATTCAAACCTCGAAGCTATTTTAGAAAACCATGGAGCAAAAAATGAATTGGGTTATTCGATTCAGTTAAATCCTTGGGGAAATACTTCTGGAGGATGGGATGAAGTTTATGATGAACATCCGTTTACAGTAAGTTTAAAAGGAACCTTACCAATGAAATTTGGTTGTGACAATTTGATTTTGAAAGATACATTTGCTATTAATATTGTTCAAGACAAAGAAAAAACGCATGTGGAATCAGGGATGTTTGTATTAAATGCAACAAATGCTTTTCCAATGAATGCGAATGTTCAATTGGTTTTATTAGATCAAAATAAGTTTTTATTAGGAGCAATTAATGGTTCACAATTGGTTGAAAGTTCAATTTACGGTACAGTTGTAAATGGAATTCAACAAATGAAATCGAAAGTTTTATTTGAAATCCCTTCAAATTTAGTGGATGAGTTAAATAATGCTAAGTTTATCACTGTTCGAGTAACGTTGAATACACCAGATGCTTCAGGAAATGCGATTCAATATGATATTCCAATTGATGGATTTTTCAAATTCACTTTGAATGCCAAGTTAAACATTAAAGCAAGTGTATGATGAAAAAACTAGTCGTAATATTTAGTTGTTTCACAAGTGGATACTTTGCTCAAAGCAATGTTTTTCAAATTCAAGACACGACATTAGCGACAACCAATCATTTTGAACTAAAAGGGAATATTGATTATCAAGGAACTTCTCTTAGAAATGAATTGTTTGGAAAATTTCTTTTCGGAGGAGACATTACAGATGAAATCATTCAAAATTCAAAAGCTGAGATAAATTCAAGAAATCGTTTGGGATTATTTGGGACGGGAATGCTTAAGTTCAATTGTGGAAAAGCAACCGCATTTAAAAACGATAAAATTTCTTGGTTTGTTCAAGCTGGAACAGTTGGATTAGCAAATTTGAATTACACGACTGATGCATATACTTTGTTG
>JBKDZA010000149.1:0-2944 GCA_046308455.1 Fluviicola sp.
ATTCGAACTTTTGTTTGACATGTTCTAAAATACTATAATAAATCACAATTCAATCATTTCAACTTTCATTTCATCAAACCCATAAAGCACAACTAATTTTTCCTCAGAAATCAACGTACTATTCAAAAACAAAATCTTCTCCTCGGATTTAAAATTAGTGGGCGATTCGATTTTGATTCCATAGATCCCATTCGGGAATTTTTGAGCTTCGTGTGAAAACCAACGAAATGGAACGGACTTGTCGATGAAGATTTTTGCGGTGATACGACCTTTTTGTCCGGTACCGTTCAATATGATTGTTTCATTGTTCCAGTCTAAATCAATTAAACGATTCACTTTTAATTGAAAAAAAGATTCCTGCGCATAGTCTGTATGTGTACGTGAGGTGCGCTCACTGTGTTCGCGCCACAAATGCGTGATTTCATTTAAACCAACTACTTTCAACTTGTTTTCATACCAACGAAACAATAAATAGTAATCCTCTGGATAGTTCAAAGATTTAAATCCACCGATTGCTTGTAAGGTTTCAGTATGCATCATCCAATTTCCTGAGGCAAGCGTGCATTCTTTGTAAATCTCTGAATAAAAATCGTTGTTATCGACCTGTTTGTTTAACCATGATTCATACTTACGAAAGGCTTCCGACACTTCGTATTCCTCAGAAAAATAATGTACTTTCCCAGTTACAATTGTTTCTGGATTTGAACTGTTTAAATAACTGGAAAAAAGCTTTAATTTGTTTTCAGGCATTACATCGTCAGCATCCATTCGTGTACAATACCTTCCAGTTGTTTGTTCGAAAGCTACATTTAATGCGTCAATGATTCCGTTTCCTTTGTTGGTGAAAACGCGAATTCGTTTGTCTGAAAGAAATTCATTTAAAACCTCTGCTTCATTTTCGGAACTGTGGTCGTTCACTAAAATCCATTCCCAATCGCATTCTGTTTGTGCAAGAATACTTTCAGCAGTAGCACGAATGTATTTTTCAGCATTTTTGAAAGGAGTAAGAATGGATATTTTAGGCATTTAAAGAATTATTCTTTTTCAGAAGATTCTGTTGGTTCAGCACTTTCTGGTGTGTTCGCTGTACTTGCTTTTTGTTCAACTACTCCTGGAGTTTCTGCTTTTTTGTCTACATACATGTAACCAATGAAAGCTAGAATAAGTCCAAGTGCGATAATTCCAATGCGTATTCCGTATCCTTCACCCATCCACATAAGCAGTTTAAACTCATAACCAAATGAATTCAGGATCATCGATCCAACACCGAAAAAGGCGATGTATAAGCCGATTTTTGTCATAATAATATAGTTTTAATTTAGTTTAGCGAATTGTGGTTTAATTGTTTCTTTCTCGTATAAATCGCAATTCAAGTTTTTAAATATACTAGAATCTTTAAAAATGAGTATATTTTCAATTGTTTTTTTGATTTACGATTAATTCACGTAGCGATCGGGGAAATTCTTTTTAAGTTCTTTAATTGATTTTGTAGGAAAGTATCTCTGTAAATCTATTTCATTGTTTCTATCGGCATGCACCTCAATTTTTTTCTCTGAGAAATAACGCTGAAATTTATCAATGATAAATCCACCATTATCATAACTTAGAACAAAAATTGCGGTTTTATTTTTTCTGAAATAAATTGTAGACCCATATTTTCTGGAAAAATGATAAGCTTCATCCCATTCTGAGGAAAGTAAAATCCATTCATTACGCCCTTTCCGAAAAACACCTATTCTTTTCAAAGGTTTATAAATAACGAGTTTGTCTGTATAGAACTCGATGACTTTAAAGTCATGAAAGAAAGTTTCGATTAATCCATAACAACAAGCACTTGAAATAATTACACCGATTAATTTCCCAAAAGAAAAACCTTCATAAATAAGATTAGTGAAGAATGCAAAGGCGAATAATAAAAGAAGCGGGAGTATTAAAAACAACAAAGAAAAACTCGCATACGTTCGGGTTCTATGGAGTAGTTGACTCATGTTAATTACACGCTTTTAGCTTTTCTTTAAAAAGTTTGATTTTTTCACCATGCATTTTTTCAAATTCTTCTTTTGTTTCAAAAAAATCTAAGTATGATTCCGTTGATTCTAAACCAGCTTTATATCCTTCACAAGCACGCGATTTCATATTATATTTTTCATATAAAGTACTCGCTAAAAGATAGAAATCAGGAATTGCCATTCCACCGTAAAAAACGTCTGTTTCAAACAAAAATTGTTTTAATTCTTTATCCATGTTCAATCCATTTAAAGCTTGTACATATAATTCATTAAAACCAATTTGATATTCCTTATTAATTTCTTTTGAATTCAATGCATCTTTTAATGCCAAATCAAACTTCTTTTGACTGAGATACACTTCACCACGAGCAATATAATAATAAGCTTCATCTGATGGACAAAATTGAATAGCCTTGGTAAATAAATATTCTTTTTTGTTTAAGGATATTTCGTCTGTAGCATCAATACAATTTGCTAAACTAAAATAGGCTGGAGCAAATGTTGAATCAAGTTTTAAAGCAGTTTCAAAATACTCTTCACCATTTTCAATCCCATTAAAAGTTTGAACCCCTCTCATCCAATAAACCCATGGATCATTAGGATTTTTCTTTATCAATTTGTCTAATTTTTTTAATGCATCATCACGCTCTGTCGTATGACATTCTGCCCAAAGTTTTTGGTATTTTTCTGGTACTTCTTGCGCGAAAAGGTTCAGTGATACTAGGAGGATGAGGGATGTTAGAATTGTTTTCATTTGTTTAATTTTTTACGAAATTAAGATTTATGTATTAAATAGAGTAGTGTCGTAAATAAAAAAGTCAGGACTCTGATTTGTTTGATTCACTTGATTTCTTTGATTTTAAATTTCTTGTTCTGCAAACGTTTGAAATTTAAGCTACGCTCTCCAAAATTGATTAACAAACCTATTTCTAAAT
>JBKDZA010000150.1:0-5236 GCA_046308455.1 Fluviicola sp.
GGTCGAAGCAATTTTCAATGAAACTGTTCTTCCAATCTATTCAAGTGCAATTCACGATTGGTTCTTAAAATGGGGAGCTAGTTTTGGCTGGAAACGAATGACTGACTTGGACGAAATGCAACGAAAAGTGAACGAAGAAGGCGGAGTTGGAATCATCTGTGCAAAACGTAAAATCGTTGGACTTTCTGGACATATCGTTCCCGTTGTACCTGAAACAGCCATGAAAAAAGCGTTCCGTGAGAATGGAAAAGTGAAATATCCACTTCAATCACAAGCTGGAAAAATAAATTATACATATTTCTCAAAAGCACGAAAAGATTGGTGGAATCATGAACGTTATTCTTCTCATGTTTTCTATTATCACGAATAAAATTGAAAAAACAAGTGATTCAACACATTACTCTACACCAAATTGTTAACATAAAACACTTAAGTTTTAAAAAACTCTTAAAAAAATAAATGAAAGAAAATCAGAAACAAAAGTATTACTGGGGAATTGGACTAGAAAACGAAACCTATTTACGACTAGAAAATGACCTCGAGGTAACAGGTGAATTTGTACAAGAAAAAATCGGTTGTGAACGCTATAGTATCGATTACAGAACTTGTTACAAATCAGGTGTTTTACATTCTGTTTTAGAGAATTCTTTCATTAAAAATAAATCATACGTTGTAAGTCGAATGGTCAATAGCCATACACTCGATAAAGTGGATCTGAACTTTCAACACAGAACTATTGCACTAACAAAACCAGTTGTTGACAATCCCGAATTCTCTGGAAAATCAATACTTGAATCTTTTTTAGAAACTCAACCCTACAATATTCAAAGTATGGTCACACAAAAAAACAATCCGATGGGATCTGTGAATTTTGACGGTGACTCAATCGAATTTGTAACCAAATACTTCGAAAATAGAACTATCAACGAATCGTGTGATGAATTGAGAGCTACCAAACAATTATTCATCGATAAACTCAATGAATCCGCTGTGTTTGGTGAAAAATTAGACTTTCCAAACTACAATATTGGTATCAATATGTTCATGTCGAACCAAGAAAATTTGGTTCTTTTCAATAATGGAACGTATCATTTCCACATCACTTTACCCATTTTAACTGAAAATAGTCGAATTGTAGATTACCCAAGTTTTGATGCGATGCATTCCAATGCGATTTATATGTTGCAGTGGTTCGAACCGTTATTTATCGCAACACTTGGAAGTCCGGACGTGATGGCGGTAATCAGTAAAAAACACAACTTGAATGAGCAATTTGCTTTGGGTTCTTCCCGCAATGCAATGTCACGCTACACGGGAGTTGGAACTTTCAACAAATCAATGGCGAAAGGAAAAATCCTCACATATAATGTGGACGAATTTAGAAAACTTTTAAAATTTGACAAAGAAGAAGGAATTTGGTGGCGAGATCAAATTGAAGCAGCTTTGGATTACGAATTGCTTTCCGACATTGGTTTGGATTTTAACCAGGAAAAAATGTATCAAAGTGGATTTGAATTCCGTAGTTTCGACGAGTTCCCTTCCTCCTATTTAAATGATGTGCTTCATGCAATCGTTTTGATTTGTGAGCATTCCTTGCATGTTCCGAATGTAACTTGGGGACACGACACGAAAGTTTGGAACAACTTAATTTTCAAAGCCTTGAAGAATGGTTTCGAAACAGAAATTACAACTGAAGAGAAAGACGAAGTCCTAGATTTATTGCAAATCATTCAAAAATCAGACGCTAATTACAACACTCTAAAAGCTGAGTTTGACCAACTAGAAAAGTTAGATGCATTTTTCTTCCACATTTTAGAGATGTTACATCATAAATACAAAGACAAAAACACGTGTATCGATGCTTTGTATGGTGAAAAAACAACTTCGGCACCAAAATGGGACAATTTCAATCAGTTCCAAGTGGAGCAACATTTGAAGCAGATTGAAGGGGTTTGATTTCATTTTTTTGAAAGTTAGAAACAATGTTATTTTTTGTTTCAGTTTGGAATAATATACGAATGTTATATTGAGTATATTTATAAGTTATGCACACATTTAATGGAAAATGGTACTGATTTACGATACATTCAAGAATTATTGGGTCATTCTAGTTCAAAAACTACAGAAATATATACACATGTAAGTACAAGGAACTTACAGAATATAAAAAGTCCATTTGATGATTTGTAAAATTTGTCTATTTTTATGAAATAAACCTCAACACAAGTTGAGTTTATCTTGCTAATATCATTCAGATAAGCACAATAAATTCGGGATTTGTTGAGGATATAAATAAGTTAGCTGCAAGTATCTATTTATAAAATTGAAAACTGAAAATGAATAAAAAGAATTTGATCCATCGACTAAATAAAACTTATATGATGGAAAGATCGCATGCTTTTATTACTTTTCCTGCAATTGCGGTTTATCTACTTTTCACAAACACCCTCCTTGATATTGCATTTCTTTTGTACGGACTGCTTCTCTGCATTTTTATCCTGTTTCAAGGGCAATATTATTTTAAATTAAAACTTCAAAGTATAAAAGGAATAACAATTGACCAAAACACTAGTCTATTGTTTTTTAGAAAATTAAAAAAACTAAATCTGATTTTTATAGGTTTGATCCCTTTCGTGTTTATTCTTCAGGTTTTCCTTAATAATTGGACTATAAAAACTGAGAACATGATTTATTGGGCAATTGCGGTGAATGTGTTTGGCATCCTTGAACACATCAATTATTACAATAGACAACTAATGATTGACAATTCATCCGATCTTAACTATGTAATTAACAACAGAAAACTAAAAGTTGCTAGTTTGGCAAAGGACTTGTTAGAAAATAAAATATAAGAACCAGCAGCTAACAGCGTGTAAGCAATATTGCCTTGCCGCAGGCGCAACACAAGGCATCATCGCCTACACGCAAACCGTTAAACTTTTAATTGACAGTCAGAAAATATTTTCAAAAAAATCCTGAAACGTGACTTATATCACAATTAGCTCATTTCAACTTCATAATTTTGTGTACTTAGGAAATTTAATTAAATTAGAGGAACTATAAAACTATCTCTTATGATGTCAATGGATGAATTCAAAAGACTTTTTTTTCAAACAGGTGAAAACTCTAAAATAGCTGCTCTAGTAGGTACGTCTATTGGTGTAATCGGCTGTATTACTTTTCTTGTAATGGGCTATAGTATTTATGGAGTAATTGCGTTTGCATTCCTCGCAGTGTCTGGACCATATGGTTATTATTTGAACCTCAAACAAGAGGCTCTAATGAAGAGCGGACACCCTTTGATTAAAGCGATGGAGGCTGGTAATTCTGATTATATCAAGTGGTTTTACGTCACGGTTTTAACACACAAGCAAACTATCAAAGCGGCTAATTTTAAGACGTATTATATTGATGCTTATGATGATAAGAAGAATGTCTTGGATCTTGGTTTAAAGGATGAAAAGGAATGTAATGAAATGGCAGCATTATTAGCATCAAAGTTCCCAAATGCCGTTCAAGGTTTTTCAGAAGAGATTCGGATGGAGATGATTTTGAAATATAATTATAAAGGAATCAAGGATCGATATGAGCCTGCAGTTGATTAAAACAATATTTACGAAGTAAAAACATATTTTTTACCATAAAATAAAGAAAAAATGAAAATAGCTTGTACAATATTTTTCACACTTAATATGATAATATCATCTTATTCCCAAGATATTATTTTCGTGAAAGACAGTATAATGGATAATTATATGAAAACTGGTTTTTCTAATAAACATTTTATGCCTAAAGGTAAAGAAGATAAGAATAATCTTAGACAAGGTAATTGGAAAGATTATGAAGTGATAAACGATTTTATGTATGTATCTGAAAACGGTATGCCAAAACAAATTTTCGGGTATTTCCTTTTGTATCAAGAAGGAAAATATATAGATGGAAAAAGAGAAGGAATTTGGAAGTTTTATGTTTTAGAAGACCAAACTTTTAAAAAGTATCTTCAGCAAGAACTTAATTACGTAAAGGGTGAAATAGTTGGAGATTTTAAGTATTATTTTCCAAGTGGGAAAATAGGCGTTGAAGGAAAATATTTATCAAATAATCTTGAAGGTGAAGTAACCAGCTATTATGAAAATGGTAAATTATATGGGAAGAGATTATATGACAACGGATTAAGAATAGGTAGACACACTTATCAATATTCAAACGGAAAGTTGAAGTTAGAGCAAAATTTTATCAATGATACATTAAATGGACTTTATCAGAGTTTTTATCCTAATGGAATTTTACAAGAAAGCTTTTCATATTACAAAGGTGAAACAAATGGTACATATAAATATTATTACGAAAATGGCCAACTTTGGATTGAAAAGGAATATAAAAATGGGCTTCAGTTAAATATAATAGGGAGTTATGACAACCAAGGTAATCAAAGGGATAAAGGAACCATAAAAGATGGGAATGGAACTGTAAAATATTATACAGAAGATGGAAAAGTATATTCAATTCAGACATTTAAAGATGGAATCAAAATAAAAGAAGAGGATTTATTAGAAGACCCATTTAATAAATAAATCTAGAGACAATCAAAACTGAAATTTTAGGTTACTATTGAAAACGTTATTCCTAATTATAGCACAAAGGCCAGTCTTGTGGAAAAGCAATGTGTTAGTTGTTGCAAGAAATCCTAACTTCAAACCGTTAAACTTTTAATTAAAAATCAAAATTTCTTCAAAAAAACCCTTAAATGTGACTTATATCACAAATTAGCTCATTTCGACTTCATAAATTTGTTCAAGATTAAAATTCAAATAGTTATGAAAATAGAACAAATTTACACCGGATGTATTGCCCACGCGGCTTATTACTTAGAAAGCAAAGGAGAAGTAGCCATTTTTGATCCACTTCGTGAAGTACAACCCTACATCAACAAAGCAAATGCAGATAATGCGAAAATTAAATATGTGTTTGAAACGCATTTCCACGCGGATTTCGTTTCAGGACATTTAGATCTTGCAGCAAAAACTGGTGCACAAATCGTTTATGGTCCAACTGCTAAACCAGGTTTCGAAGCAATCGTTGCTGAAGACAATCAAGTTTTTACTATTGGTGATTACAAAGTAAAAGTAATCCACACTCCCGGTCATACCATGGAAAGTACAACTTACTTGTTGATCGATGAAAATGGAAAAGAACACGGAATTATTACTGGTGATACGCTTTTCATAGGTGATGT
>JBKDZA010000151.1:0-9642 GCA_046308455.1 Fluviicola sp.
CTGCTCAACTAGTTAACTAAAGTGATTTTTCATGGAATGATATAGATGGTAATTTTCTTGTTTAAATCAGAATAGATATTGGGTCAATTTGTCAAGGAATTCAATTGGAATATTCTACGGATAGTATAAATTTCAATCAAATAGATGAGATTGAAGGAGTTTGTGGGAGTTCATCAGAAGCCAAAAGCTATTCGTTTTTGCATACTGAACCTTTGAAAAATGAGAATAATTATTACCGATTAGTGTTTGGAGTAAGTCAGAGAACTGAAATAAAATCAATTTATATTCGATATGTTTTACCAGGAGAAATTCAAGTTTTTCCGATGCCAAGTACTGGTGAATTTTCTGTTTATTTCTCAAATCCATCGAACGCAAAAGCAAATTGGAAAATAGTAAATAGTGAAGGGAAAGTTTTTTTAGAGACAAATACGGTGAATTCAGATCACATTGAACTCAATAGAAATAATTTTTTATCTGGACTTTATTTCGTACAAATCATAGATGAAAATCAAAATAAATCTACTGGGAAATTTACTGTTTTTTAAAAAGTTTAATTTCGAATTTCGAATATCGAATTCCGAATAACAGATTGTTTTAAACGAAAGCTATTTAATAATTCATAGTTTAAAATTGATAATTTCCTTCATGTTCTTAATGATCTTCGTGTTAAATTTTATACTTTTTCTTAGCGTTTCAATCATTGCGTTTTACAAAAAAAAATGGCGGATATCGAATGTCGAATGTCGGAGTAGTTTATTTAAAAAATGAAACTCTCTTCATTCCTTTGCGTCTCTGAGCCTTTGCGGTTTATAAACTTTAGTTTACATTGATTATAAATCATTCAGAGAATTCATTTTTACTTTTTAATTCCTTCGTGTTCTAGGTGAGCTTAGTGGTTAATTTTTTGTCTTTTCTTTGTCTTTTACAAAAAATATCGAATATCGAATGTCGGAGTAGTTTATTTAAAAAATGAAACTCTATTCTTAGTTCGGAATTCTTCATTCCTTTGCGTCTCTGGGTCTTTGCGGTTTATAAACTTTAGTTTACACTGTCTTTCTCCTTACCATCACACTTCATTGCTGAGAACTCGATATGACTGCTAAAATCATACTTTTTTCAAGAATTGATAATTGATAATTCATAATTGAGATTATATTTGTTACATGAAGATTCTTATTTCGCCCGCAAAGTCAATTAATGAAAATGTTGAAGTTCCAAATTTAAACTTCAGTACCCTTCAATTTCAAAAAGAAGCTAAAAAATTAGTTTCCAAATTAAAGAAATTAAAAGCGAAAGACATCATGAGTTTAATGCATGTGTCGAAGGATATCGCTGAGTTAAATGTCAATCGCTTTAAAAATTGGCACATAACAGAAGAACCAACTGAAAAAGTAAAACCTGCAGGATTTTTATTTACAGGTGAAGTGTATCGTGGTTTGGATTTCACATCACTTTCAGAGGAAAACATGCTTAAAGCACAAGATAAATTGAGAATTCTTTCTGGAATGTATGGTTTACTAAAGCCGCTCGATTTGATGTATCCCTATCGTTTGGAAATGGGAACTTCATTCCAAATGAGTGATGAGGTGAAAAATTTATATCAGTTTTGGGATACTAAATTGACCAAACAATTGTTGAAAGAAACGGATAAAAATGAGGTAATTGTGAATCTCGCTTCTGCAGAATATGCAAAAGCCATTCAATGGAAAAACCTGAAACGAACATTTGTTCAACCAAACTTTAAAGAGTTTAAAAACGGTGAATACAAGATGGTGATGGTTTACGCGAAACAAGAACGCGGAGCAATGGCACGTTACTTAATAGAAAACGAATTGAACGACATTCAAGACTTGAAAGCATACAATTTGAATGGTTATTCCTTTGATGAAAAACAATCCACTGAAACAGATTGGATTTTTGTGCGTTAATTTTTATTCGTTTAAATAGTATTTTCCGTTAGCTTATTAGTATTATTGCGTTAATAAAATTCTAGTTATCTTTTTACAATGGAACAAATCAGTGTTTTTGACATGTTTAAAATTGGCGTTGGACCTTCAAGTTCACACACAATGGGACCTTGGCGTGCTGCACAACAATTTTTGAATCAATACGAAGTAAATCCGGGTATTGGTGAAATTAAACGTGTGAAAATTGATTTATATGGTTCTTTGGCGAAAACTGGAAAAGGACATGGAACGGATATCGCTGTATTATTAGGTTTAAGTGGCGAAGATCCAGTTACAATTCCTGTAGAATCAATCACTCCTAAAATAGAGTTGATTAACGCAACAAAAACATTGAATATTCATGGTCAACATGTGATTTCTTTCGATCCAGATACAGAATTGATTTTTCACATGAATGAATCACTGCCAGGACATCCAAATGCTTTGACTTTTTCGGTTGAATTCATGGATGGAAAATCCGAAGCACATACCTATTATTCTGTTGGAGGTGGATTTGTTCAAAAAGAAGGAGAGGAGCTAGGTGCTGGAAAACAAGCGATTACCTTACCTTTCCCTGTTGAAACTGCTAATGATTTGAAAAATTGGTGCGAACAAGAAGAAAGTTCTATTTCTGAAATCGTAATGAAAAATGAAGGTGCTTGGCGTTCTGAAGAAGAAACCATTAAAAAGTGTTTAGAAATTTGGGACACGATGCGCGAATGTGTTTTTCGAGGTGTTTCAACAGTCGGAATGCTTCCGGGTGGTTTGAATGTTACGCGTAGAGCTAAAAAAATGAGTTCACATTTATTGAATGGAGTGGTCGTGAAAGATTCGAAAGAATTTATTTCAATGGTCCAATCGAGTTCAAATATTTTCCAAAACACCTTGAATTGGGTGAGTGTTTTTGCACTTGCTGTGAACGAAGAAAATGCTTCTTTTGGTCGTGTTGTTACAGCTCCAACTAATGGTGCTTCAGGTGTGATTCCTGCGGTTTTGATGTATTATGTTTGCTTCGCTGGAGGAACAGAAGAAAGTGATATAATTAAATTCATGACTGTCGCTTCAGAAATCGGAAGTATCTTCAAAAAACGTTCAACAATATCTGCTGCAATGGGCGGATGTCAGGCTGAAATTGGCGTTTCAAGTGCGATGGCAGCAGCTGCTTTAACAGAATGCTTAGGCGGAAATCCAAATCAAGCAATGATGGCTGCTGAAATTGCAATGGAACATCATTTGGGATTAACGTGCGACCCGATTGGAGGATTGGTACAGATTCCTTGTATCGAACGAAACACAATGGGAGCAATCAAAGCAATTACAGCTTGTCAATTAGCACTTCAAGGCGATCCTGATTCCGCAAAAGTTTCATTGGATGGAGTAATCAAAACCATGTGGGAAACGGCTTTAGACATGAATTCTAAATACAAAGAAACTTCCGACGGAGGTTTAGCTACGAATATTTCAGTGAATTTGCCAGAGTGTTAATTTAAGTCTTTTTTAAAACTGACTTATGCTGCGTTTCCATTAACTGGTTTGATGTTTTCAAACTCTTTTTCTTTATTTTTTTTCTCTTCTTCAAGATCATAATCATCTTGTAAACCAAGCCAAAATTTAGCACTTGTTCCGAAATATTTTGAAAAGCGCAAAGCTGTATCAGCAGTAATTCTTCGATTTCCTTTTATAATCTCAGAAATTCGCGTTTGTGGAATAAAAGTTTCTTTTGCCAAACGATATGCTGAAATCTCCATAGGAATTAAAAATTCCTCTAAAAGTATTTCTCCTGAATGTATATTTTTAAGATTTTCCATGAATATATTTTTAATAGTAATCAACTATTTGAATCTCATATGCGTCATTATTTATCCATTGAAAAATAACTCTCCATTGATTATTAATACGGATACTGTAAAAGTCTTCTAAATTGCCTTTTAATTTTTCTAGTTTTTTAATCAAACTATAAGATATTCTTACATTCCAAACATATAAATTAACGAACCACCAAAGTAATTTCTTTGATCAGTAATTACATCAACTCCTGATGGGATATCTTTCGTTTTGTTCAAACCTTTTGTATAGAAAAATCGAATGTGGTACAACTGATCGCGAACGAAAAGTTGTCCTCCAAAAGATAGTTGTGGACCATGAGTTGTTCTTCCAACTCCATTTTGTCTGAATGAGCTGATATCGTATCCAACACCAAAATGAAAAGCATTGTCATCCAAACTTCCAAAATAAAACTCTCCTAAAAGTGGTAAATCATATCCAAAATAGGAAGAAGTTGTTTGACCTGATTGTGAATTAGAATTACTACTGTACATTGCTCCAATTGCAGGATATGCCGATGCAGCAAAATAAAAATCTGATTTAAGAATGATTCCGTACGAAGCTTTGTATACAAGCGATGGAAGGAAATTCAATCGTGAATTATCGAACCTTCCTAAAACAGGATCATCGTAAATGAAACGGTAATTGTTTAGTGAGATATTGAAACCTGCACCGTGATAATATCCTTGAGAAAATGTATTACTAGAAATTAAAAGTAATAATGAAAAGATGATTTTGTTCATTGTTTAAATTTTGACAAATGTACAATTTTTTAAAGAATACAATTTACAATTTACAATTAACGTTCTGGGGCTTTGCGCCAGGCAGAATTTCCGCGCAAAGCTTTTCTAAATTAGTAAAAATTGTAATACTGCTCAAAAACTTAAGTTTTAAATCATATACCGCCTGACGAAAAACCCTTGTTGGTGGTAGGTGTTATTTTTAAGTTTTAAATGTGTTTTATCAATTCTTCTACTAACCGAAATACTGTTGTTGATGATTCTTCTTTCGCTGGATTTTTGTGGTCAAATTGATTAAAATTTCTTGTTGCTCTTGTAATCGCCAAATCAATTCTTTTTTTATCTGTTTTTTTATCAATACCGTCCAATAACTCAAAAAAATCTTCATTCACTTTCTTGCTTCTATTACCGTCATAATTTACGTCAAACGGCTTTAGTAAATCATTTATTTTCTTGTTATAATGACTTCTATGCATTCCGCCTCCCTGGTGGTCATCAAAATGAAGAATTAACCAATACTCAAAAGATTGATTTGAATACACTACTTTGAATTTTACAGCTTCCGCAATTTGAATTGCAGTGTTAAAATCATCTTCCGCGAAGTCATCTTTGTCAAATACACACCACACTTGTTCGTATTGCTTCTCGTTTGCTAATTGTATTGCTCTATTAACCAATGAAGTTGTATTATATCCTTCGCCAACAGATTTTATTGTAGCAGAAGAAAGCCTAAATTGATTGAAATAGGAGGGTTCAGTGTTTTCTCCTTCACAAACTATTAAGATTGATGGTTTTTCTAGCAATTCAGCAACCGGTCTATCTAAATTTGGTTCAGTCCGTCTTTTGGCTTTGACTTGTAACTTATGTTTTTGTTTAGCCGCAATTTGTTCAGCCTTTTTGTTCTTCATTTTCATATTGCGACATATTAAAATTTAGGTTGTCAAAAAAACCTAAGTAAGGAATAGCACCATATTTACCTCTAATATAATTATCTTCAAAAGGCTCATTTTTCTTGACTTCATCTGATTTAAAGTTTGCCAAAGAATACAATTTAGCTTCACCATATTTGTCTTTATTGGTAAACCAAATTTGGTCTCTTCTAAACAAGCCAGAACTTAGCAAGTTTGTGTCATGAGTATTGAAAAATAATTGAGCATTTTTAGGGTTGAATTCTTTTGAATTAAACAGAGAGACAATTTTGCATACTAAATTTGGGTGTAGCTTTGAATCAAGCTCATCTCCAATTAATACGCCTCCATTTTCTAAAATGTCAATAATTGTACCACTTAAATAAAGAAATTTCTTCGTACCGTTAGATTCATCTCTTAAAACAGAAAATTTGGCTTTGCCTATTTTTCTCTTATCATTGTCGTACACATTATGAATTGTTGATATGTCTGAAAAGGCTTCATCAGGGTCATAACTTTTTATTGATTCTTTGAGCTCTTTGATTTGTTCTTTTAATTCTTCGGGAATTAATCCAAAAGTATCTTCCTCGTATTGAATATCAGTGATTCCCAGATCTGCTGCTTTTAGGAATTCTAAAATTTTAATTTTCTCTTTATTACTCTTGATTTTGTCGATAGTGTTATTTTTAAATTCTCTTTCTTCAAGACCAGATATAATGTTAAGATTTTCAAACCATTCAATTATTGAACCGCAAATTGCATCATTAAATTGAGCAGCAACTGAAACTAATAAAGCATTCTCTCTCACTAAATCTTCCTTAATGATAGTATTACCTTTTGAAAAGTTTCTTTCGTGAGTTTCAATTTTTTTTCCATCTCTATAAAACAGTTCAATTTCTTTTGTTTTTGGTTTGTAATAAAGCCACTCTGAAACAATCTGCTTATTGTTTGCTTCAAAACCATAACGATAATGAATACCTTTTAAAGTGAAAATCACTTCAAATTCGGTAGGCTCTTTTTCACTTTCGTTATTTAGTCTAAATGGTTCAACAGCAATTACCTCAAACTTTTGACTGTCCTTAGAGCTTTTTATTACAAATTGTCTCATAAATGCTAAAGCATCAATAAATTTGCTTTTTCCACTCGCATTTGCACCATAGATTACAGCACTTTTTAAAATTCTTAAATTGAATTTGTCGTCTTGATAAATATTATCAAGTTCTCTAGTGTCTTTATCGTAATTAGAAGCAATAAGGCTCAAAATTGCTTTGTCCTTAAATGTTTTGAAATTTTTGATAGAAAATTGTAGAAGCATAATAGTTGCCCTTTTTGTAAAAATCTACACAAAGATAATGTTTATTTTTGTGAATATGTAAAAATGATTTATCTTTTCAATAGAAAAGGGCTGAAAACCCGACTTATTATTACAGAATGTTATCTATTGATCTGTGTTTTTAAGTTTAGTATGTTTTGCGAATCTTTACACTTGCCACCAACTTATTTATATGCGCTATATTATTTCGCCAATACATCCAATTCACAGAGATAGGCGCAACTTTGTAGCGTATTTTCAAATATACACTTTTATTAAAAAATACTCAACAAAATGCTTTCTGAACTTTGCTCTCTCCTTTTTTCAAACGCTATTTTTCACTCTGCAACCGCTCTCGCACTCATTCACCGCTCTCAATCTCGCACTCACTTTCCGCTCTCATTCACCGCTCTACATTACTTGTCTCCGTTGAAGATTCCTCCCAAGAAGTTTCCTTCTTCTTTGCGTCCTAATCCAGAACCATACGACATCATTTTAGAAGCTAATCGACTGATTGGCAAGGACTGAATCCACACTTTTCCAGGTCCACGTAGAGTTGCATAAAACAATCCTTCTCCTCCAAAAATCACATTTTTCACTCCGCGAATCATCTCGATATCGTAATCAATGTCTTTTGTGTAGGCAACCACACAACCCGTATCGATTCGCAATACTTCTCCCGGTTGAAGTGTGCGTTCCATGACATAACCGCCTGCATGTAAAAAAGCCATTCCATCGCCTTCTAATTTTTGAAGAATGAAACCTTCTCCACCAAATAGTCCTGTTCCTAGCTTACGTTGTAATTCAATTCCCACTTCAACACCTTTTGCTGCGCACAAGAAAGCATCTTTTTGACAAATGATTTTATTTCCCAATTCTTGCAGGTTCATGGGTATAATTTTCCCAGGGTAAGGAGAAGCAAATGAGACATTTTTCTTTCCATAACCAGTGTTGGTGTAGGCTGTCATGAACAAACTTTCTCCTGTTAGTAAACGTTTGCCAGCCGAGAATAATTTCCCCATAAATCCAGATTGTTGACTTGCATTTGAACCGTCTCCAAAAATCGTTTCCATACGAATGGAATCGTCCATCATCATAAAACTTCCAGCTTCCGCGATTACAGTTTCTTGTGGATCCAATTCAATTTCAACATATTGCATCTCTTCTCCGAAAATGCGGTAATCTATTTCGTGATCGTTTATCATTTTAATTGTGAATTTTCATTAAAATTAGTCGAAGTTCAACTAGTAAATTTCACTTTCGTGTTAAAAATTGTTAGTTTTGATAAAAATGAATCACATGAAGAATTTATTCGCCTTTACAACATTAATTTTTACATCGAGTTTAATCCTTTTTTCTTGTTCTGAAGAAAATCAGCAAGAAGTTATTCGTTCACAAAAAGCTATCGAATTACACGGAGAGTGGGTGAATAAACGCTTCATAGCGGATGTTGAGAAATCGAGATCGGTATTTGCAACAACAAAAAACGATTACAACATGATTTACATGGGAATCGATTCAGTTCGATTGAACGCGAAAGTTGGAACATTCAAAGTGTGGGACGATCAGGATGGAAATTACTCAACCGTAATGGCTTACGATTACAAAAAAGAGCAGTTTGTAAACGATACAAAGAAAAGTTCTGAGATTTTGCCAAATGGAAAAACTCCATATACTTTGAATGTGAACAAATCAGGTGATTTGGAGATTGATTTTAAGGGAAAAGGCATGGAAACTTATGTTTCGAATTTGAATTTCAATTCTTTATTGTGTGATGTGTTGTTTGATGGAACTTACAAAAACAAAGCAACTGGAGGAAAAGTAGAAATATCAATCAATGCGATGGCGCAAGGATTACCTTTTGATTCATTCAAAATCGCTTTTGATTTCTCAAGTTACTACAAACTCGATTATATCATTGCAAAAACAGCAGCAGGTGTAGAAACGCGTTACATGTATTGGTTCACAGGAAAGGAATTACACCTTCAGCAATTCGTAATGTACTCAGACGCAGGTATTGAGAAAATAGGAGCTGAGATTGTTTTGGAGAAAGTGGGTTAGCAAAAAAACAGTAAATAAAAACTTGATGGCCCAATTATAAAATAGGATATTAAACTTCTATAAATCCATTTATGAAACACGGAAGTTTTTAGTTCTTTTCTTAAATAGATAATGATTATTATATGAAGAATTGGGGCAATAAAAACGAGGTAGAGTAATCCAATTAATGCTAGTGCTGACCAATGCCAAAATAATACGGTCAACAAAAAAACTAAAAGACCTCCATAACTTAAAAACACAACAAAAAGTTCGGCGATAGTTTTGTTACTAATTTTTTCATTGTACATTTTTAGAACTAAAAGTGCGAAAAGAAAAAGTCCTGAAAAAGGAAGTGCAAGATAAATCAGGATAGGTATTAACATTTCGTTTTCGAGCATTGTTTAAAATTTAATTAATCCGTTGATTTCTTTCAATACGTTCTTTTGCATCGATAAGCATTTGATGTAATTTATCTTCTAATTCCTTTTTAGAAGGCATTACTGTGAGATATTCTGCAACCATTTTTTTGTCTTTATACATTTCCAAGAGTTCAACCTGTTCTTTATTACTTTCTGCACATAAAATCAGACCGATTGGTTCTTTTTCACCTTCTTGTTTTTCGTATTTATTTAACCATTTTAAGTACAATTCCATTTGACCTTTATGAGCAGCCTCAAACTTTCCGATTTTTAATTCGATAGCTACTAATCGTTTCAAATAGCGATTGTAAAAAAGTAAATCAAGATAGAAGTCTTCACTATCGATTATCATTCTTTTTTGTCTTTCCATAAAAGCAAATCCCTTTCCTAATTCGAGAATAAAAGTTTCTAGTTCCTGTAAAATTGCCTTTTCTAAATCTTGTTCTAAAAAGG
>JBKDZA010000152.1:0-18117 GCA_046308455.1 Fluviicola sp.
CTTCAATTGCTAATTTATCTTCTTGTTCAACAGTTGAAGTAATTTTTATATGATGTTTCTCACTGACTATTTCTTGAGAGAAAAAGCTCGAGTTGATAAACAGAAATAGCAATAAAATCAAAACGCGATTCATCTGGTGAATTTTCAAACAAGATATAAAATAAGTCCGAACTAATGTCCGGACTTCAATCAATAATTTATACTGTTAAATTATTTCGTTTCAGCTTTTTTAGAACAACAAGATCCTTTTGCTGAAGAAGATGAACAAGACTTCTCAGAAGAACAAGCACCTTTTTTCGATTTTTTCGATTTCTTAGGTTTTTTGTCGTCATCTTTTTTAGTGATCTCAGTTTTAACTCCGTTAGAAGCTGCAAAAACTGAAGTTGAAGCTGTTCCAACGAACATAACCAACGTTAACGCGATAAATACTTTTTTCATTTTATTTCTTTTTTAGAATGTTATAACTCTATAAAGTTAATGGATTTATTTTAATTCACCTAGCTTTGTTAACCTAGATTTAACAATATCGCCAATTTTAACATTTATTTGCGTTCCAAGGGGAAGGAAAATATCTACCCGTGAACCAAACTTAATAAATCCAAATTCTTGCCCAGCCTCGGCTGTTTGTCCGTCTTTTGCATAGAAACAAATACGTCGTGCAACTGCACCAGCAATTTGACGAAACAATACTTCTTGCCCTGTTTTATGTTCTACTACAACTGTACTTCTTTCGTTATCTGTAGAACTTTTCGGATGCCACGCCACCAAAAATAAACCTTTGTGGTATTTTGTGTACTTCACATTTCCAGAAATAGGATAGTAATTCGCATGCACATTCAATGGCGACATGAAAATCGATACTTGAATGCGCTTGTCTTTGAAATATTCTGTTTCTTCCACTTCTTCAATAACCACCACTTTTCCATCTGCCGGACATAAAATGTCGTTTTCAGAAAATGTGAACGTGCGTTTTGGAATACGGAAAAATTGAACGATCAAGACAAAAAGCGTAAGAAATCCCACTGATAAAAGTAAGAATAACCACAACCATCCAGTTTGATTAAACAACCAAAAATTTCCAAATTGCAACAAGCCCAATACAAGTGTTGCTAATAAAATTGTTACCGTTCCTTCGCGATGTAAAGTCATTTTTTAAATTTGAATGAGCATCAAAATTACATATAAAATAGGAGCTACAAACAACATTGCGTCTGTTCGATCCAAAATTCCCCCATGACCTGGAAGTAATTTTCCAGAATCTTTCACTCCTGCAGCACGTTTTAATTTACTTTCAAATAAATCTCCGAGTGTGGCTAAAACACTCGCTACGATTGATGTTAGTGCGATTGCAATTATATTATACGTGGTGAATTCTCCTGCAAAATATAAGAATACAAGCATCACCACAGCAGCGCCTAACATTCCGCCAATAAATCCTTCCACAGTTTTCTTTGGAGAAACAGAAGGAATCAATTTTCGTTTCCCAAAAAATCGTCCGAACAAATATGCAAGCGAATCATTTAGGTAAACTGGAAGTAAGACAATCAATAATAATTCTTTCGTTCCTTTATCTGAATAGGCATAAGCCATCGCCAACAAGAAGTTGGGAAGTAAGGGGTAAAAAATCGATAATAGCAAGGTTCTTTTGTACAAGAATCGCACATTTTCAGCTTTAAAAATCAAGATTGAAAACACGATAACACTTGTTATAACTAAAGCTAAACTTATGTATAAAGTATATTCATTGAATATATAATGTGAAAATAAGTTTTCTTTTATTTTAGGGAAAAAATAATGTGCAACGCGTGTGAAAATTGGTAAAAATAAAGCCGTAGCTATAAGTAGGGCTGGAACCTTTAATGAACTCTGGAATCCGCCGATTTTATCCATTTCAAACAATTCGTGGATACCAAGAAGCGTAAAAATAAAAAGAGTTATAACGAATAAATTACTTCCATTTTGTAAGTCTGCAGAAAATGGAACGAAAATCACAAATAGAAAAACGATTCCAAAAACACTACGAATTAGTATATCTTTCATAAAAGCAAAAAACTCCCACTTTTTCAAGTAGGAGTTATAATTTAAATTTAATTAATCTTCTTTATCCGATACTTCAGTTGAATCAATTGAGGTATCCGTTGTATTATTTTCTTCCGTTTTTTCTTCAGAATTGTTCAATGAAGTTACTTCTTGATTGATTTCACCAGAATTCTCAGCGTTTGTTTCCTCAGATGTTTGTTCTGATTTTTCTTCCGATTCAGTATGAACAACCTTAACTTCTTCAATCACTTCAAAATCCCATTCACGTTTTCCGAAAATATGTTCCAAATCTTCTTTGAAAATCACTTCAGTCTCCAATAATTTTTCAGCTAGAAGAATTAACTTGTCTTTGTTGTCCGTTAAGATTTGTAAAGCTCTTTGATACTGAGATTCAATTAACTTACTAACTTCTTCGTCAATAACACGAGCTGTAACATCAGAATATGGTTTTGTGAACATTTCGCTTCCACGAGAATCGTAGTAGGAGATATTTCCGACACGATCATTCAAACCGTAAATAGAAACCATTGCGTATGCTTGCTTCGTCACTTTTTCTAAGTCACTCAAAGCTCCAGTTGAAATTTTTCCAAACATCAATTGTTCCGCCGCACGTCCACCTAAAGCAGAACACATATCGTCTAACAATTGCTCAGTAGTTGTGATACTTCTTTCTTCAGGTAAATACCAAGCTGCACCTAACGAACGTCCACGAGGAACGATTGTTACTTTCACTAATGGATGCGCATGTTCTAACAACCAAGAAGTTGTCGCGTGACCCGCTTCGTGGAATGCAATCGCACGTTTTTCACCTTTAGTGATAATTTTATTTTTCTTTTCAAGTCCACCAATGATTCGGTCTACTGCATCTAAGAAGTCTTGTTTTTCAACAGATTTTTTCTCTTTACGAGCCGCAATCAACGCAGCTTCATTACACAAGTTTGCGATATCCGCACCTGAGAAACCTGGTGTTTGTCTACTCAAGAAATCAACATCAATGTCATTTCCTAGTTTCAATGGTTTTAAATGTACTTGGAAGATTTCATTTCTTTCAATAATATCTGGCATGTCCACATAAATCTGACGGTCGAAACGTCCTGCACGCATCAATGCTGCATCCAAAACATCCGCACGGTTTGTAGCTGCTAAAATAATTACTCCAGAATTCGTTCCGAAACCATCCATCTCAGTTAGTAACTGATTTAATGTGTTTTCGCGTTCGTCATTTGAAGAGAAACCAGCTCCTTTTCCACGTGCACGTCCAATTGCATCAATTTCATCGATGAAAATAATACATGGTGCTTTTTCTTTTGCTTGGCGGAATAAGTCACGTACACGTGATGCTCCAACACCTACAAACATTTCAACGAAATCAGAACCTGAAAGTGAGAAGAAAGGTACTTTTGCTTCACCAGCAACAGCTTTTGCTAATAATGTTTTTCCAGTTCCTGGAGGTCCTACTAGCAATGCTCCTTTCGGGATTTTCGCACCAAGTTCAGTATATTTTTTTGAGTTTTTCAAAAATTCTACAATCTCTTGAATTTCTTCTTTCGCTCCTTGTAATCCAGCAACATCTTTAAATGTTACATTCGTAGTTTTTCCGTTTTCGTAAACTTGTGCTTTTGAACGTCCAATGTTGAAGATTTGTCCACCAGGACCACCTCCGCCACCGCCCATGCGACGCATGAAGAACATCCAAAGTGCAAAAATTAGAATAATTGGAATCAAGAAATTCAAGATTGAACCAGCGTAATTGATTTCTTCAACTGGTTTTGCTTGAACACTTGGTTTGTGGTTTTCTTTTAAAACTTTATTGATTTCATCCAATTTCGTTTCAAAATTCATTGGGCTAATAATTTCACAAACGAAAGTCAATTTAGAATTATTCGCACCATATTTTGCACCAGATTCTAAAGCTGTTTTTATTGTCTTTAAACTTCCTTTTGGATGTTTTTTGATGTGTTCAATACCTTTTTCAGTGATTTGGAATTTTACTTCAGTATTATTTACCAATTGAACATTTTTCACAAAGCCTTGTTCAGCTAAACTGTAAAAAGTATCAATGTGTAAGTCTTTCGTTTTTTTATCCCCAGTGAACAAAGTAGCAAAAATGATTCCGAGAACCACTAATGCATATATCCAATAAATCGCATAGGGATTCTTTTTTGGAGTGTTTGGTTTGTTTTCTGCCATTTTAATTAATTTAAATCTGGAATATTTGTTCTTTTCGCATCTGACCACAAATCTTCGATGTCATAGAAAGAACGAGCATCTTTGTAGAAAATGTGTGCAACAACACTTACATAGTCTAACAAAATCCACTCGGAATTTGTTTTACCTTCTTGGTGCCAAGGTCGTTCTTGCAATTCTTTTCGCGTATAACGTTGAACCGTATTTGCGATACCATCAACCTGCACATTTGATTCTCCAGAGCAAATCACAAAAAAATCTGTAACTGCACTATCAATTCCACGTAAATCCAATACGACTATGTCTTTTGCTTTATTCTCTTGCATTCCTTCAACTATCGCATCACACAACACTTTGGAATCAATATCTGTTTTAATTTTATACATTTGTTGTTAAAAGTTACAAATCTAATGAAATATCGGGTAGTTTTGTTGTCTTAAGTTTTGCAAAATCTTGTTAAAAATTCACAATGGTCGGAAAACATGTAATTATTCTACCAGAACTTGACTCAACGAGCAATTATGTTGCCAAGCTCAATTCGGAGGGAAAAGTCGCTTCTGGGACTGTAATTTTGGCAGAGATTCAAACTTCTGGTCGAGGACAAAGAGGGAAAACGTGGGATACTTCTCATAAAAAACAGTTCACTGCCAGCTATTTCGAAAAGACTGATTTTTTGTCAGGTGAGCACTTGGCTTTTTTTAATATGGCCATCGCTTTAGCTGTTCGAGAAACAATTTCTGAACTCACATCTAAAAAAGTTGATATCAAGTGGCCGAATGATATCTTATTAGAAGACAAAAAAAATGCGGGACTTTTAATAGAAATTTTGTGGGAAAATGCACAACCAAAACATGCAATTATCGGAATTGGAATCAATATTCATCCTGTTCAATTGGAAACAGCAACATCATTAAATGAACACAATGCTGAAATCAATTCCATATTTCAAGTCTTAGATGAGTTATCGAAAAATCTAACTTCTATGTTTTATTTACTCAAACAAGGACGATTTAATGAAATTAACGAATTATATCATTCACATTTATGGCGAAAAGGAGTAGAGCAAGAAGTTGAATTAAAAGGTGAAAAAACAATTATTGTTATTGATTCAGTGAATGATTCAGGTCAGTTGAATGTCTTGAAAAACAATCAATTGGAAGCTGTTAATTTACAGGAAATCGTATTTTTTTATTGATTTTTTTGCAAACGCTTTCCAACTTTTATTCATTTCAGTAATCTATAAACAAAACTTACTGAATGAAAACTACCATCTTTTTACTTTTCTTTTTTGCTTTTTCAAAATCTGTGAATTCACAAATATGGGGAAGAAATACATTTGGACAATTTACGAATGAAGCTGTTGATGTTGAGGTAGATGCATCAGGAAATTCATATATAACTGGATATTTAACAGGTGAAACTGCTTTTCAAACAGATGTTGTTGTCTTAAATGGATATTCAGGAGATGCTTATGTTGCAAAATACAATTCAACTGGAGCATTGATTTGGGTAAAAACATTTGGAGGAAATTTTTCAGATCGCGCAACAGATTTAGCAATTGGTCCAGATGGAAACATCGTTTTTACAGGACAATTTTTTGGAACGGCAAATTTTGGTTCGATTTCTTTGACATCACCAGCAGGTTCAAAAGATATTTTCATCGCGAAATTGGATCCCGCTGGAAATGTGATTTGGGCAATTCGAGAGGGTGGAACAGACGCCGAAAATGCTTATGGAGTTACAGTTGATCACCAAAATAATGTATTACTGACTGGTCAGTTTAAAGGAAACTCAACAATTGCAGGACAAACATTTACAAGTACAATTGATCCCTTAACAAGTTTACCATCCTTTGACTTTTTTGTTGCAAAGTATGATTCAAATGGAAATCCATTGTGGATTCGAAATGGCGTTGCTGATTACGAAGATCGAGGCTTAGCAGTAAGTGTAGACGATCAGGACAATGTGTTTATGACGGGACAATTTTCAGATACCTTGCAATTTTGTGGAAATACCTACAACAATATGTCTTACAATTTGGGATTTGTTACAAAACTTTCACCTACAGGAAACTTGATTTTTTTCAATAGAATCCAGGCAGGAATGAGTGTTCCATGGGATGTAAAAGTAGACGAAGAAAATAAAGTAGTAGTTGCGGGTGATTTTCTTGGAAACATGAATTACATCGACCAAACGGGTTTACATCCGATTACAAATCCCTATTCAAAACAAGGGTTTTTAATCAAATTGGAGAACGATGGATCCTATATTTGGGATTATACAATTGGTTCCGAAAATCCATTTTCCTTAAAAAGTATAGCAATTGACATTCACGAAGATATTTATGCAACAGGCTGGTTTGAATGTACTTTATCACAAACACACGATACCATTACAGAGCTTTGGAACTCAGTTGGTTTCCGTGATCCCTATTTGTTAAAAGTCGGAAAATTAGGAACTCACAACTATATCAAACAGTTTGGTGGACAATTAGACGATGAAGGACATGGAGTTGCTTTATTGCAAAATGACCAAGCAGTTGTTTGTGGAATGTTTAAGCAAGATTTGTCAGTTTCTTCAAATTCAACGTCTCTTCCTGTTATTCCATCAGTTTCTGCTAATTCATATTTAAATAATTATTATGGTTATGGTTCTTTTTATCATATGAACGGTGATAAATCTGCTAATTCATTTTTATTGGCTGCGGTTGATGAAAACTCGGAAGATTACAATTACTTTGTCTTACCGAATGATTCTTTAAGTGGTTTTATTTCGCCCAGTGTTGATACATTACATTTGTGTTTTGGAGAATTGATTGGTTGGGCTAGTCAAACTATAGATATTTCTGGACCCGCTTACAATTATTTGTGGAATACAGGAGATACAACGAGTAGTATTTACGTAAACTTAACTGGTGAATATTCTATTTATGTAGAACGAATTGATGAATGTCATTCTGATAGGGATACCATTTTTGTTCAAATGGAAGAAATTCCGCCTTTACCATACTTAACAGATAATCATGGTATAAATGATTCAACTATCAATTATAATAATTTAAATTTTTGTTATCCAGAACCCATTCAATTTTATTTTGATTCATTGCCAAATGGAGTTGATTTATTTTTTACGTCTTATTCGTATCCCTATGTATCTTTTGATCAGGATACCAATTTTTATGGGACTTATACGGATTCAATAGCAACAAATTATTATATCCAAACTCAAAATGAATATTGTTTAAATGCTAGCCAATTCTTTTTGAATTATCAATTTCCAATAGTTTATGATTCTATTTATTTGGGGATTATTATGAACACTCCATCCGGTCCAAATGATAGTATTGAAATCTGTCTTGGTGAATATGTCAATTTTATTGGAATTGATTATATAACCAATCCAAATGGAAATTTTGATGCAATTGATGAACCCTATGTGGATTTTAATTACAATATTGACGATGAAGTTGATACTATTATGTCAATACATCAATTTACGACAACTGGATGGAAATATGTTGAATTAGATTTGATTTTAGGATATGATAACTTATGTGGTTTAGATACAACTCATTATCATGCAGTCGATTCCTTTTATGTGAAAGTAAATCCTTTGCCCACATTTAATACGGTACTTGAAGGAGATAATTTGTTGTGTCCAAATGGTTCCGTTTTTATTACAACTTCAAATACAGATCCAAATCTACAATGGGGACCAAGTTATGGAATAGTTTGGACCTCTACTGATGGTGATAGTATTGAAGTGTCAGAACCAGGAACCTATTACTATTCTGGAAGTTTTATAGATTCAACAACACAGTGTAGCGACTATTTCTCGTTTTCTTTTGATGTACAGTTCAAACAACCACCAATTATTGTATCCGATCCTGAAGATGGAATTATTTGTCCAAATGATTCTGTTTTGTTTACATTGCCGAACACTTATATCGGCTATGCTTGGATTGGACCAAATAACGATACGCTTTCAACAACTAATACATGTTATGGAACAGAAATGGGTTCTTATTATTGTCATTTAATTGACGATGAAGGATGTCCAATGGCAACTTTACCTGTTCAATTAAATGAATATTCAACGCCAAGTATTTTTATTTATCCAGATCCATTTATTTGTCCAGGAGAAGAGGTCACAATTGGAGTTGCTTATTCGGGAGAGCCAACTTTCGTATGGCATCCAAATGGTGAAATCACAGATGAGATTGTAGTGACTCAAGCGGGTGTTTATTTTGTGGAAATTGAACAATGTGGTTTTACAGTTAATGATTCAATAGAAATTATTGATGGTGGGTTTACTGCAACAATTAGTGTGAATGATACGCTTTTGTGTGCTAATGAAGATGCTGTATTTATTGGTTCTTATCCAACTGGAACGTATCAATGGAACAACAATGAAATAACTGGAGCAAGTTATCAAACTGACGATGAAGGTCTTTATTTTGCATTTGTAACAAATGAATATGGTTGTGAAACCCAGACCAACACTATTGAGATTGAATTTGTTGAAAACAGTGATGCACCAGATGTTTCTGATGTTTCAATTTGCCCTGGAAGTGATGCAACTATTATTTCAAATGCATTAACTTATTGGTATAATACAGACACAACTTTAGTAGAAACAGCAAATTCAATTGTATTAAGTTCTGTTTTAACTGATACAGTTGTTTTAGCAGCATACGTTCAAAATGAATGTCCGATTTTGTATACAGAAGTTTTGATAAATGTGCAAGATTCAATAGAAAGTACAGGAATTTTTATGGACTCGTTATTATGTGCAAATGAAAGTACAACAGCTTTTGTTATTTCCAACGGAATTGATTTTGAATGGAGTATAAACGGGAATTTTATAGGTGTTTCAAATCCAATAACTATTCCAAGTATTTATATTGGAAATGGAGGTATAATTACTGTTCAAATTGACAACTCTTGTATGCAAATGCTGGTTTCAGACTCCTTTGAAATTGCTCCATTGACCCAAATTTCGATTGATGAAGATACTTTGTATGGCTGTATAGATGATTTGGTTCAACTTTCCATTAATGAAACGCTAAGTTCAGTTGTTTGGTCTGATGGAATTAATTCAGATACTCTTTCAATTTATGAAACTGAGTTTGATCAGAATCCATTAGTAGTAAGTGTTCAAGGAATTGATTTAAATGGATGTCCTACAAATGAATTGCAATACACATTAATTACTTCAAATGTCTCATCAAATTTCACTTATTCAAGTTTAACTAATTGTTTAAATGATTCTGCAATTATTGTTTTCAATACGAATGCTGATTCTTTTTTAATTACAACTCCTTTTGGTCAAATTGATACGGCTTATTTTGAGATAATTCTAAATTCTTCAACAACTGGGAGCTATAATGCATGGTATCTAGACTCTTTGGGTTGTGAATACACCGAAACACTAGTTGTCTCACCCTACCAATTACCAATTTTTGACTTAGGGACTGATACGGTTTTATGTATAGATGACATTTTCACGTTTTACTTCCCGAATGATACCAATCAATTCGTTTGGACAACCTATGGTGGAGACGAAAATATTCCAATATTAAGTGATCAGGAATTGATTTTAACTGCAACAAGTCCACAAGGTTGTGTTTTTAGTGATTCTTTGTTTGTTTTAACAGTTGATTGTGACGATGAATTACCAAATGTAATTACTTCGAATGGAGATGGAATAAATGATTTCTTTTTCATCGATGATGCTTTGGTATATACAAGTTCACGATTGATCATTTTAAACAGATACGGACAAGTGGTGTTTTCAGCTGACGGATATCAAAATGATTGGTCAGGACAAGATTGTGTGGAAGGAGTCTATTTTTATCAATTCTATCCAAATCCAACTCTAGAGCCAAATCGTTTCATCAATGGTTTTGTCCAATTATTTAAATAGAGAATTAATTGAAAATTGAAAATTTAGAATTGAAAATTGAAAAAGGTTTCTATTTTTAAGAATTCATAATTTATAATTGAATGAAAAAGCGTCTCGTTGTATTGTCTGGTGCAGGAATTAGTGCAGAAAGTGGAATCGCGACTTTTCGTGATGCAAACGGTTTGTGGGAAAATTTTAGATTTGAGGAAGTTGCCACACCTGAAGCTTGGAAACGCAATCCAGAATTGGTTCAACGGTTCTACAATGAACGTAGAAAACAAGTCTTGGAATGTGAACCGAATCCTGCTCACACTTTTTTCGCCGACTTAGAAAAAGAATACGATGTTGTTATTGTGACTCAAAATATTGATGATTTACACGAACGAGGTGGAAGTACGAATATTGTTCATTTACACGGTGAAATTCGCAAGTCGAAAAGTTCTGGACCGAATCAAGAAAAAGCCTATTATCCAATTGAAAATTGGGAATTGAAAATGACTGATGTATGTCCTGATGGATTTGTTCTTCGCCCACATGTGGTGTGGTTTGGCGAAGAAGTTCCACTTTTGGAAAAAGCAGCATACCTTGTTTCCGAAGCCGATATTTTAGTGGTAATTGGGACATCCTTGAATGTGTATCCTGCGGCGAATTTAGTTGATTTTGCTCCGAAAAAATGTCAGTGTTTTGTGATTGATCCTAAAGTTGGTGAATTGCGTGTTCCTTATGGTTTCACGAAGATTCCAGCGACAGCGGTTGAAGGTGTTAGGAAGTTAGATGAATTATTGAATAGGCAATAGGGAATAGGCAATAGGCAATAGTGAATAGGCAGAAGGGAAAAGATAAAAGATAAAAGATAAAAGTAGATTCCTAGTGCCTGATGCCTCTAGACTAGTTCCTAAATTGTTAATTACCTGTTCATTTCTTCGTTGTAACTAATTTAATTGAATTAAGTTTTAATACGCAAAAGCAATCACTATCTTTGTAGGATGGACGAACAACAAGAACAAAGCAATCGCCGGATTGCATCACGCGCTAAGACTGTAATTTCGCCTCTTTCGATGGAAATGGGTAAGGTTCCGCCTCAAGCAATTGATGCAGAACAAGCTGTTTTGGGAGCAATGTTATTGGACCGTGACGCGGTAACCGATACAATTGACGTTCTCCATGTGGAAAGTTTTTACGATCCCAAACACAAAGAAATTTTTGATGCTATCAAAGATCTTTTTGGTTCCACAAATCCAATCGATTTATTGACAGTTACACAACGCTTACGTGAAAAAGGGAAACTTGAAATGGCTGGAAACGCTGTTTACTTAGCTTCTTTAACAACTCGTGTAGCTTCTGTAGCGAATGTTGAATATCATGCTCGAATTATTTCTCAGAAATTTATTCAACGTGAAGTAATTCGTATGTGTACTGAAACGCTTCGAACTGCTTATGACGATACGGAAGATGTATTCGAATTGTTGAGTAAAGCGGAACAATTGCTCTATGGAATCGCGGAGAAAAACATGAAACGTGCACTGACTTCCATGCCAGATGCTGTAAATCAAGCGATTTTAGAAATTGAAGCAGCACAAAAACAAGGTGATGGATTGTCTGGTGTTCCAACTGGATTCAAAGAATTAGACAAAATAACTTCAGGATGGCAACGTTCCGATATGATTGTAATTGCCGCTCGTCCTGCGATGGGTAAAACAGCTTTCGTTTTATCTATGGCGAGAAATACAGCTGTTGATTATGGAATGAAAGTGGCAATTTTCTCTTTGGAGATGTCCTCTGTACAGTTAGTTAAACGTTTGATTTCTTCTGAGAGTAGAATTTCTGCCGAAAAACTGCGTAAAGGTGACTTGAAAGACCACGAATTTCAACAATTACACTCACGTATCACGAATTTATCCAAAGCTCCTATTTTTATTGACGATACGCCAGGTATTTCGGTTTTCGATTTACGTGCAAAATGTCGACGATTGAATTCTGATGGTAAATTGTCGATGGTTATTATCGATTACTTACAGTTAATGTCCGCTGGAACTGGAAAAGGAGGTAACCGTGAGCAAGAAATTTCATTTATCTCTCGTTCCATTAAAGAAATCGCAAAAGAGTTAAATGTTCCAATTATTGCCTTGTCTCAGTTAAGTCGTAGTGTGGAAACCAGAGGTGGGGATAAAAAACCTGCACTTTCGGATTTACGTGAATCGGGAGCGATTGAGCAAGATGCTGATATCGTAGCTTTCTTGTACCGACCTGAATACTATAAGATTGAACAAGATGCGGAAGGAAATTCCACAAAAGGTGTAGGACAAGTAATCATCGCGAAACACAGAAATGGTGGTTTGGATGATGTTTCCCTTCGATTTATTGGAGAATACGCCCGTTTCGAAAATTTAGAAGACAGTTACATGAGTTCAAACGAAGATTTCAATCCGACAAGTGCAAACAAAGGAATCGCAGTTAATACAGCATTTGATAACCAACAAACGATTACGAAGAAAAGTGCGAATTGGAATAATTTGGACAATGACATTGATTTTGGAAGTTCAGATGACACTCCGTTTTAATTGAAAATTAGTAATTGAAAAGTGTTAAATAATTTCAAATTTCGAATTTCAAATAAACTTTTGAAAATAATAGTTGTAATTTAGTACTATGAGTTTTGTTCGAGTATTCCTCCTAATAATTGTTTTTTTCTTTTCTGGAAAAACCTTCGCATCGTCGATTTTAGTTCCAATGGATGAAAAACAGCGCAATCATTTAAAAGCTTACGGGGTTTCGTTTTGGGTTCTTGAGAATCAAGTGGTCATGGAATGGCTGTTAAACTACCGTGGAGGTGCTTTCTTATTTCCTCATTTACAAACGATTGAAGAAGAGTTAATTATACGTGGAGTTTCCTATGAAATCGTTTCGGATGGACAAGTAAATGCGATTCGAACAGAAATAGGGAATCCAGAAGTAAACATGGAAATTGTACAATTGGAAAAAGCTCCTAAAATTGCAGTTTACACACCTAATTCAGCCTTACCTTGGGACGATGCAGTAACAATGGTCTTGGATTATGCAGAAATTCCTTACGATAAAATCTACGATTCTGCGATAGTAATGGGAATTCTTCCAAAATACGACTGGTTGCATTTACACCACGAAGATTTTACGGGACAATACGGTAAATTTTATTCAGCTTATCGTAATGCTGCTTGGTACAGACAACAAGTCGCAGATGCAGAGAAAGATGCATCATTATTAGGTTTTAATAAGGTTTCAGAGTTGAAATTATCTGTTGCAAATAGCATTAAGAATTTTGTAATTGGTGGTGGTTTTTTGTTCACAATGTGCTCAGGTACAGATTCTTTTGATATCGCACTTTCAGCTCATGAAACAGATATTTGTGATGCTGTTTTTGATCACGATGCGAAAGATCCAAACTGTCAAAATGAATTAGATTTCAACAATACTTTTGCTTTCAAGGATTTCACGTTGTTTCAAGATCCACTGATGTATGAGTATTCCAATATTGATGGAACGGATTTACACATGCGTACAACTGAATCGCAAGATGTTTTCACTTTGTTTGATTTTTCTGCGAAATGGGATGTAGTTCCGACGATGTTGACGCAATGTCATACTGCAATTATCCCAGGGTTTTTAGGTCAAACGACTGATTTTAGAAAGGAATTGATTAAGTCGAATGTGTTGATTTTAGGAGAATCTGAGGCGATGAAAACAGCACGTTACATTCATGGAGAATTGGGGCAGGGGACTTGGACTTTTTATGGTGGACATGATCCAGAGGATTATCAGCATAAGGTTGGGGATCCGCCGACGGATTTGAATTTGCATCCGAATTCTCCTGGGTATCGATTGATTTTGAATAATATTTTGTTTCCAGCTGCTAAAAAACAGAAACGAAAAACTTAGTTGAAAAAGCAGGTGTTTTGGATCTACTTTTCCGATACATGCGTCTGAAAGCATGTAACGCTTAAGTGAAGTTACAGATTTACATTCAAAAAAGCAAATTATTTAATCGAAAAAAGTATTTAAATTAATCTTTTTGATTCTAATTTGGCGCATAATCTGTCTCCGTCTCCAAGTTTTGTTGTCAAACCTTCCTTGCTATTTTTAGATAAAAAGCTCTCTACGTTCCGCTTTTTTTCTAAAAGCAAGTTCGATTTGTCCAACAAAAGCTTTCCAACTACGCCAGCGCGTAAATCTAAGTATAGAACCTAGCTTTCTGTCAGATGTCTAGATATCTAGACATCTAGACAAATCCCGATCAAATAAAAAAGCTGAACAGTTTCCCATCCAGCTTTAATTCTATTTCGCAACATTTTTTCAATTGCTAATTTTCAATTAGAAATCCGAGGTGTTTGATAAAACATCAAATCGAGGCTTTCTGAAAATTCAACTCCGCAGTCAACAAGTGTTAATGAGGAAGTTTAATTTTTGGAATAACGAAGAGTTGAATCTGTATCTGATTTGTAGAACCTAGCTTTCTGTCAGATGTCTAGATATCTAGACATCTAGACAAATCCCGATCAAATAAAAAAGCTGAACAGTTTCCCATCCAGCTTTTAATTTTTTTCAATTGATAATTTTCAATTATAAATTTACATGCCCATTTTTTCCATCATCATATCCGCATAAAAATCAAACATCGACTTAAGAATATTCTTATTCGTTTCCTTCGATTTCAATATTACCTTACTCCCAGATTTATTCGCATCAACGGTCAAATAATCAAAGGTTGCAATCACTTTCTGAGCATCTTTTAATTCGTATGCTTCCCAATTAACTTGCTTGAAATCTAAATAAAACGAAGCGGTGTTTTTACCAAAATTTGGAGCAAATCCTGGTGCTTTGAAGCTGTTCGCCTCACTGAATCCTTTTGATGTTAAAACCATAGCTGATTTCGAAGATTGAACTTGAGGTAAAAGTGGATTACTCGCCATTTTCGGATCTTTTAAAGATGAATTAGCCATTTCTCCAATGATTTGTCCTTGTTTTCCATATCCAACATAGGTCATGAAAACAGGTTGTTTTCCAACTTCTGGCTGACCGTAAACAGAATAAGCAAATTGACCGTTAAATAATTTAGAAAGTGGATTGTCGCCAAGTGCCATCAAACCAAATCCAACTTCACGTGGCATTTTACCTGTGATTTTTTTCATCGCATCTGGTGCAAAATCTTTTAAGAAGGATTCAATTTTCAAAACATCCACATTTGCAGCTCCAGCCATCCAAGGACTTCCTTTCAATTTACTTGTCAAGCTTGTCCCATTGTTATCTTTAAAGAATAAACGCTTTTGGAATTTGTCTGAAAACAAGTGTTTACTTTCAATTGATAGCTGTCCAGTTTCAAATTTGATAGCAGTTTGTAAATAACTGTCAGCAATTGTTTCTTCCAATTCTTTCTTTTTGCCTTCACTTAAATTTTTCAATGAAGTATTTGATGTTGCGAATAAACGCTCAAAATTGATTCCAGTAACGATATCCGCTTTTGTATCAATGATTGTTTTCGTTTTTCCTTCGCTCAAATCACCGCTCATTTTTTCAATCGTAGCTAACAATTCTTTTTTACCGTCGTATTCATTCTTTTTGATGATGATAACTAATAATTTGTGGATCATTCCGAATGTTACATCATTGTCTTGAAAGTATTTCAAATCGCCTTCTTTTTCAAGTGCATATCCCATTTCAGCAAGAACGTCATCCATTTTCTTAGCATCCTTGACATCCATGATCACATGCATTGTTTCAGGAGAACCATCTTGAGCAATTGGAGCAGCCGCAGAAACGTAGAACGGTTTTGATAAATCAATTCCAGCTTTCCATTGATCAACGATTCCACCGATCAATACTTGTGTTTTCGAATTGGAAGTATAATCCATTTTATTCAAAATATCCAAAACTGTAACATGTCCAAATGCAACAATAGTTTTATCCGATTGGATCAACGAGGAATGAGCTTCTGAAGCGTTTCTTTCTTCCAAAGAAGGACCAGAGCACGATTGTAAAAAAAGAAAACTTACAGAAAATGTTAGGACGTAAGTTAGAATTAAAAAGCGTTTTTTCATAGGATTTTTGTTTTGAAAACGATGTGTCAAATGTATCGATTTTTTCATTTGAATAGTATAACCTGAGTTCAATTATTAAAACAAAGTCAAAAATAATTAAATGACTTGGTTACAAGGCAGATTTTATAAGGGATAACGAGTTATCACGTTAAAATCTAACGAAGCAAACAGGTTGTTTAATTATCTCAAAACTTATTATAATCATCAATAAAAAGCAATTTACTTCCCTTTTTAAATTCGAAATAGCCCGATATTCCAAATTGAAAAATGTCGTATCTTACTATTTATTGATGTTTTGACAAAGTTTGAATAATCGAACTCTGGTTTAAGTTTTTATAAATTTAAAAATCGATTTAAAACAAAGTTTATACCAAAAGTGTAATTTTACAAGAAACGAGTCAAAAGTAATTTAATCGAATGCATTTTATTGAACCTTATTTCAACTGGAGACATCTCTACATCGCAGCGGAGGACACGAATTCGCCGTTTTACGGACGTGTTTACAGTGAGTTTGAATACACCAATCAAATCTACAATTATTTGATCCATCCACAGTGGGACACCTTTGGTTCAAAGACCTTATTGGTGAAAAAACTTTTTGTAGATTATGAAGATGGTTATACGATTTTAGAATTTATCGGTGAATGGAACGACGCGATTGAAAACGACATCATGTTGTTGAAAAGAGATTTGATTGAACCGATGATGGAACAAGGAATCAATCAATTTATTTTAATTGGCGAAAATGTATTGAATTTCCATTATTCAGACGATTGTTACTACGAGGAATGGTTCGATGAGGTAGAGGAGGGCTGGATTGCTTGTGTGAATTTCCACGATCACGTGATTGCTGAATTTGAGAAGGCGCGGATCCATCATTATTTTGTGTTTGGCGGAGAATTGGAGGAAATCGAATGGCGAACCTTCCAACCGAAACAGTTTTACGATAAAATTTCGGATTTGGTGCAACGACGAATTGGATAACTTGAAAAAAAGAGAAGTTCTAAGCACTTGAAAATTAACCTGAATCAGGCTTTCAGTATATTTTTCTTATTTTTTTTCACGAAAAAACTTGCAGAAATGAAATAAGTGCCTATCTTTGCAAAGCTTTTAACGAAAAGTAACACAAATTTTGAATTCCGCTGTTGCGGAACAGAAATGAAAAATTTGGTTTGGTAGTTCAGTTGGTTAGAATACATGCCTGTCACGCATGGGGTCGCGGGTTCGAGTCCCGTCCAGACCGCTCACTGTTAAAAGTAAAAAAATGGCTTATATGGCTGTAAGCTTAGAAATCCTCAAGATGTATCAATGTCTTGAGGATTTTGTCTTTTAAAGACTTTATATTCAAATAAATATTGTCGCGGGTTCGTCCCGATTGCTATCGGGACCCGTCCAGACCGCTCACTGTTAAAAGTAAAAAAATGGCTTATATGGCTGTAAGCTTAGAAAACCCTAGAGTGTATCAATGTTCTAGGGTTTTTGCTATAAAATAGTTTTTTTAATTAATACTTTAAACCTAATCTGTAATGTCAAATAACATTTCAAAACCAACTAAACAGCTTCCTCAAAATTTAAAAGAATTATTGAAGGATATTGGAGAAAACTCAGTCCTATTTCAAATATACATTCGCATACACGATACAAACTGGAAAGCATTTAAAAATTTAGATGATTCTGGTTGCGACATTGTACTTGTAAATCTTGAGACAAACAAAACAATTAAAGTAGAAGTAAAAACAAGACAAAGTCTTTACACCACTGCAACCAGTTCTAAAAGGATCAGTTCATATTTCTGTGGAGCATTAAAAAAATCAAGCATATATTTGTGTTAATCTGAATAAAAAGAATCCAATATTGGTTACACCACGAAATTGAGATCTGAATGCTTTAATTTTTGCATTGAAAGATTCAGCTG
>JBKDZA010000153.1:0-21597 GCA_046308455.1 Fluviicola sp.
GACGATAAGTCTGAGCTTTTTTCATTTAAAGCTTTACGCATTGGCTTCCACCTTGCGTGAAATTAAGGCCTCAGCATTCGTGTTGGGGTTTTCTTTTTTATGGATGGCAACAGTTTATATAATCTATTCAAAAAGCATTGACAAATTCTATGTTGGAAGTTGTTTGAATCTGATTGAACGATTGGAACAACACAATACACATGTTTTTCAAGTTGGATTTACACATCGTGCAAATGATTGGGAAGTTTATTATTCAAAAGAATTAGAAAGCCAAGATTTAGCAAGAAAAATTGAAAGCCATATCAAACGAATGCGTTCTCGTTCATATTATGAAAATTTAAAGAAGTATCCTGATATAATTGAGAAATTAATAATGATGTATTCTTAATGACAAAAATGGGCATGCGGGTTCATCCCGATTGCCATCGGGACCCGCTCCGAGTACAAAGCTCAGACGATAAGTCTGAGCTTTTTTCATTTAAAGCTTTACGCATTGTTCCGATAGCAATCGGAATCCACTTGCGTGAAATTAAGGCCTCAACATTCGTGTTGGGGTTTTCTTTTTATAGATGGCTACAGTTTACATAATCTATTCAAAAAGCATTGACAAATTCTATGTTGGAAGTTGTTTGAATCTGATTGAACGATTGGAACTGCATAATCTTCATGTGGATATGTGTGGATATGATTTGAATTAAAGGTAGCTCAATGAATTAAATGTTCTCAAATAGAATGTCCATTTCAAAAGAGTTTTCTATTATTTCATGGAAATTTTCATTTTCAACAACACCATAAGTAGTTATCATTGTTATTACTACTACATCTTTTGTTTCAGTTTCATCTTTAAATTTTGAAACTTTATTTCTTAGTTCTGTTAATTCGTTTTTTCCTATCGTATAAGGGTTGTTGTGGAATTTCATTTCACATAAGTTTATCCAATTGTCAGCTCTTTTTATAACCAAGTCAACTTGAACTCCTTTCGATGACCAACTTGAATTCGTTGAGTGAATACCTTCTATCTTAAGGGCTTTTTTTATTTGTTGAACATGTTTGAGACTTATAGTTTCAAAATTAAATCCTGCCCAGCTAATGTAAGTTTGTTGTTGAAATAATGTTTTCCAAAAATTTTCACCTTGATTTTTATTAGGGGCTATAAATTTCAAGTAAAATTTTGAATATTCGTCAGACAAGCGATAGAGTGTCTTTTGAACTTTTTTATCATATGCTGGGTATTTTGAAATGAAACCAGATGCAATTAACTCCTCTAGTGCTCTTGTGAATGCTCCACCTCCTGCATGTTTAGATTTTATTATTAATTCATCTCTTGATATTCCTTTGCTAAAGCTTCCAAGAGCCCTTACAATTGCTATGTGTGAGGAGGAATGACTAAATAGCGATTCAAAAATTTCATCGAATTCATTTACCAAATCACCATTTGTATCAAAGCAAAGTCTTTGTATGGATTGTACAACACTCTCTCCTTTTTTTATTTTATTTAAATAATGTGGAATCCCACCTATTGCAATGTATAAATGAAGTATGTGATAGTGGCTCCAGTTTATGTTTTTACTTTTTAAAAATTCTTTTGTTTCAAACAACGTAAAAGGTTTGATCTGTAGTTTATAACTAAGTCTCGCATGTAAACTTCCCTTGTTTGAGATTACATTCTGGACCATGTAAGATGCTGCAGAACCACATAATACAATTACAATATCTTTTCGTTTTTCGCAATATGTATTCCAGAAATGTCCTAAATACATTCTAAAATTGGACTTATGAGTATCGAGCCAAGGCATTTCATCAATGAAAATTACCTTTTTACTTTCACTTCTAAGACTGTTTAAATAAGATTTCAAAAGTTCAAAAGCTTCTTTCCAGTCTTTAGGTTTGTTATCTTCTTGTATTTTGTTTGAGACTTTTCTTAGTTCATCAAAAAAGTTTTCAATTTGCACTTCTTGGTTTCCACCATATAAACCTGTGACTTCAAACCTAATATACTTCGCGTAGATATTCCGTATTAGATATGTTTTGCCAACTCTTCTCCTTCCATACACAGCGATTAATTCTGAGTTTTGTGAAGTTAAGCTTTCTTTTAATCTATCAGTTTCATACTTTCTTCCAATCATATTAATAGTATTATTAACTTCCCAAAAGTAGTTATAAATATTAGTTTTGGGAAGTTAATAATTGTTTTATTGAATTAAAGCTAAATTAATTACTTCCCAAAAAGTGTGACAAATGATATTTATGGGAAGTTAATATTTGATTTCGATTTACGTAAAGTGCCTATTTTAATGAGGTTTTGTGTTTTTTTTTAAAAATTGAACTTCTACAATGTTAAAGCTTTATAAAGTATAATGCGTAAACATGAAGTTCACTTTGCGTGAAATTAAGGCCTCAGAATTCGTGTTGGGTTTTTCTTTTTAAAGAGAGTAACATATTTATTTTTTTGAGTTCAAACTCAGTCAAAATTCAAAAAAAAATGAAGTTTTGGTGGATTATAAAAAAATTAATTTAACTGTCTTTATCCATTTTAAATCGAAGTCCTAAACGAATACCTCTAGAATGATAAAAAATTCTGATGAATGAGGAATTTTAATTTTTGCACAACTTGTGTAATCTAAAGAAAGTGAAGTTTTTCCATTAATTCTAAAATCAAAACCAATACTTTGAATTAATCCAACCACAAATCCTTCATCGTAAGGTGGATTTGATGACCAAGGATCAATTTTATATGGTTCATGATTCCCTTCAGCAAAATAGTAAGCTTTACTTTTTAATTTTTGAAAAGTTCCGATTGTTATTCCTGGATTAAAATAGATGGCAAATCTTTTAAAAGGATAGCGAGTTTGTATTTTAAAAGAAGATTCTAAACAGGAAAAATGTGTTCTACTAAAAGCAAAAGTATCCAACGTTTCATTATAAGACTTGTTTCTGTATACATTTTGGTCTAAAAATTCCAAGTTAAATTCAAAACCAAGCCCTTTTTCACTTTTTTTAGAAGTATAAATATAACCAAGAGAATTTCCTGGTGAAAATCTTACATCGTTTGATTTGTAATCTACTATTGACGAAAATTTATAATAAATCCCATGTTCTTTAATTCTACTGTTTTCTGAATTTTGAGCATTGATATAAAAGTTACTAAAAAGTAAAAAAAGAATGATTAAGGTGTGTCGCAAACTGATTTATTATTTAGATTTTACTTCTTCTTTCCACCACTCTTTTTACCAGCACTAAATGAATTCGGTTTTCCTCCAATTTTCTTTCCAGCGCCTTTTGCTGAACGTTGTGCGTTTGCTACGGTGGTTTTCATGCCAGCTTTTGCTTTTGATGCTGAACGGTTGCGCTCTTTTTGTTTAGCCTCTCTCACGAGTGCAGCGTATTCCAAATCGGCAGCGCTTTTATCAATCAAGCTTTCTTTTCTTCTCGATTCACTTACTTTACTATACTTTTTAATCAGTTCTTGCTCCGCTTGTTCTTTCGCTTTTTGGTCGTTGCGATTGGCTTTTTCACTGTCTTTTCGACTTCCTTCCAATTGTTTGAACAATAAATCGAGTTCTGTAGGATCTAAATCACGTGTTTCACCAACAGCCAAACCTTTCAATTCCAAATGCATGATGCGAATGCGGTTCAATTCTAGAACTTCGTAGCCAAAGTATTCACACATACGACGAATCTGACGGTTCAATCCTTGAATCAACGTGATTTTAAAGGTCGTTTGGTTGACTTGTTCTACCTTACATTTCTTCGTTACTTGTCCCAAAATTGGAACTCCTAATGCCATTTTTTCAATGAAATCAGGTTTGTAAGGTTTGTCGACCGTAACTAAATATTCTTTTTCATGGTTGTTACCTGCGCGTAAAATTTGATTGACAATATCTCCATTCGAAGTCAAAAGAATCAAGCCAGTTGAGTCTTTGTCCAAACGTCCAATTGGGAAAATACGCTCACCATAACGAATGTAATCAATGATATTGGAAGGATCACTGGAATCAGTTGTGGTAGTAATTCCAGCAGGTTTATTGAACATCAAATAGGTCGCGTTTTCTTTTTGCTTGACTTCAATCATCAAACCATTGACCATGACTTTGTCTCTAGGTCGAACAACACTTCCAATTTTGGCAATTGATCCATTGATTCGAACCATTCCTTTTTCAATAAATTGGTCGGCCTCTCTTCGAGAGCACATTCCACTTTCACTGATAAATTTATTGAGTCGAATCGTATTGTCCATAGCTTACTTTTTTCCAAAGATACACATTGAAAAGAAGAAAATGATTCAACTAAAGATTTGTCGAATGAATATAAGAGCCTCCCCATTCAAAAGCAACAAATCCTTCACGTTTCATTGGTTCGAAAACTTGTGTTTTTGGTTCTGATTTCAATTGATTTTTCACTTCATCCAATGGAGCAAGTAGAATGTAAAAACGGTAAAAATGATCGGGCTTTGGTTCAAACTGAACATCAGCAAATTGCTCACAATCTTCGTTCACCACAAAATGTACAAACCATTCTTTGTCTGCGGTAATTCGTGGACCCCAAAAGGTAATGAAATCTGCTTTTTCTTCACTTGAGAATCCAAAGGCAGTTAATTGTTCATCTAAAAATTCAAGAGAATTCGAGCCATTTACAATGTAACCTTCAGAAAATGTTCGTTCATCAGTTTTTAAATTAAATTCACTTTCCCAAAATAAGTAATTGACTATTTGATTGTTAACGGTTAATTTTCCTTCAGGAGTTGCATTAACCTTCCAAATATCTTGATATTTTGGATAGGTAAAAGTCAACTTTCCCTTTGGAGTTAGTGAAACCGCAACATCAGTTTGAATTTTTGGATACAGATAAATAACTGGCTTGTAACACACATTGATAGGGGTTCTTGACGGGTCTGATGAAACTTCTTGTTTGCGGAATTTTAATTTTATTACCGTTTCAAAACGCGATTTGATTTCAAAATCAGGAATGGTAATTTCATTGTAACCCTCTTTATAGAAAATGCGAAAAGTATGTTTTCCTGCACTTGTCAAAACAAAGAAACGTTTATTTGAATTGGTATATGCTGAAATATTATTTCCGCTTTTGTTGATGTCGTATATAATTTTTGTATTTTCTTTTAAGCTATCCACTTCTACTTCAAACGTAAATCGCGATTGTTTGTAAGTTAAGAGTTGATCAAATTTCGTTTCAATGACTTCATAATCGGTTGTCCACATTTTTGATTCCTCACTTGAAAAGGAAATCTTAGAAAATGAAACAATAAGCACTAATAAAACTAGGACTTTCATACTACAAATTTTTCGTTGAAAGAACACTTCCTCCCCATTCAAAAGCAACAAATCCTTCACGTTTCATTGGTTCGAAAACTTGTGTTTTTGGTTCGGATTTCAATTGATTTTTCACTTCTTCCAATGGTGCAAGCAAAATATAAAAACGGTAAAAATGATCGGGCTTTGGTTCGAACTGAACATCTGCAAATTGCTGACAATCTTCGTTCACCACAAAATGTACAAACCATTCTTTGTCTGCGGTCATTCGTGGACCCCAAAAAGTAATGAAATCCGCTTTTTCTTCACTTGTGAAACCAAAGGCAGTTAATTGTTCGTCTAAAAATTCAAGTGAATTACTTCCATTTACTACAAAACCCTCAGAAAATAGCTGTTCAGATTGTTCAATATGTTGTTCAGCTTCCCAAAACAAATAATTGTATGTTTGATTTCCGTGTTTGATTTTCCCATTTGGATTGGCTGTCACTTCCCACTTTTGATCGTATTTTGGATAAGTAAAAGTCAATTTGCCAGTAGGTTTTAATTCAACTGAAACAGCCTGCTCTTTTTCTGGATACAAATAAATCACGGGTTTATCAACTGTATGCTGTTCTTCTATATCTTGCAAATAAATCACCACATTTACATTGTGCATAGCTTTTGCTTCAATTTTCGAAGTGCTGACTTCTTTAAAATAGCCAGAATACCATACAACAAAGCTGTGTTTTCCTGCTGTTGTTTTAACAACAAACTTGTCGTTTTTTAACTTAACTTTTTTGTTTTTTCCATTTCCATCCATTTGGTAGATGATGGAATCTGCTTTTCCATTTGGATACACCTGTCTACTAAAAGTAAACGTATAAGTAACACTTTTTCCCTTCAATTTAGGGTTTTTTGTTGAGTTTGAAACTGTGTACTCAGGATTTAAATCTGCTTGAGCATTAAAACTTACTAGTAAAAGACATAGAAGTCCCAAGAAAATTCTGTTCATAGTTGGAGATTTTTAGTTTGATACAATCTCAAGTGAATATCGTTCACTAACCACCAGTCAATTTTTTGATTTCGTTCAATTTCATCAAAGCTTCAACAGGTGTTAAGGTATTGATGTCGATTGTAATTAATTGCTCGTGAATTTGTTCCAAAACTGGGTCGTTTAATTGGAAGAAACTCAATTGCATATTAGACGAAGCAACTGCCTCACGAACGGTTTCCTTCGCATTGGAACGGTGATTGATTTCCAATTGTTCCAACATCAATTCCGCACGTTGAACTACTTTCTTCGGCATACCTGCTAATTTCGCAACGTGAATACCAAAACTGTGTTCACTTCCACCTTTCACTAATTTGCGTAAGAAAATGATTTTTTGCCCAACCTCTTTTACCGAAACATTGAAGTTTTTAATGCGCGCAAATTGTTGCTCCATGTCGTTCAATTCGTGGTAATGAGTTGCAAACAATGTTTTTCCTTTCGCATTTGGAAGTTCATGAATGTATTCGGCAATCGCCCAAGCAATCGAAATTCCATCGTACGTACTTGTTCCACGACCAATTTCATCCAAAAGAATCAAACTTCTGTCCGACAAGTTGTTCAAAATACTTGAGGTTTCATTCATTTCCACCATGAAGGTCGATTCACCTGAAGAAATGTTATCAGAAGCTCCAACTCGAGTAAATACTTTGTCAATGATTCCAATTTCAGCTTTTTCTGCAGGGACAAAACTTCCCATTTGTGCCATCAAAACAATCAAAGCAGTTTGACGCAACAAAGCGGATTTACCGGCCATATTTGGACCCGTAATCATGATGATTTGTTGTGAATCTTTGTCCAAAAACACATCGTTCGGAATGTATTCTTCTCCTGACTTGAGTTGTTTTTCAATCACAGGATGTCGACCAGAAACAATGTTCAAAGCATGTCCATCATTCACACTAGGTTCGTTGTAATTATTTACAATAGCAATCGATGCGAATCCACACAAACAATCCAATTGCGCAATTAAGTGTGCGTTTCGTTGAATGCTACTCACATATTGACTCAATTTTTGAATCAATTCGCTGTATAATTTGCCTTCAATCGTAGCGATTTTATCTTCCGCACCTAGGATTTTTGTTTCGTATTCTTTTAGTTCAGGCGTGATGTAACGTTCAGCGCTCACGAGTGTTTGCTTACGGATCCATTCTTCAGGAACTTTGTCTTTGTGTGTATTTCGAACTTCTAAGTAATAACCAAAGACGTTATTGAAAGCGATTTTCAAACTTGGAATTCCAGTGCGTTCGCTTTCGCGTTCTTGCATCGCTTCCAGGTATTCTTTTCCACCAGCTGAAATAGCGCGCAATTCGTCTAGTTCTTCGTGGATTCCATCTGCGATAATTGGTCCTTTTCCAAGTGAAACTGCTGGTTCTTCGAGAAGTGTAGAATTTACAAGTTCTATGAATTTTGCATGTGGTTCAATGTTCTTCGCTAATTGTTCTAGCATTGGAGAATTTCCTTTTGCACAAGCAGATTTCAATGGTTCGAAATGCTCGATGATGCGTGACAAAGCTTTTGCTTCACGTGGATTGATTCGTCCAACTGCAACTTTTGAAATCAAACGTTCGATGTCGCCGATGTGTTTCAATTCACGTTCCAATTCGAAGCGCAAATCATCGTTTTCCTTGATGTTTTTAACAGCTTCAACACGTAATTGAATGTGTTCTACATTTTTTAAGGGCATCACAATCCAACGTTTCAACAAGCGATCACCCATTGGTGTGCGTGTACCGTTGATGACATCTGCAAGCGTACTTCCACCTTCGTTTAAAGGAGAAATCAATTCTAGGTTGCGAATCGTAAAACGGTCCAACCAAACAAAACGTTCTTCTTCAATGCGTTGAACTTGCGTGATATGACCCAATCGATCGTGTTGAGTTTCGCCCAAGTAATGTAAAATCACACCAGACGCGATCATTCCCAATTCCAACTCTTCGATACCAAACCCTTTCATAGACTTGGTTTGGAAGTGTTTTGTTAGGTTTTCGTATGCAAAATCTTTCGTGAACACCCAATCTTCCAAGCGGAATGTATAGTATCTATTTCCGAAGTTTTCTTCGAAAAAGCGCGTTTTATTTTTTTGGTAAATAATTTCACTCGGCTCAAAACCTTGAATCAATTTGTTGATGTATTCAAAAGAACCTTGAGCGGTGTAAAATTCACCAGTAGTCACATCTAAAAATGCAATTCCGTGGATTTCTTTGTCAAAGTGGATGGCACACAAAAAGTTGTTTTTATGTCCGTCTAAAATTTTATCACTAAATGCAATTCCTGGAGTTACCAATTCCGTTACACCTCGTTTTACGATAGTTTTCGTCATTTTCGGATCTTCGAGCTGATCGCAAATCGCTACACGGTAACCCGCACGCACCAATTTTGGTAAGTAAGAATCTAAAGAGTGGTGTGGGAATCCAGCCAATTCAATTTCAGAGCTTGAACCAGCGCCTCTTTTCGTTAGGATGATTCCCAAAACTTTGGAAGTAGTGATGGCATCTTCACCAAAGGTTTCGTAGAAATCGCCCACTCTAAACAACAACAATGCTTGCGGATGTTTCGCTTTAATTTCGTTGTATTGTTTCATGAGCGGAGTTTCCGCAGGACCGTTAGTTTTTTTCGCCACCTTCTTGATTTTTGAGTAGTCAAAGTTACGGCAGTTCAATTGAAATTAAGTAACGATTAACAGTTGCTTTATCAACAAAAAGAAAAAGTTTTAAGCGATTTTAACTATCCTCCCCAATTCGTTAAAGCAATAAAAACAAGAACAAACAAGCCGATAAAAAGTAAAGTTGAAGTAAAAGAAAGCCAAAAACCTAAATAAGAAGGCCATTTTCTTAAATATTTATCTGGATTTCTTTTATGGTCTTTTATTGCTACAGCTCCGAGGATTATTCCCAAAAGTCCGAATCCGATAACCACGGCAAAAGTGAAGAAAGTTGCATTGGATACAAATAAAAACCAACCAATTATACTTATAACTGAGAAAATCAATGAAGCCAATCCTGATTCGGGAGCAAAAGGTTTGTTTTTGAAAGGTTCATCCTCACGATTTACTTCGTTTTTTATGTGCTTTGTAGTTGATGATTTTGTTAAAACAGATGTAAAAGTTCTGTGAGTTTTATTATTTGTTTGAGGTTTAATGAATTTTGAATTTACGATAATTTCGTCTTTTGCTAATGAATCAATTTTTACTAATTCAATTTCTGGGTTTACTTCTTTTAGAATTGAAGATTCAGTTGACTCATCTTTATAATATACTGAATGTATAGTCTTATTGGGTTGAGTTTTTTTTCCTTTCCATTCGATCGAATAACCTGGACTAAACAAGCGTTTTTGTATGGTACAAGAATTTGAAAAGCAAATTATTAAAATGAAAAAGAATAGTATTTTAAGTGAAGATTGGATGTTTTTGTTCATGTGACATGTATTATTCAATTTCAAAATTGAGGATAAAATATGAAAACTCCTAACTTTACCCCATGAATAGAAAGTTAAAATTGTGGGAATTGGATCGCGTTGACGAAGCGACTTTCAAGCAACAAGAAAAATTCCCCATCATTGTTATATTGGACGAAATCAGAAGTTTGAGCAACATTGGCGCTTTTTTCCGTACGGCTGATGCTTTCAATATTCAGAAAATCTATTTGTGTGGAATTACGGCCCAACCTCCACTCCGTGAGATTCACAAATCAGCTTTGGGAGCAACTGAAACGGTTGTATGGGAATACCGAACATCAACACTTGAACTGGTAAATGAATTGAAATCTCAAGGAATTACTGTTTGTAGTATCGAACAAGCAAGTGAAACTGTTCTCTTACAAAACTGCTCCGAATTAGCGAAAAATACCTGTGCTTTGGTTTTTGGAAATGAAGTAGACGGCGTGAACCAAGAAGTAATTGATGCATCTGATGCTATCATCGAAATCCCCCAATTTGGCACCAAACACAGTTTGAATGTTTCCGTTTGTGCGGGAATTGTGATGTGGGAGTTTGCGAAGTGTCAGTTGGTGGAATGATTTTTTGATACTTTAGTCTTCTTGAATTTCAAATTGGCATGAATTAATTAAGCATTTTAAATGTCAATAACGTTAAAATGCTTAAAATTTGAAATTGGTTATATTTGTTTAAATTTAACACTAAAGGAAAATGAATGAACTTGTTTCAAATCGGTTAGCAGTTAAAATTTCAGAATTATTAATATCTGCAAGAAGTAAAGTTTTACATGCGGTTAATCATACAATGGTTTTGACTTATTATGAAATAGGTAGGATGATAATCGAAGAAGAACAGAAAGGAAAACAGAGAGCAGATTATGGAAAGCAAATAATCAAAACTCTTTCTGAACGTTTAACAAAAGAATTTGGAAAAGGATTTTCACAAAGAAATTTAGAGCAAATTAGACAGTTTTATACTGTATACTCAAAAACGCAAACACTGTCTGCGGAATTCAATTTAAGCTGGTCTCATTATTTAAAATTAATGAGAATAGATGATGAAGTTGAAAGAAGATTTTACGAAATTGAAGCATATAAAAATAATTGGAGTTTGCGAGAACTTAATAGACAATATGATACAGCATTATTTACAAGATTGTCATTAAGTAAAGATGAAAATGAAATTTTACAACTCTCAGTCAAGGGACAAATTATAGAAAAGCCACAAGATGCGATTAAAGATCCATACATCTTAGAGTTTATCGGATTACCTGAAAATAATACATATTCTGAAAGTGAATTAGAACAAAAATTAATAGACAAGTTAGAACACTTTTTATTGGAATTAGGAAATGGTTTTACTTTTGTTGCTAGACAAAATAGAATTAGCTTTGATGAAAAACACTTTAGAGTAGACTTGGTTTTTTATAATAGAATTTTAAAATGTTTTGTTCTTATTGATTTAAAAATAGGAGAATTAAAGCATCAAGATATTGGGCAAATGCAAATGTATGTGAACTATTTTGATAGACAGGTAAAGCTTGACGATGAAAATAAAACAATTGGAATAATTCTTTGTCAAAACAAAAGTGAAGCAGTCGTAGAATTTACTTTACCAGAAAACAATCAGCAAATCTTCGCTAGTAAATACTTAACTGTTTTACCAAGCAAAGAAACATTAATGAATTTAATAAACAATAAATAATAGTGAGTATGAGAATTTATTACGTCTCAAACAAAACTGCTCCGAATTAGCGAAAAACACTTGTGCTTTAGTCTTTGGAAACGAAGTAGATGGTGTAAACTAAGAAGTAATTGATGCATCTGACGCTATCATCGAAATCCCTCAATTCGGCACCATACACAGTTTGAATGTTTCTGTTTGTGTGGGAATTGTGATGTGGGAGTTTACGAAGTCACATTTGCCTAAGTAAAATCAGTTTTCTTTTAGAAAAAAATATACGCAAGTAGTGTTGCTTTTTGGAAATTCAAAATACGTAGTTCAGTTATCTGAAATAACAATAAAATGGTGTTTTTGAAAAGAATTGTAAAGATTCAAGTATTTTTTAAATTTCGACAATATACTAGTTGTGGGTAATTCTTCTGTGAGAAAAACATTAGTCTTGGTAAAAATAGTTTCATTTTTTGTAACAAATTTGGATTTTTAATACTTACGTAGCAAATCTTAAAAATTAAAAAATGAAACATTTAAAAACTATTATCGCAGTATCACTATTTACTTTCTTGATTAGCAACTCACAAGCTCAAGAAATGCTGAAATTAGAAAACTCAATTCTATGGAAAATAGAACATCCAGAACTTAAAGAACCATCTTATCTATTAGGAACGTTACATCTGTTATGTGAAGAAGACTTTGTAATATCTGAAAAAATTTACACAGTTTTAGATAACATCGATGCCCTAGTTTTGGAAGTTAACATGTCAGACCCTGAAGAGTTGAAAAGTCTTCAGGCATCAATGGCAAGTTCAAAGAAAATTTCGGAAGAGTTAACAGAAAGTCAATTTAAAGAATTGGACGAACTAGTACAAAAAGTATTAAAAAGCCCATTAATGAGCTACAACGATTACGGACTTTCAATGCTTCAGTTTTATATGATGTATGCCATGTTGCCTTGTGATCTGACACAAATAAAATCATTTGAACCTGAGCTAATGAAAGTAGCTGCAAAAAAACAAACACCTATATTTGGTTTAGAAAGTTCTTCAGCCCAATTAGAATTCATTAAAAAAGCATACACAACTGATTATTTATTTGAACAATTAATGCTCTTCGACTCATACAAAATCGATTTCAATAGTGCAATAAAAGCATACAAACATGAAGATATTACAGCGGCTGTAAACTTAATTACTAAAGATAAATATATGAATGAGAATGCTGTTAAATACATGCAAGTTGAGCGAAATAAAAATTGGGTTGAAATAATGCCACAAATGATGAAAGAAAGGAGTAACTTATTTAGTATTGGTTGTGCGCATTTAACAAATGAATCTGGGATAATAAATTTACTAAGACAAAAAGGGTACATAATAACTCCTGTATTTTAATAGAACTATTAGATGAAATTATCTGAACAAGAGTTTTTAATCGCCATTGAATCGCATAAAGGTATTCTGTATAAAGTTTCTAGAATGTATTTTGATAAACTAGAAGATCAGCAAGATTTATTTCAAGAAATCATCTTACAACTTTGGAAATCTTTAGATTCTTTTGAAGGGAAAAGCGAATTTTCTTCTTGGATGTATAGAGTTGCATTGAATACTGCAATTCTGTTTTTTAAAAAAGAGAAAAGGAAAAAAGAGAATTACACAGTCATCAAAAATGAACTTATTGACAATGAAGTCTATGATAATGAAAAAGACCAACAATTAGTTCATTTTTATAAAGCAGTTAAACAATTAACTAAAATTGAAAAAGCAATCATTATTCTATTGATAGAAGGCTGTTCTGGAAAAGAAATAGCAGAAAACTTAGGACTCTCTGAAGTTAACGTGCGAGTGAAAATTAAAAGAACAAAAAACAAATTACAAGAAATAATCAAAACACAGGGATATGAATTTTGAAGATATAAAACAAAAAATGAACGCTGAGAATATGGATGATAATCAGTTTCCAACAGAAATAAAAGACCTAAAAACAAGCAAGATGCCCATACTTAACGTAAGAAAAAGTATGAAACGTGAAATTTTTACTCAACTTGTTGTAATTATGTTGTTTTTTGCAGCACCAAATTTTATTGAATTACACCAATTACCAAAAGGTATCTATTACATTTTAATGTCAATTACAAGTCTTATTACATTAATTTATTTAGGAAAAATGAGTTGGTTTTTAAATAATTCTAGTAGTTTAGGTAATCAAAGTAAGGATTCTGTTATTTCTTTTATTCAGGATCTTAAATTAACTCTTGAAGTATATAAAACAGCCATAATCTCTGGAAGTTTATTACTGCCGTTTTCAATGATTTGTATTTATTTAGGACGAATGGATATGGATTCAAAACTATTTGAAAACATAATATCATTAAATGTTTCAAACACAACACTTTTCTTATATGCCATTGGGTATATCACTGTAGCAATCTTGATATATATTATTTCGATTTGGTGGGTAAATAAGTTGTATGGAATTCAAATTAAAAACTTAGAGTTAATATTAATAGAATTAAACTCTCAATAATTAAAGCACTTCCTACAACAGCGTGTATGAGAAATAGCGGGTATAGTAATAAATCAAAGGGCAGTGCTTAAAAAAAAGTCAGTACCAAACTGAAAGTGAATTACTTTTTAAAATGCTTCTTCTCATACATGCGAACCGTTATCTGAAACTAAAAAACTCCAATAGCTAATATTTTCTTTCTTTTCACATTTTTTCTCCCCACCAAACAAACATTCCCCTGCTTTTCGTGTTTATTTATCATTAAGACAATTGAAAAATCTTTAATCGAGGCTTTTTAAAAATTTCACTTTAGAGTTAACCTTTGTTAATGAAGAAGTTAAATTTTTGAAGTAACGAAGAGTAAAGGTTTTAACAATTGTCTTAGAATTAAAGTTCTTATTGATTTAATATATAAATTATACTTGTTACTTTTGTGGCACTTTTTAAAGAAATGATTCAAACAGATATTATCATTATCGGTGCAGGTCCTGTGGGATTATTCACCGTTTTCGAGGCAGGTTTATTGAAATTGCGTTGCCATTTAATCGATTCATTGCCACAACCAGGTGGACAATGTTCAGAGATTTATCCAAAAAAACCAATTTACGATATCCCAGGTTTTCCTTCCGTTTTAGCTGGAGAATTAATCGATAATTTGATGGAACAAGCTGCTCCGTTTAAACCAGGTTTTACTTTGGGTGAAGCAGCAATGACAATCGAGAAAACAGCTGAAGATAAATTCATTGTTACAACGGTAAAAGGAACTCAACACGAAGCGCCAATCGTTATGATTGCAGGTGGATTGGGTGTATTTGAACCGCGTAAACCACCTATGGAAAACATCGTCGATTTTGAAGATAAAGGAATTGAATACATTATCAAAGATCCTGAATTCTACAGAGGTAAACGTTGTGTAATCGCTGGTGGTGGTGACTCTGCTTTGGATTGGTCGATTTTCCTTGCTGAAAAGAAAATTGCGAAGGAAGTGGTCTTGGTTCACCGTTCAGCTTCGTTCCGTGGACACTTAGATTCTGTTCAAAAAGTGATCGATATGGCTGGAAAAGGTGAGATTACGCTTATCACTGAAGCTGAAGTTGTTGGTCTTAGAGGAAATGACTCACTTTCTGAAGTTGTCATTCAACATGCAACTCAAGGTGAAATCATCAAAGAAACGGATCACTTCATTCCTTTGTTTGGATTGAAACCTTCTTTGGGTCCAATTGCTGATTGGGGATTGGAAATCGAAAAGAATGCAATCAAAGTAGACACAACAGATTATTCTACAAATATCCCAGGGATTTATGCCATCGGTGACGTGAATACTTATGTAAATAAATTAAAATTGATTTTGTGTGGATTCCATGAAGGAACAATTGCTGTAAATGCAGCGTTTGCTAGAATTCATCCAGACAAAAAGAATATATTGAAATACACTACTGTAAATGGTGTAAACGGATTTTAATTAGAAATGACAGTCAGTTTTTTTAAGCTGACTGTTTTTCTTTGACCCAATTAGCTACTAAATCGTTATCTTTAACCTTCATTTTTAGAAATTTACTATGCGTAAAACTCTCTTCTTAGCTTCTTTGCTGTCGACATCTTTGTTGTCATTGTCAACATTTGCACAGAAAAAACCAGCAGCTACAACTCCTGCGAAAGGTCCTTTTGATGAAAGTGCAATTTCAGCTTTATCGTTTCGATTAGTTGGTCCAGCTCTTACATCAGGAAGAATTTCTGATATTGCAATCCATCCTTCAACTCCAGATACTTGGTTTGTTGCGGCGGCCTCAGGTGGTGTTTGGAAAACAATCAATCATGGTACAACATTTACTCCAATTTTTGATGGTTACGGTTCGTATTCAATTGGTTGTGTGAAAATCGCACCTTCAAATCCAAACACAATTTGGGTAGGAAGTGGTGAAAACAACAACCAACGTTCTGTTTCTTACGGTGATGGTGTCTACAAATCAGTAGATGGTGGAGCGAGTTTTACAAACATGGGACTTCCAAAATCAGAGCACATTGCAAATATTGTTGTACATCCAACTGATGAAAATACGGTTTGGGTTGCAGCTTATGGACCAGTTTGGAAAGAAGGAGGTGAACGTGGAGTTTACAAAACAACTGACGGCGGAAAAACGTGGAAAAGAACTTTATTCGTTTCTGAAGAAACTGGAATCTCTGAATTAGTAGCTGATCCTAAAAATCCGAATGTTTTATATGCGGCTGCGCATCAACGTCGCCGTCACGAATGGACGTATGTTGGTGGTGGACCTGAGTCTGCTTTGTACAAAAGTACAGATGGTGGTGAAACGTGGAAAGAGATTTCTTCTGGTTTACCAAAAGGTGACATGGGACGTATTGCAATTTGTGTTTCACAAGTGAATTCGGACAATGTTTACGCAATGGTTGAAGCACGTTACGATAAAGATGGTTTTTATAAATCTACAAATCGTGGTGAAAGCTTTACGAAAATGTCTGGTTATTCAACGGCAGGAAATTACTACCAAGAAATCATGTCGGATCCAAAAATCGATGACAAAGTATACGTGATGGATACGTGGTTGCATTTGACAACTGATGGAGGTAAAAATGTAGTTGCGGCTGGAGAAGATAAAAAACACGTGGATAACCACGCAATTTGGGTAGATCCAAATAACGCAAACCACTGGATTGTTGGATGTGATGGAGGTTTATATGAAACTTACAACCATGCAAAAGATTGGAAATACTTTGATAATTTACCAATAATTCAATTTTACAAAGTAGCGACAGATAACGCATATCCATTCTACAATATTTACGGTGGAACACAAGATAACAATTCAATGGGTGGACCTTCCGCTTCGATTAACAATGCTGGAGTATTAAATTCAGATTGGTTTATCACGAATGGTGGAGATGGTTTTGAATCTGCAATTGATTGGAAAGATAATAATGTAGTTTATGCACAATCACAGTACGGAGGTTTGGTGCGCTACGACAAAATTTCAGGAGAAAAAACATACATTCAACCAATGCCTGGAAAAGGTGAAGCGGCATATCGTTGGAATTGGGATGCACCACTTTTGGTAAGTCCACACAACAATCAAACGATTTATTTCGCAGCAAATAAAGTATTCAAATCTGCTAATCGCGGAAATGATTGGCAAACGATTTCACCAGATTTATCGCGTCAAATTGATCGCAATAAATTGAAAGTAATGGGACAAGTTTGGTCGATTGATGCGGTTCAAAAAAACGGTTCAACAACCATTTATGGAAATATCATCGCATTGGATGAGTCGCCGAAAAAAGAAGGTTTGTTGTATGCTGGAACGGATGATGGTTTAATCCAAGTTTCTGATAACGGAGGTTCTTCATGGACAAAAATTGAAACTTTTGTTGGAGTTCCTGCACAAACACGTGTAAACCAATTACATGCTTCTCCGCTAGAAGAAAATGTGGTTTTCGCATGTTTCAATAATCAGCGAATTGGTGACTTTAAGCCGTATTTGATGAAAAGTTCTGACAAAGGTAAAACGTGGGTTTCTATCTCTGGAGATTTACCTGAAAGAGGAACGGTTTATACAGTTCGTCAAGATTTCATCGATCCAAATTTATTGTTCTGTGGAACTGAGTTTGGAGCGTACACGTCAACAAATGGAGGAAAAAACTGGGTGAAATTAGCAGGATTACCAACAATCGCTGTGTACGATTTAGACATTCAAAAACGTGAATCAGATTTAGTTGCAGCAACTTTCGGACGTGGATTTTATACTTTGGAAAATTATTCTCCATTGAGAAACTTAACGAAAGAATTATTGGATAAACCAGCAGCACTTTTCCCAGTTGAACCAGCATTGTTATATGTTCCTTCTTCGCCTTTAGGATTATCTGGAACAGGTTCTCAAGGTGCTGACATGTGGAACGCTGACAATTCTCCTTTTGGAGCAACGTTTACTTTTTACATGAAAGAAGATGCTGCTCAATCATTGAAAGCGAAACGTCAGAAAATGGAAAAAGACGCTGAAAAAGAGAAAAAAGATTTCGCTTATCCAACAATTGAAGAATTGCGCAAAGAACAATTAGAAGAATCGGCAAAATTGATTTGGATTATCCGTGATAATAAAAACAAAGAAGTACGTCGTTTATCATCTTCGCCAAAAAAAGGAATGCAACGTTTGACATGGGATTTACATTACGAGACAACGTCTCCAATCAATCCGCACAAATCTGCGCCTGGAAGATACGAGTCATACGATCAAGGATATTTGGCTGTTCCTGGAACATATTCAGTTGAAGTAGTTAAAATTAAAGATGGTGTATCTGAACAGTTAATTGCGCCTACAAATTTCGAAGTGAAATTATTGGAAAACAGAGCAATTCAACCAAGTCCAAGTCAAGAATTACAAGCATTCAGAGAAGAAGTTTCACAAATGAAACGTGTGATCCATGGAAGTAATCGTGTGTTGTCTGAGAACGAAGATAAATTGAAATTGATGAAATATGCAATTACGAATTATCCGAATACAGACTTGAAATTATTGGCTGAAGTAAAACGCTTGGAAACTGAAATCGTGACAATCAAATTGAAAATTTACGGTGATGGATTGAAATCGTCTAAAGAGTTTGAATCTGCACCAGGATTCTGGGAACGTTTAGGGTTGGTTGAAGGACAATTATTTGAGAATATTGCAACAGTTTCAACAAGTCAAAAAGCTCATTTAGCGATTGTAAACGAAGAATATGCTCAGTTTAGAACTGATTTGAGTGCTTGGATTACTGCTGTTGAAGCTTTAGAGAAAAGTTTAGATATGCAAGGAATTCCATACACAAAGAACAAAGGAAAAGATTGGAAAAACGATTAATAAAAAAGAAATGAATACAATAAGTGCACAAGAATTAAAATCATGGATTGAATCAGGAAAAGATTTTCAACTGATTGACTGTCGTGAGCCACATGAATTTGAAGAAAGTAACATCAACGGAGAATTAATTCCGATGAACACAATTCCGGAAAATGTAGACAAAATCCGCAAAGATGTGGACGTTGTGATTCATTGTCGTTCAGGAGCTAGAAGTGGAAATGTTATTCAATGGTTAAATCAGAACGAAGGTTTCACTAATTTGCTTAATCTTGAGGGTGGAATTTTAGCTTACAACCAATTGTAATCTGGAATTCTAAGGGATTTAAAAAATGAATAGAAAAACCATACGAGCAGTAGTTTTATTAGGAGCGATTTCACTCGTTGGGATATTATTTATTCAATTTTTCTGGGTTTCAAAAACGATTGAATCGCAAAAAACAGCGATACAAATTCAACGAAATCAAGATTCATTGGTTCAATTGCGTTTTTCTGAAAAGACAAATTTAGCTTTACGTGATGTTATTGAAGATTTGAATCAAGCATCTGATTATCCGATTGATAATTACGGTGCAGTGAAACAAATGAGTAACAATGAGTTCTTAGTTGAAGTTGCTGATGAGGTTCAACCCTTTTTCTTAGAAACGCTTTTGAAAAGAGAGTTTTACCAAGAATCGATCAATCAAGATTTTCAGTTTGCAATTTATAATTGCTACACCGATTCGATGGAATACGGGGATTTGATGGTCTTTTCCAAAGATTCGATTTACGATAAAAAACCAATTCCACTCAAGCAGCGAATTTCAAAACGTAAAATTGAAAAAACCGACGGACATTATTTTACTGTTCATTTTCCGAAAGTCAAGCAAATTGAAATCGATGAAACTGCACGATTAGCTTATCCGTGGATTTATATCATTTCCATTGTAGGTTTAATCTTGATTTTCTTTGGCTATTCAATCTCCGTTTTATTAAAACAAAAGCGTTTATCTGAAATCAAAACAGATTTTATCAATAACATGACGCATGAGTTAAAAACGCCAATTTCTACGATTGGTTTATCATGTGAAATTTTGTTGAGAAAAGATTTTACAGAAGAACCCGAACGCAGAAAAAGGTATGCTGAAATTATTTACAAAGAAAATAAACGTCTCGAGAATCAAGTTGAGCGCGTATTGAATGTAGCAAAATTGGATCGCGAAAAACTCAATTTAAATAAAGAAGAAATTTCCATTCACGAGTTAATTTTAGATGCCAAGGAGAGTTTTGATATCAATCAATTAGAAAAAGGTGGTGAAGTACATTTAGATTTACAAGCAACAAATGATTGCGCTTCAGTTGATGAAGTTCACATTACAAATGTCATCTACAATTTGTTAGAAAACGCGGTAAAATATTGTACCGAGATTCCAACGATTTCAATTCAAACGACTTCTGATTCGAAAGGAATTTATTTGAATTTCACAGACAATGGAATCGGTATAAAACGCGAAAACCAGCGTATGATTTTTGATAAGTTTTACAGAGTTCCAACTGGAAACCGACACGATGTGAAAGGTTTTGGTTTAGGATTGTATTATGTGAAATTAGTGATCGATGCACACAATGGTTCCATTCATGTGAAAAGTGCAATTGGAAAAGGAACAACTTTTAAATTATTTTTGCCTTTTAATTGATTCTATTTTTTTATGAATTTAATCGAGCGAATTTTCTCCATTCAAGACGAAAAAGCATTCAACGACTGTTGTCTTGAAGTCTATGCGTTTCAAAAAGAAAACGTACAGGTTTATGCTGATTTTTTGAAAGGAATTCGTCGACCTGAGCCAACACATTATTCAGAAATCCCACATTTACCGATTTCTTTTTTTAAGTCGCATTCGATTCACGCGGAGAATCATTCCATTGACAAAGTATTTAAAAGTAGTGGGACTGGAAATATGATTCGCAGTCAACATTTTGTGACAGATCTATCCATTTACGAGCAGTCGTTTTTAAAAACCTACGAGCATTTTATTGGGAAATGTGTCGATCAAGTGATTGTTGCGCTTTTGCCAAATTATGTTTCACAGGGAGACTCCAGTTTGGTCTACATGGTCGACACCTTGATTCAAAAAACAAACAACCCGAACTCTGGATATTATTTAGACGATTTTTCAAAGTTGATTCAAGTTGTTCAGGAATCAAAGGCAAGCGGAAAACAAGTTGTTTTGTTTGGTGTTTCATATGCTTTATTGGATTTAGCTGAGCTTAAACCTGACTTTTCAGGAGTGAGAATAATCGAAACGGGAGGAATGAAAGGTCGACGAAAAGAACTCTCAAAAGAAGCCTTACATCAGATTTTAAAAGAAGGATTTAATGTAGATTTCATTTCTTCAGAATATGGAATGTGTGAATTGTTATCACAAGCGTATTCTAACAAAGACGGCTTATTCGAATTGCCCAATTGGATGAAAGTGACCTTGAGAGAAACTACAGATCCATTTTCGCTTTTAAATAAAGATAAAACTGGAGGTGTAAATGTTATTGATTTAGCGAATCTTTATTCATGTAGTTTTATTGAAACGCAAGATTTAGGAAGGATGGAAGGCGAATTTTTCCGTTTGATGGGACGTTTTGATCATTCGGATATTCGCGGTTGTAATTTATTAGTTTCCTAATGATTAAAAAAACTTTAAACACATTTAGTTTTTTTGTGAATATTAACCTCAGTTCGATTATAAATTCTTATCAGATCGCCTATAAATGCTCAGATTTGAGACGAAAGCATGATGGATTGGCGGGCCAATTCGAATGTTTTTAACGAAAAAGATGAGATTTTATAGGTGATTTTACATTATAAAGA
>JBKDZA010000154.1:0-11829 GCA_046308455.1 Fluviicola sp.
ATATGATACTGTATCTATAATTAATTTTGCAACATTCTTTTTTTGAATGTCTGGATTATTCAAAATAACCGTTTGCATTCCAGGAATATCATTTAAAAAATCCTCAAATGAATTCGTTACTTCCATATTAGAATGATGTCGATCAGGAGCTATTGAAAGAGTAATTGTTTTTTTGTTTTTATCTATACTTATTTGGGTATTGTTATCAAAAAACCAATCACAAACTATATATTTATTTAAATCATTCATATTCATTACAATAATTTAAAATTAGTAAAAATTCAATATCATTAATCTTATAATCCGATTAACATAAATTTATTCCTGAATTTTTAATGCTCCACAGAAATATGAACTGATCCCCCATAACCTCATAAAAACAAAAAAAGGTAAACGATTTGTTTACCTTTTAGTAGCGAGACGGGGTCCCGATAGCCATCGGGATGAACCCATAACCTCATAAAAACAAAAAAAGGTAAACGATTTGTTTACCTTTTAGTAGCGAGACGGGGAGTTGAACCCCGGACCTCAGGGTTATGAATCCTGCGCTCTAACCAACTGAGCTATCTCGCCATTCATGTCTTTTTTCCATTAGACGGGTGCAAAGATACAAGCTTTTTTTAAATTTCAAAGCTTATGAACGGTCTTCTTCGTATAAAAGTTTAGTATTGTGTTTTAACGTTCTGAAAATCAAACTAAATAATAATGCTCCAACCAACCAATAAAGATAGTTTAATGAAGTCGGAACCTCTTTTGTCATAAACCATTCACGGAAAAATGCCACAAAAATGAACCCAATTGCAGTTGCAGTAATTCCAGAATATTCACGACGCATAATCGTTTTAATCGAAAATGGAATTTCTCCTTTTTTGTAATTCTTCATACTTGGCCAAAATGCTGGAGCAGTCATTGACCAATCCACATAACTCTGTCCAAATTTCTTTTCTAAAAATCGCTCTTCACAAAACATGATTCGCTCATAGTAAACCCAAAACAATAAACTTACTGATACAATAAACCAAATATTGAATGTAAAACAAACAATTCCAATCCACATGAAATAATTTCCTAAATAAAGTGGGTGACGAACAGTAGAATAGATCCCTTTTGTGTTCAATGCCTCAGCTACTTGTTGTTCTGTGTTTCTTCCCGAAGTGTTTTTATTACTCGTACCAATCGCAATTGCTCGAATGACTTGACCAGAAATTGACATCGCAATTGCAACACCTGTTAAAATGTAGAAAAGCATATCACTTTCCATAACACACTTACTGTCAGTGAAGTAAAGAGTAGGTACTGCCAAAATAAACAACAATACGGGAAACTGACCTCTGTATTTAAACAAAAAGTTTCCATTTTTTTCCATTGAATGAACTAGAGCCATAAAGAAATTACTATATTTAGGAATAAATTTTAAACTGCGAAGTTAACATTAAAAACTACTATGACAAAAAAGGAGCGATTTGAATTGGAGTTTGTTCTTAAAACTTCTCCAAAAGTGCTGGATAAATTACTAGTAACACCTGATGGGTTGAGTGAATGGTTTGCTGATGAAGTAATCGTTGATGATGATGTCTACACATTTAAATGGGATAAAAGCGAAGAAGAAGCTAGATTGGTCTCTAAAAAAGCAGGAGATCACATTAAATGGCAATGGATTTATGACGAAGAAGATGACTTAGAAACTTTTTTCGAAATGAAATACGAAGTTGACCCGATGACTAAATCCGTGATTCTTAAAATCACTGATTTCGCAGAAAAAAATGAACACGATGAAATAAAACGTCTTTGGGAAAGTCAAATTATTTCTCTACGTCGTAAAATAGGAGCTTAAAAAATCTTGTGAATATTTGTAAACCTATTTCCAACTAAAAAGAAGGAAATAGGTTTTTTTATTTAAACTAACTTAAATCAATATTTTTCTAATTCTTTAGAAACAAACTGACCTAAATCTTTCAATGTGTTTTCTGAAAAATCAAATGTTAACCCTGCAGTTTTATAAATCGAAGGAATAGAAGTAGAGTAACCCAACTTCAATGCAGATTTATAGTCTTCAATCGCTTTAACAGAATTTTCACGGTAGTTTTTCCAAACTCCTAATGCTCCAATTTGTGCAATTCCATATTCAACATAGTAAAAAGGAACTTCAAATAAGTGCAATTGTTTGTGCCAAGCATTTTCTCTCGCTTTTTCAAAACCTGTATGATCAATTAAACCGGTTCCAAATCGTTTTGAAATTGACATCCATTCAGTTGTTCTTTCTTCCACTGTATGATTTGGATGTGTATAAATCCAATGTTGAAAAGCATCGATTGTCGCAATCCAAGGTAAAACTTCAATTACTCCCTCCAATTGTTCTCTTTTCGCACGATTTAAATCGTCTGAATTCGAATAAAATTCATTCCAATAATCCATTGTCAATAATTCCATCGACATAGATGCTAATTCCGCCACTTCTGAAGGTAAATCTTTGAAACCAGTCAATTCCAAATCACGACTTAAAAATGAATGAACAGCATGTCCACCTTCGTGAACCATAGTCACCACATCACGTTGAGCACCAGCAGCATTCATGAAAATAAACGGAATTCCAGATTCGTATAATGGATAGTTGTATCCGCCTGGTGCTTTTCCAGTTTTTGAATCTAAATCTAAATATCCTCCAGCTTTCATTTGTTCCAAGCACGAAGAAAAATACGGATCAAGTTCGTTGAAAATTCGCGTAGATTTCTCTAATAACTCATCGCCATTTTCAAATGGTTTCAATGCTGGTTTTCCATCTGGATCAACTTCAGTATCCCAAGGTTTCAATAAAGTCTTACCCAAACCATCACATTGTTTTTGCATGATAGCTTTTGCAATTGGAACAAAATGTTTTTCAATCGATTCGTGGAAATTTAAACAATCTTCAATCGAATAATCAAAGCGACCTAAACTTTTGAATTTAAATTCTCTAAAATCTGAACATCCAGCATTTGTTGCTATTTGATGTCTTAAACCAACCAATTTAGAAAACAATTCATTCAACTGATCTGCATCTTTCAATCTACGTTCAACAATTAACTTGTATACTTCTTCGCGAACTTCTGAATTTGGATCTTTTAAGAAATTCGCTGCCTTTGGCATTGTTAATTCTTCTCCTTTGTATACAATAGTTTGTTTCCCAACGATTGCACCATATTCTTGACTTAAAAGACTTTCTTCCGTTTCTAAAGGAATATTTTCTTCTCTATGTAAATCAATTGCAGTTCGAATGGAGCGGAAATAAATTTTATAAGCTTCATCCGCTTCCAATTCTGAAACCCATTCTTGATCAATTAATTTACGGTTCAATAAATCCGCAAATGGAGAAAGTTTTGGTTGAATTTCTGAAACAACAAACTGATATTTCTTTGTGTATTCTTCATTTGTTGTATCAATTGTCATGCGAATGTAACGCCATGCCATATCTTCTTCAATGACAGCGTCCAATTCACTTTTGTTTTTTAACCAATGTAAAAAATCTGCTTTTGAATTTAATTCAGTATTCAATAAGACTTGAATATATTTTTCTAATTCTTCCCACGAATCAAGCGTGAAATCTTGTGCGATAAAAGTTCTCATTTTCAATATGTTTTTTCAAAAAAAAAGTCGCCATAAAGACGACTTAATTGGATTATATATACTAATTATTTTCCTCTTCCACCACCAGTTTTCGGAGCAACTACTTTTTTAGCGGCAGTTGTTTTCGAACTTGCTTTTGGAGTAGCTGCTTTTTCAACTGCTTTTTTTGCTACAGCTGGTTTCTTAGCTGGAGCTTTTTTCACTGCTGGTTCTTTTTCACCATCTTTCGCTTTAGCTGTTTTTGGTTTTGCTTCAGCAGATTCAGTTGATTTCTCAGCAGTTTTTTTCGCAGGTTTTTTCTCTTCTTCAGCTGGTTTTAATAAATCAGCTTTGTGAAGAAGGTTATACCATTGAAATAATTTTTTAATATCTGAACCGTAAACACGTTCTTGATCAAAATCAGGTAAAACCTCCATTAAGTATGCTTGTAATTTTTTTGCATCCTCTTTGTGAGAAATTGTTGCTCCACCATTTTCTTTTTTATAGATATCTGTATAGATTTCTTTTAATGGTTTGTCCTCAGAATAAGTGTAGATAGAAATATCTTCAAGTGCCGAAATACGGTCAGATGAATATGCTGGAATACGTCTTTTGTCTTCCAAAGATTCTACGATAATACTGTTTTTACCTTGCGCGATTACGCGATATAAACCTGCTTTTCCTGAAATGGCAATAATACCTGTTAACTCCATGTGATATTTAAAATTTGAGCCCAAAAATAGTAGTTTTTTTAAATACTATTCGCTTTTGATAATTTTACTTTTAAACAGTCTACTTATTGTTTGTATTTCAACTAGATAGATTCCGTTTGTGAAATTCGATAAATCCAAGTGTTTATCAGAAGTTTCAAGTAACAACTTCCCATTTAAATCCAATAGTTGAATTGTTAAAATCTCTTCTGAACTTTCTATTTGAAGTTTCCCATTTGTTGGATTTGGATAAATTCCAAACTCAAAATTATTCGTCAAAATAGATGCGGTTGAATTTAATGTATCTGAATAGGCAACACATCCATCTGGAGAAGTGTAACTAACGTAAATGTCATAAATTGCTGGAGGAATCATGGTGTAATTCGTTCCCGTTTCTCCTACAAGTGGATTTCCATTTTGATGCCATTGGATATTCGTGTAACTTGCTACAGATAAATCATTTCCTGAAACTGTAATTACTGGTGTTGGAGCTGCTGGATTAGTAGCAAAATTAACTGTGTCAGAGAAGATTTTACATCCATAAACGTCGTTTCCTGTGTAATAAAAATCCACATTCATCACAAAAGGAACAGCAGGTAAAGTTGAACTATTCATCCATTGAATATTTGTTGTGTTTTCAACATCATTCACACGAATTGAATCCATTGTACAATAATCAACTAAAGCATTTCTATTTGCGTATCTTACCAAATCTAATGCGTGGATTTTACCCCATCCATATTCAATGTTTGGAACAGCACCAGTAAATGCATCTGTAAAAGAAGTATTTTCAATCGCATTTAAAAACTCTTGGTAAGTTCCTTTCGGACAACGTTCTAAATATAATGCAGCTACTCCAGCAACAACCGGAGATGCCATTGAAGTTCCCCCATTTCGAATATGTCGTCCATCTTGATCCACAGAACTCCACCAACCTGGATTCGTAAGAACGGGAATCGGTGCGGCACTTAAAGTTATATCTCCACATGCCATTACATTTGGTTTGATTTCACCTTTTCTACTAGGACCTCTTGAAGATGCAATACTTCTTTGTCCAACCAAAGTATTATAAGAAGGTGAAGGAGAATAAGTATTCCCATTAAAATCGATGTGATTAAAACGATTGCGGATATTTCCTGTAGTAACAACTTTTTCAGAACAATTCCATGATGACACAATTGTTTGTAATGAATCTGGAGAATGGTAATGAATAATTGGTGGATAAATTGCAGCACTTGGTACTGTTTCAACCATATCATTTAAGGCAAAACCTGCTGTACTTCCAGTCCAAGCATCGTAAGAACCTGATCCAGTTGTTTTGAAGCTGTAAATATAATTTGTAGAATCCACTGTTGAAAAGAAGACTTCTAAATGCATTAAGTTTCCTTCGATATTTGGGTAAATTTCAACTGTTGCAATACGATTAGATCCATTCCATAAAGTATCATAAACAACTGTACCATCGCCAAAAGTAGCCAATCTGTATCCTGTTTCAGCTCTTTCTTCAAACGATCCAGAACTTAAATTTGCTCCAAAACCATAATTCCAAGTAGCTTCACTTAAATCTGACCACAAATCCATGTAAATTGTATTTGCTCCTAATTGACTTCCTGGATTTGGTATAGCCCAAACGAAAGATGTGTCTGCATCAATATCTCCACGAACGTGGTAATTCCCCCAAGAACCTGAGTTTCCAGCGGCACAAACAACAATTCGTCCACCTTGTTCATCCAATAATTGTTCAATTAATTCAGCAGCAGGGTCGTCACCATCATGTGAACCTAAATAAGAACCTAATGATAAATTTACAACTGCAGGCATATTTAATTCATCCGCTTTTTTGAAAATAAAATCACAGGCATCAGCAATTGTTAATGTCCAATTTGGTAAAGAAAAATTTGTTTCTACAATGATAATTTTTGAATCAGGTGCAACACCTTTTTGAAGTCCGTTATCTAAACCATTTGAAGAACCAGCACCAGCAACACTAGTTCCGTGTGCAGTACCATTTTCAATACTTCCACAACTTCCTGCTTGTATCTGTGCTTGCGTACACATACGACCATAACCATAAGGAAGTGGAGCAGTTGCGTCTGTTGGCTCTGAATGGTCCCAATAATAGAGTACACGTGTATTTCCTAAGGAATCAATAAAGTCTCCATGCGTGTAATCCAATCCTTGATCTACATATCCGATAATAACATTTTGTCCAGTTAAAGGAAGACCTGCCATTCCAGCATGCACTTCATTTACGAAATGTTTTACCAATGTAGAGTCATTTAAAGCTTTAGGTGGAGCAAATTCCAAAACAAATCCTCCAATTTTCCCAGATTTCATACTTTCTTGAATCCAAAGAGGAGTCGCTTGAATGTAAATCCAGTTTTTTGTTGCGTTTTTTAATCGAATAGCAGGATCATTTAATAGGTTTTTAAGTGTTTGGTTGGAATAATCAACAACAAAAGGCACTTGAGTATTCGGACTTTCTGCTAATAATTTTTGAAAGCGGGGTTGATCAATTTGTCCAAAAATAAGCGAGTTTAGTAGGAGAGAGAGTAATAGTAATGTTGTTTTCATAAAGCTTAATAACTAGTTTTATATCTTTTTTTAACCGTTTAGCCACAAAAGATAGTACAAATTCTAAACAAATTTCGATATTTGTTGTCGAACTTACAAAAAAGATTGAGATTTATAATATGAAATGAACAAAACGAAATCTATTTTCTATACAAATATTTAAGAAAATAATTTCGATTTGAGATTCCATATGACTTTTGAAAAACAAATTATGTACATATGAAAAAGCGAATTATTACCTTAACAGTTGCTCTTTTTGGAATTGGAATCATGAATTTTTTGCATGCGCAAGAAACGAGTGAAATTTTAAATTGGTACAATGGGAAAAATGGTATGCGAACTGAAAAGGCATACAAATCATTGAAAAAGAAAAAATCAACTACTGTAGTTGTTGCAATTATTGATTCTGGGATTGATATTGAGCACAAAGATTTAAAAGGTAAGATTTGGACAAACGATGATGAAATTCCTAATAATGGAATTGATGACGATAAAAACGGATACATTGATGATATTCACGGATGGAACTTTTTAGGAAGTGCTGAAGGAAATCAAGAATATGCTCGTTTAGAAAAAACACGTATTTGTGCAAAATTACATGCAAAATATGCTGACAAAAACATTGCAGATGTAGCTGAAGCTGACAAAGCTGAGTACAAGGAATACAAAAAAATGTATGAAGAAATCACGAAAGAACGTGAGCAATACGCTGGATTGGTTGAGCAATACAAACAAATTGGTGAAATGTTACCGATGTTTGACAAGAAATGGAAAGACAAATTTGGTGGTGCATATACTGTAAAAGACATCGAAAACTGGAAACCAACGACTCCGGAAGAAATGCAATTGAAACAAATTGGTGGTGCAATGGCTTCAGGTGAATTAACAACTGAATCTGTTGAAGAAGCGTTGACACAATTGTCTCAAATTGTTGACTACAAATATAATTTGGGATACGATGATCGTCAAATGATTGGTGACAATCCAGACGATATGAACGATGTGAAATACGGAAACAACGATGTTGAAGGTCCAGATGCATTGCATGGAACTCACGTTGGTGGTATCGTAGGAGCTGTTCGTGGAAACGGATTAGGAGGTGACGGAGTTGCTGAAAATATCGTTTTAATGTCTTTACGTGCTGTTCCAAACGGTGACGAAGCTGACAAAGATGTTGCTTTAGCAATTCGTTATGCAGTTGACAATGGTGCAATGGTTATCAATATGTCATTCGGTAAAGCTTATTCAGCTCATCAAAAAGAAGTATACGAAGCAATGAAATATGCTGAATCAAAAGGAGTTTTGTTAGTTCATGCTGCTGGAAATGATGGACATAGTTTAGATGAGAATCCAAATTACCCTACGAATGAATATTCTTTCCAAAAAGAAAGTTTGAAAAATTATTTGTGTATTGGTGCTTCTACTAGAAATACAAAAGGTGAAATCGCTGCAAGTTTTTCTAACTATTCTGCAAGACAAGTAGATGTTTTTGCACCAGGTTTTGAGATTTACAATACAGTTCCTCAATCTGATTACAAAAAATTACAAGGTACTTCAATGGCTGCACCGATGGTAACTGGAGTTGCTGCTTTGTTGAAATCTTACTTCCCTTCATTAACTATGATGGAAATTAAAGATATTATCTTGAAATCTGCAGTATCTCACAAAGGTGAAATGCATGTTAAACCAGGAGCTGAAGAGAAAGTTGATTTCGGTCAATTGTCTACAACTGGTGCAACAGTAGACGTTCCAAACGCAGTGAAAATGTGTAAAGCATTAGAAGCTTCTAAAGGAGTTAAATAATCAAAAAATTAAATTAATTTTAAGCCGTTACAGATTTTGTAGCGGCTTTTTTATTTAAACTAAGTTCACATGAAAACACTTTTACTCATTTCCACAATCGCTTTATTGAGTTTCACATCTTCAAATAAAGTCAATCAAGCGGAATTAGATACATTAATCGATAATTGGCATTTAGCAGCTACGAACGCGAAGTTCGATGACTATTTTGGTGCAACTACAGACGATTTTATCTTTTTGGGAACAGATCCAACAGAAAGATGGACGAAAGAGCAATTCATGGGGTTTTCAAAACCTTACTTCGACAAAGGAAAGGCGTGGGATTTCAAAAAGATTGAGCGCAATTGGGTGTTCGATAAATCGGGTAAAATTGCTTGGTTTGATGAAAAACTGAACACATGGATGCGTGAGTGTAGAGGTAGTGGAATCGTTGTGAAAGAAGGAAAGAAGTGGAAGTTGAAATACTATAATTTGACTGTTTTAATTGAGAATGATAAGATTCAGAGGTTTATTGAGTTGAGAGATAAGTGAGATTTTGAAATATGAAAGGGTTAAATATGAAACTACTAAACATGAAATATGAAAGGGTTAAATTGTATTTATAAAAGATACACGTATGAGTTAACAAATCACCTCGGAAACGTCCTTTCTGTAATCTCAGACAAGGTAATTCCGCATCCAAGTGGTGCTTCTGTAGCGTATTACAAAGCAGACATCATGCAAGCGATGGATTATTCTCCGTTCGGTGTTACGCTGAAAGGTAGAAATCTGAAGAAAACTGGTTTAGCTGATTTATATCGCTATGGTATAACTGGAATGGAAAAAGACGATGAAATGAAAGGTGACGGGAATAGCTACGATTTTGGGGCGAGGATGTTGGACCCACGATTAGGTAGATGGTTAACAATTGACCCTTTAGCTAGCAAATATCCTTATCTTTCAACATATAGCTTTGTAAATAATTCACCATTATTATATATAGATCCAAATGGTAAAGAAATAATAATTAATTATAAAGATGAACAAGGTAATATAAAATCAGTTGTGTATACACCTGGTGTGAAACCATTAGTTGACAATAAATTTGTTCAACAAGTTCATGAATCTATTGATGCAAAAATGAATACATCTGGTTCATCTGAAATTAATTCAATTTCAATTTCAAATAAAATGGTTGTTTTCCAAGAAATTGAAACCTTTGATAATTCAACATTACCAATATTAAACGCGAACGGTGGAGTTAGTGCTGTTGTAATAAGTTGGTGTCCTAACATTGCGTCAGAAACAAATGATGGTGGAGGGCAATCTCCATCAACAATATTGTATCACGAGATTTGTCATGCTGAAAGATTAATAAAGTGTGAAACTAAGGCTGAATATGATCAAATGGAAGCTGATAGGATAAAACAATTAAAGCGTGGAACTTCAGTTGAAGAAGGGAGAGTTATTGTAAAGGAAAGTAAAGCTGTTTCTGATGCTAATAAAAATGCATTCTTAAATACCCCTCAATGTTTAGAACCAACTTATGAAGGTACAAGACAAGGTCACGATGAAGGAAAACCCTACAACACAACTTCTTCAACTAGTATTGTCAATAAGGATAAAAAAAATAATATAAAAAATTCAAATACTAAAACAACTAGATATTGGGATAAATATCAATCAAAATCTGACAACACAAAAATTAATAATATCATAAAAAAAGATATGCCTATTGTTCCCGAAACTAAAGAATTAATAATAAAATGAGAAGAATAATTTTTATATTATTTATTTTGTTTTTGTTTACTTACTGTAGTAGTAAAAAGCCATTTCAATTAAGACAAACTCAAAACAAGATAAAAATTTTAAAGACAAATTATTACAAAAATGATTTGCCAGATTGGGCTATTTCAAAAATTGATGCGAAAGATCAAATCACAAATGAATGGCTAATGGGTGATACTTCAATTGAGGTTAATTTAAGTGATGTAAATGTTCCCATTTCTAAGAATAAAAAGATTTATTCTAAAGAATTTGTTTTTCATACTTTTTTTGAAGATTCTTCAATAGTTGTTGTAAGAAAGGGGGGCTATAGTATACGAACATTTATTTATGTATTTGACAAAAATAATATGTTTACTTCATTTCGAGAAACAATGGAATGGATTGAAAAGCCAGAGGATTTATTTTCTCGGTAGGGTCATGTGTCAAATGGGTAGTGTACTCAATTAGTTTCCGAAAAGTCGGTACAGGTGTTTTAAAAAGAAAATAGAAAAATGAACAAAAGCGAATTAATAAAGGCATTAGCCGACAAGACAAACGGAACACAAGCAGAAGCAAAAGCGTTTTTAGAAGCGTTTATGGACGTTGTAGGCGATGTTTTAAAAAGTGGAGATAAAATTACTTTAGTTGGTTTTGGAACGTTTGACGTTCAAAACGTATCAGCTCGCACAGGAAGAAACCCAAGAACGGGCGAAGCGATACAGATTAAAGGAAAACGTAAACCAAGATTTAAAGCAGGAACAGAGTTAGCCTCAAAAGTAAATTAAGCCATGAATAAAGCAGAATTAGTAAGCGAATTAGCAAATAGAACAAAATCTACACAAACGGAAGCATCCCGACGATGACTGTCGGGATTAGAAGCGTTTACGGACGTTGTGGGCGATGTTTTAAAGACTGGCGATAAAATCACTTTAGTTGGTTTCGGAACGTTCGACGTTCAAAATGTTTCTGCACGTACTGGAAGAAATCCACGTACAGGCGAAGCGATACAAATTAAAGGAAAACGCAAACCACGTTTTAAAGCGGGAACGGATTTAGCAGATAAAGTAAAATAATCGTTTTAGAAAATAGTTAAGCTCTGACAGTTATCGTCAGGGCTTTTTTTGTGGAGTAAACTCAATTAAATTTGCATTTAATCGTTGTTTCGCTTCGCTCTACAACTGATGAATCGCTCTGCGATGTCAGACAAGTTGATTTTAACTTTCATCGTTCCTACTCACTTCTTTCGGTTGTCCGCTTCGAGGTCTCACGTCTTACAAAGTTTTAGAAAATCTGCACGAAAAACACATTTTTCGATTGATTTTCATTTTCAAAAGGTCTTTAAAAAGGTTCAAAATGACTTGTACAGAGCTTGTCGAAGTAAAAAGTTATTAACAAACATATTTATCGCTACTTCTTA
>JBKDZA010000155.1:0-2562 GCA_046308455.1 Fluviicola sp.
ATCCGCGAATTCGTAAAAACAGAAGGCGGACATTTAATCATGAACAACGGAAAAATGGTTCCTGTTTCAAGCCGTAAACGCGCCGAGGTCATTCGGATGTTGGAGGAGTTGTAACGCAATTCGAATCTTTTGGAGATAATATCACCCCGATGGGGTTTATTTCGTTTCAGAATAATATTGGTAGAAGTATTTCAACCCGATGGGTTCATACATATTAACTTTATTCAACAAGAAATTATTAAATTCATTTCTTAACCCCATAGGGGTGGAAATGTTCTACCCAAATCTTTTGCAATGAAACGAACCCCTTAGGGGTGAAATTATCTGTCATTTTACTCTATCCAATCGAATAAATATTTATCATCATACTCAATTTCATATTTTTTCAAAAGCTCCAAAAATTCTTTTTTAAAGGCTTTCTTTTTATGATGCTGCTCTTGATTTTCAATGTATTTATAAACATTATCGATATGACTTGAGGAATAAGAAAATGCTCCAAATCCTACTTGCCATTCGAATTTAGTCTTCAAATATCCTTTTTCATTAATGAATTTAGAAGAATTATTCTTTAAATCTCTTGCTAAATCTGAAATATTCATTGAGGCTTTAAGTCCCACAAAAACATGAACGTGATCTTCGACGCCATTGACAATAATTGATTTTTGCTTTTTCTCTGTAATAATTCCAGAAATGTACTTGAAGACATCTTCTCTCCAAGGCTTTTTTAATAGATTTTGTCTTCCTTTTACTGTGAATACGTATTGAATATAGATTTGAGAATACGTGTTTGCCATTGATTTAAAATTTAATGATTGCTACTTAAATTTAGTGTAAAATGTCATTTAAATCAAGAAATCATCTAATAAATTTTAGGCTAATGAAGATAATTTCACCCCGATGGGGTTTAATTCGTTTCAGAATAATGTGGGTAGAAGCATTTCACCCCGATGGGGTTCATACAGATTAATTTTTCTTCTCCAAAAAAATATTATCACCATTTCTTAACCTCGTAGGGGTGAAAGTTCTTTTTTTCACCCCAAGAGCTGCTCTATTCTATTATTTTACAATAACCCAGCGTCCTTTGGTCTGTGCGTGGATCGTACGTGAATACATCGCTTCACAATAGACCGCTGGTAGGTAGAATTTACCTCCATAACTTGCGTTAATTTCCACTTCAAAGGTTTTCTTTTGCTTTGGAGCTAAGTCGAAATACGTATAAACTCTGTCGTCACGAATGTCTTGATAGTCGACTGTTGATTGACTTGCCTCACCTTCCATGTAACGCGTATTGATGATTTCCCAACCTGAAGGTAAATTTTGCTCCAATGCCATCTCTTTGTACAATTGATTTTTTGTCGGATTCTCAATCGTCACAAACATCGTGAAAGTTGTCGCTTGATTGATACTTTCAGGGTTGATACGAACTCCGTCTTCATTTTCATAGTAAACATCAATGTTTAACGCATTAGCCGATTCTTGTTCCAATCCAATTTTCGGAACTTTCGACAAATGTTGCACCACATACACGATTTTTTTCGATGTATTTGTAATTGTCACCTCATCCGTTGCAGCAAAACTCGCCTCCTTAAATTCTTTCGTAATAAAAGTCTTATTTCCAGAAATAGTATGTGCATTTTTACCTAAATCAACTTTAACTGAAAGCTCTGAATCTGATGAATTTACAGCCAATAAAGCCAATAATCCATAAGCCGTTTCTTGTGTACTCAACCAACGATTCGATGCCAATGCTTCACGAATTTTCGCGTACAATGTAGAACTTTTTCCATCGTTAATTAAGGCATAACTTTCTTGCATGATTGCTTCATCACGTAGTCCAGAACCATAGGTATAACTCAATTCACGGTACGATTCAGCTTTTAAAACTGCACGTTTTGAAATTTGTAGAGCCACATTGTGTTGACCCGCCAACTCAAATGCTGCAGCTAAACGCCATTTCACTACATTACTCAAGTTTGAAATTCCTTGTAATTTGTTCATCGCTCCCAATTCTGGTTTACCTGCTAGTGCAAGCGTGTACAAGCGATATGCCTGAATGAGTTGATTGCTTTGATTCGCATATCCGTGAGCAATGTATGAAGCATCGTTTTCCCAATTTTGTGCCTCATTAATCTGATAATTCAACCAAGATTCTTTTAATCCATCAGGTAAAGTATATCCGTTTTTCTCAGCTACAAGCATGAAATGTCCCGCGTAATTTGATCCCCAATCATCTGCATAATCGTTTCCAGGCCAGTAAGCAAAACCTCCACTTGACGTTTGGAAAGATTGGTATTTTTTCAATGCTGCTTTGATGTTTTCATCCATTTTCTTTTGCTGCGAATCTGTTGTACTCGAAACCTGGAACGCCAATAATTGTGGGAAAACAGCTGAAGTCGTTTGTTCGATACATCCATGTGGATACTGTATCAATTGCTCCATTCTTCCACTCATATTGATTGGTTCTATACTCGAGATTTCGTATTGCAGTTCGTGTGAATTGAGATAACCATTTTTGTTCAAATCCAAGGTTTTAGATTCACCAGGTTTTAAAGCTACTACAAC
>JBKDZA010000156.1:0-24195 GCA_046308455.1 Fluviicola sp.
TTCACACCAGATCCATCATTAGGTATTGATCAAAACTATTCTTCAGAAATTTCAATTTTCCCAAATCCTTCAAGTAATTTTATTCAAGTTTCATACAATCAACAAGCAATTGATTTAGAGATTATTAATTCTGAAGGGAAAACAGTTGAGTTAAAATCTCATGTCCAACCCAATGAGAACATATCAATTGAACATTTATTAGCTGGAAATTATATCCTTTTAATTCGTCAAAATGGAAGAACAGTTGCTAAGAAAAATCTAATTAAAAACTGAGTATGAAACAGTTGATTTTTCTTTTAACTACAATTATTTCATTCCTTTCATTTTCACAAAACCCAAATTCATGGGTAAAGAAAAATGATTTTTCAGGTTTTAAACGTGAACAAGCATTGGCAATTACGATTGTTGACAAAGCGTATGTTGGAACTGGAGTTGATACTTCTGAAACTGTTTTAAACGATTGGTGGGAATACGAATCTGGAACAGATACTTGGACACAAAAAGCAAATGTTCCAGGTGCTCCAAGAAGATGCGCGATTGGATTTGGATTAAACAATAAAGGTTATGTTGGAACAGGAGTTGACAATTCTGAAGCGCAAGTGGGAAATAAATTGTTTGATTTCCATGAATACGATCCAGTAACAAACTCTTGGACTGCAAAAACAAACTTCCCAGGAAATGGTGGATTGGGAATCTATTATGCAACAAGTTTCATTGTAGACAATAAAGGTTATGTATGTGGAGGTAAAACAGGTCCAAGCGCCTATACATCTGAGATGTGGGAATACAAACCTTTGATTGATACATGGGTTCAAAGAGCTTATTTTCCAGGTGGAGCAAGATACAACATGACTTCTGTTGGAATTGGAATCAATGGCTATGTCGGTCTAGGTACAAACTTCGATACATACATGAACGATTGGTGGAAATACGAAGTCGGAACAAATACGTGGGAACAAGTTTCAAATTTCCCAGGAGGATATCGCGGTGGAGCTTGTGCTTTTTCAGTAGTTGGGAAAGGATTTGTTTCTTGTGGCACAAATGGCGGACCGAAAAAAGATACGTATGAATACAATCCAACTACAGATATTTGGTCACCAAGAGCAGATTATGGTGGAAGTGAACGCAAACAAGCTATTTGTTTCGTAATTGGAAATCGTGCATTTTTAGGAACTGGTTCGGGAACTGGTGGTAAAAAGAATTCGATGCATGAGTACATTTCGCTTTATACAGCAAGTATCGAAGATTTAGAGAAAGAAATAGCTGTCTATCCAACTGTTTCTTCTGACAAAATAACTATTCAATTTCCAAGTTCTTATTCGTACTCAAAATTCATTTTACTTGATGAAACTGGACGAATTGTTCGAAGTGAGAAAATCACAAATACATCCTTTGAATTGTACAAAGAATCGTTGAATTCGGGAAGATACACCATTCAATTTATCAGTGATGAAGGAATGCCAAGTTTAAAACAGACCCTAATTTTCACCAATTAAGATGAGACAAATTATATACTTACTTTTCTTATTTTGTTCATTTTCAATTTTTGCTCAAGATTCTTGGGTTCAAGTAGATTCGATGAATGGTCCAGGAAAATCAGTTACAACAAGTTTTGTTGTTGCTGATACAGCTTATGTTGTTGGCGGAACTACAGAAATAGAATTTACACGAAAAATGTATTCTTTCAACTACTCTCAAAATGACTGGGACGATGAATTGTCTTGGGGTGGTGAAACTGGAGGAGGACAAAACCGTGGAAATGCAATTAGTTTTGTAATTGAAAATATCGCGTATGTCGGATTAGGACAAGGAAATACAGTAGATTTTTACAATGATATGTGGAAATACGACCCCGCAACAGCAACGTGGACACAGATGGCTGATTTTGCTGGAGAAGCGCGACGAGCAGCATCAGCTTTTTCATTGGATGGATTTGGATATATTGGTCTTGGACAATCGATTACTGGACTTAAAAATGATTTTTGGAAATTAAATCCTACAACAAATACGTGGGTTCAAATAGGTGATTTTGATGGGCAAGCACGTAAAAATGCAGCTTGTATTCAAATGGGGTCTCAAATATTTGTTGGAACTGGTGAAGGAAGTGTTGATTTAGCAGACTTTTGGGAATACCAACCTTGGAGTGATTCATGGATTGCTCGTCCGAATTTACCTGGATTGGGAAGATCTGGTGCAGTAGGTTGGGGAATTTACCCTCAAGTATTTATTGCATTGGGAGAAGATGCTGCAGGAACCTTGAAAAAAGATGTATGGGAATACAATGTCTTTACAAACGCATGGACTCAAAGAGCAGATTTCCCAGGAACTCCTCGAAAACTTGCAACTGCATTTGTCGTTCAAAATAAAGCGTATGTTGGAACTGGTTATAGTTTAGATGGATTTAAAGACGATTTTTATTCCTATTCGAAAGTTGCAGAATTAAATGAAAGTCTTCAAATTGAATGTACCATTTATCCAAATCCAAGTGCTGATTTTCTACATATAGAAAGCGAAGCTCCGATTGAATTCATTTCGATTTATCAATTAAATGGTAAACTAGTTGAACAAGTTCCCTTTTCTAAAAGTGTTTCGATTCAACATCTACCAAACGGAAATTATTTCGTAGAAATGACCACTATAAATGGACAACGTGTAATGAATCAATTTTCAAAAATTTAAGTTGTGAAGTTCGGTTACTTATTTTTACTTGTTCTCCTTTTTGCTTGTTCTGAAATGCCAAAATCGGATGAGGAAATCGATGGGTTGGATCAAGACGAAAAGGAAGTGATTATTCAAACAGAAAAAGTAGATTCACTTCCACCTTCAGAAGAAAATGGTAATCAAACTGTTTCTAAAAAATCAAAATACCGTTACGAATCGTTTGAAACACCGAACGTTGGTTGGGGCTACTCAATTTATGAAGGTACAAAAGAATTTATTCGTCAGCCACATATTCCAGCAATTCAAGGAACACAAGGATTTGCGACAAAAGATCAGGCGGATCGTGTTGCGAAGGAGGTTGTTCGTAAATTGGATAATGGAATTATGCCACCTACTTTATCGGTTGATGAAATGCGGAAATTAGGAGCGATCTGATTATAAACAAAAAACATTTCACTTTAAACAACTTCGTTCTCCAAAATTTTATATAATCATCCCGATGAAATCGGGACTCTACAATAAAATTTTCTTAAAAACTAAACGATAAAAAACCGCGCACTGGCGGAGGTGAAAAGAAAAAGAAACAAAGACTTAGCTGTTTCTGTGAATAAAAGTGGCGCGTAGCAAACTTTTCTGAACAGTTAAAACTGCTTCGTTTTTGTGATTTTTATTGGAAACGTAGACAGGAATTTGCGCCTAAAATATCCGAAATAGAACACTAATTCTGTGGTTAAAATACAATTCTGTCGTATCTTTGTCGACTCAATTTATACAAAATGACAAAACGTGTTGTGATTACAGGACTTGGTGCCCTTACGCCAATTGGAAACAATGTAACGGACTATTGGAACAGTTTAGTTGAAGGGAAATCGGGGGCTGCTCCCATTACCAAATTCGATACAGAAAAGTTCAAAACTAACTTCGCTTGTGAGTTGAAGAACTTTGATAATAAAGCACATTTCGATGTGAAAGAAATCAGAAAATACGACAATTTCACACAATACGCACTCGTTGCTGTACGTGAGGCAGTTGCTGATGCTAACATCGATTTTACCCAATTGAATCGCGACCGAATCGGTGTGATTTGGGGATCAGGAAACGGTGGAATTCAAACTTTCCAAGATCAAATGATGGAATTTTGTTCTGGAGATGGAACACCGCGTTTTACACCATACTTTATTCCGCGAATCTTGGTTGACATAGCTGCAGGTGTTATTTCGATGGAATATGGTTTACGTGGAGTAAACTACTGTCCTGTTTCTGCTTGCGCAACTTCTAACACAGCATTAATCGATGCGTTCAACTACATCCGTTGGGGAAAAGCAAACATGATTGTTTCAGGAGGTTCTGAAGCTGCGATCAATCAAGCTGCAATGGGTGGATTTTCATCTGCTCAAGCCTTATCGAAACGCAACGAAGAATGTACAAAAGCTTCTCGTCCGTTTGATGTTAATCGTGATGGATTTGTGATGGGTGAAGGAGCTGGTGCATTGATTTTAGAGGAATACGAACATGCACTTGCACGTGGAGCGAAAATTTACGCAGAAGTTGTTGGTGGTGGAATGGCTGCTGATGCGTACCATTTAACGGGAACTCATCCAGAAGGAGACGGAGCCGTTTTGGGAATGGAAGAAGCGATGCGAGAAGCTGAAATTACGGCGGATCAAGTGGATTATATTAACATGCACGCTACTTCAACGCCACAAGGAGACGTGAGTGAATTGATAGCTGCAAAGCGCGTTTTTGGTGAACGTAAAAGTTTAAGTGTTTCCGGAACGAAATCAATGACTGGACATTTATTAGGTGCTGCAGGTGCGATCGAAGCGATTGCATGTGTGAAAGCTTTGGAATACCAATTGGTTCCGCCAACAATTAACACAACAGAGATTGAACCAGAATTTGCAAATTTATTCGACTTTCCATTAGGAAAAGCGCAACCAAAAGCGATTACGTATGCGATGAGTAATACCTTTGGGTTTGGGGGGCATATTGCCAGTGTTTTGTTCAAGAAATATTAATTTTTAAAAAGTGGGTGTGCGATTAATCGCACACCTTCTTTATTTTATCATCAACTTCTTATCACTCAAAACTCATCTTTTTGGAAAGCCTCGATTAGCGTGTTTTTTTTAATTAAATCTAATATTTGATTAATCGCAGCCCTACCGATTTTCCATCTCCATTATCAATTTTCAGGAAATACATTCCAGCAGGAAGGTCTTTCGCATCGATTGTTTGCGTTTGATTTTCCAATTTTCCTTGTAGGTGTATGCGACCAAAAACATCGACCAATTGATACGACAAAGGGGATGTTAGTTCAGATCGTGAAGAAATGGTGAAAGCGTTTGTGAATGGTTGGGGATAGATGGAGAAATTGGATTGGGAGAGTTCTGATAATTGACCAAAATAGCAATTATTACCTATTGGAAAATAATCAAATATATCATAATCATCGTGAAAACAATTGAATTCAATGCGTTGTTCAAAATTATTGTAATAAGGAAAGAACCCCATGCTACTACCAATACCCGCAATCCAATGGTAATTATATGGAAGCCAATATTCTATATCTGAACTGTCATGTTCAAAAAAGAATCTATCGTAATAAGTTCCTTCAATTAAAATGGAATCTTTTGACGTTACTCTTAATAAAGAATTGGAATAAACAATTCGAAAAGTGTCGTTAACTTCTAATCCAAAATCATACAATACAATTTCTGTAGAATCTAAATTATTACTAATACTTGTTTCTGAAAAAGAATATGTTTCATATAATGGAGTAATATTTAGATGTTTGTAAAAAACTTTATTTCCTTCTATTCGATATTTACCCAAAACTTTTTCTTCAGGCACCATAATTTCATCAAAATCTAAAAATTCATTTTCGAAAAGTTCATAATCTCCATAAGTCCAACTTAATTCAAGTAGTTGATTATACAAAGTATCTTGACCTACTTGTTTTTTGGTATACACAAAATGATTATAGTACTGACCATCTCCAAAAATATCTGTAACATCAGGAGGAACAAATAACCTTTGAATCCACACCGCATTTGTATCAGGAAAAATTGGACTATGCGTTTGAGAATTTGCTATAAAACTCAAAAAGCCAATATAAAAAATAAGTAGAAAGTTTCTCATAGTTTATTCAATAATTAATTTCTCCACCTCTCTCACTTCCCCATTCTGCAACAAAGAAAACTGATACATCCCTTTTGCGAATTTTGTTGTTGGAACGAAGTAGGTTGTTTCACCTTGTTCGATTGAATGGGAGGCTACTTTTTTTCCGTTAAGGTCTGTTACAACTAATTCATGAGTTCCTGAAATGTTTCCGATATAGATGGTTGCGTCTTGTCCACTCACAGTAGGATTCGGAAAAACAGAAAGCAAGGTTCCATCTCCATACGATTGAGGCGGTGAAGTGATTGTATGTGAAAATGTTAAAGTGTCATTGTCACTATTACACCCTTCCGCAATGAGTTTGATAGTATATGTTCCAGCTTGTGCATATACATGAGAAACCGTATCTGAATTTTCACCTGTTTGCAAGGTGTTTCCATCTCCAAAATCCCAAAAATAACTTCCAGCTTGAATACTTGAATTCACAAAAACAACGGAATCCAATGAAGAACTAAGAACAGTTACCGCAGCTTGTGGAGAACCCAAGAAGCCCAAACAGTTGGTTTTTAGGATGTAGCCATATTGGCGAGGTTTATCACCCTGGTTTTGTGACCATCGAAAACAGTTTCCTGCTAAAATAAAGCCTCCATCAGAAGTTGTGTCAATATCATAAACTGTAAATTCAGGATCTTCTAAACTATCTTCAGGAAACAAATTAAATCTGCGTTGCCAGTTGAATTCTCCCGTTTCAAAGGATATCGAATTAAGACTAACAAAACCAATTAATGAAGTTTGTGAAATTTTATCGATTAAAAATAAACTACAATAAACATCACCATTTTTCAAAACCAAATCATTTATACTTGTGCCTACTCCTGGTGAGTTTCCTCCATCTATATAAATTCTTGTTTTCCAAAGTACTTGTTTGGATAAATTCATTAATGGCGGTTCGTCATAGATTTCAGTATCAAAAAAGGTAAATAGAAAACTCGTGTCATCTAACTTCTGAAATGCAGGAGAACCCCAACAAAACGGTGTTTCTTGGAAGGTTTCTGTATTGATAATATTTCCATTAACATCACAATTCGTAAAATAAACTTTTGCCCAATCTCCTGCCCCAAAATTTGGATTCAAGTCATACTCATAATCAATATAAGAAACCATAAAGCTTCCATCTGAATTCACATCTAAATTTAAAAACGCATAAATTGGTCCATTTGGTATAAATGGTAAATGTTTGTATCTTTTTGACCACAATATAGTTCCATCAACTGCTATTTTCATAACAAATGTTCCAACCTCACCATTAAACCCCCAAGGATCAGGAGTATCTGTTTTTAAATCCCAATAACTTGAGCCAAATAACATTGATCCATCTGGCAATAATTCGATTTCAGGGGCAGTAGGTAAATGAAAGAATAACAAACTATCAACTGACCATAACTCAGTATACAAAGTATCCAAAACAATTTCACCCGTAGGCTTTTGAATTTTTAAGCGGGGAGTATTTGCATGATCCAACCCTGAAGTAGCATAGCTTAAATAACAAAAAACAAAATTTCCATTGTTATTGAGTTTTAGGTCATTTCTGGTATAACCAGAATACTGAAGACTTGTATCTACTTGTTGAATGTACAAATTTTTTACATCTCCATTCAAATACAATTCTCCAAAGACTTGTGCTAACCTGTTTGTGTTATTACCTACGTTTCCCAGAAAATAATAAGATGAATCTGTAGGATGGACTCCCATTATTCGAACATTTGTGTCATTAAACAAATAAACTCGTTCAAAACCAGCTTGCCCCAGCAAGAGCTGAGGCAAGAGGAGTAATATGAAGAGTGTTTTTTTCAAATTATTACTTTTATTACACTGTCGTTCTCGATACCCCCGAATCGTTCCTTTCAGGGACTCGAACTGACAGTATTACTTAACTAACAACCGTGCTTGTGAAGTTGTACCATCTGCACAAGTAATTTTTATGATGTAAATTCCTGTTAATGGTTGGATTAAAGATACATCAATTTTATTATTCAATCGAGATTCTTGAATCAAATCTACTCTTTTACCCAATGCATCAAAAGCCAACACTTCTTTTACTGCACATTCATTAAGCATTTCAACTGTAAAGCTTCCCGAATTTGGATTTGGAACAATCAATAAATCATTGATTAGTGAAGGAATTATACTTGTTGAATTTATTGTTTCATTTGTACCTTGAAGTGCAGACTTATTGTCATTCGGCAATTCTCTATCCAAACATTTCCCAGCATAGAAACACAAAATATTTCCAGCTTGAACGGCACTCGTTCCCACAAACTTGTCTCGAATATTGATCAATTGATCGATTTGATTTTTCTCTAAGCGTTCAATAACACCTGTATTTTTAGTAATTGCAAGAATATATCGCTTAAAAGTCACAAAATCAAGCATTTCCTGAGCAACAACTGGAGTTGTAATTTGACCTGCTTCTTGTTCAATCTCCGTCAATTTTGTATTACATTCAGTTATTTGTTTGCGTTGCAAGAATGCATCAGCCAATTGTAATTTACACAATACATCACCTCTATTTACCACCCAGGTATTGAATTGCGACCAATCGATCTCTTCCTCACTTGCCAATGCATCTTGAATTAAGGTATTCGCATTAGCAGCTATACGATCATTGATTGCTATGATTTCATCTGTTTTGATTGTTTTTTGAGTTGAATTTACAGAACGAGAAGTACGAATTTGATTTGCATGACCAGCAGGAATGTTTTGCTCCAACCACAACATAAACTCTTCGTCTTGAGCCAATTCAATATTAGAAAGAATTAAATCTTTGTACCAACCTGGAGGAACCAAACCATTTGATTTCGAGCGTAAAGCTCGTGCTATTTCCTCTGATACATAAGGACTTTGTGCATCAACTTGATTACGTACTTGTTGCTTGTTACTATTTGTCATTGTATTTACCGCATTCAACAAACTAGCACTTGATCCATTTGCTAGCAAAATTGTCAAATCATTTGTTTTCTGAGCTTTGAGTGTTAGATCTGAATTGAATTCCGTAATCAATTGTGTTTTTACACCCTCTGTCAATTTACCTGGTGTTCCCACAACAATAGTTTGGAAAGTTGAAGGACAAGTTTTATTTGTTACTGTTAAATTTACACCAACACTAGATGAGTTGAACACTGGAATTTCAACAGATGTGTTAAATCCATAGTATAATAAAGAACTATTATCTAATGACCAAAGATGTTTTACTTGATTCGGATTTCCTACTGGAGTTGGAGTAAAAGTGTTTTTTGCTGGATTACTTGCAAGTCCTTGTTTCAAACGAATTCCCTGTGTAATATCAGTTTGATTTGAGATAAAAGAGTATTCATCCACACCATTAGGATTTGTATTGTCGTTACATATAAACTCTAAACCTGTTAATTGATCATCAAGATTTAAACCATTTTGATTTTGATAAGCCGCATAATTTCCAAACTTCAAATTATCGTATTCGTTGCGGTAAATGGTATTTGGAGCAGTTCCACTGTTTTGTACATAAACACCAGCTGTTGCAATTGTTGGGTTTGAAGAATAAAATTGGTTTCCTTCCACTTTGTATCCCGTCGATTTATCCAAGACCAAGTCGATGTGTGGAGCAATAACCCCTGGCAATAATGCTGTATTTTCAAATCGGTTTCGTGTAATCCGTGAGTTGTCCATTTTTGCCAATTGAACACCACGGAAATTGTTTTCAAAACGGCAATGATCTACCACAATATTGGACTGTGTGACACCTGTTCCCGCTTCGATACCGTAGTACAAGTTTTTAAAGACAGAAACAATGAAATTTGATGTGCTGTAAACTGCATCTTCAGGTAACAAAGGATTAATTACTTTTCCTGAAACAACTACTTTGGCATCATGGATCCCAATTCCTTTATGACGTTGAGGTAAGGAAATTCCTGTGCGTTGTTCGTCAAATACACAACCATAAAAACCAACTCCATTCACTTGGAAAACAGTTGCAGCAGCTTCAATTGTAAAGGCAGTATTGAAATTGTTGTCCCAAATGAAATTACATTGAACGAATTTACTTTTGTTGTTGTATTCAATTCCTGTTGGACTATAAGTGTGGTAGGGATAAAATGCAACCGAACGACGGTTATTTCTAAACGTAGTATTTGACGCATCAACTATTCCCCCACCTGTATTCCAAGCATCTTTTTTCCAAACTTGGATTGCTTCGTGAGCGTTTTCAATTACAGCATTGTTTTTCAAAATGAGAGTTCCTTGGTTCGCAGCTGTTTGAGTAAGATTTGAGTTTCCATAGACTTGGATACCTTTCCAAATACCTCCACAAGAGTTCGTAATTGTAGAATTATCCACAATTAATTTTGCCCCTTGTTCAACTACAATTTTTAGATCAGAACGCATACGAATAGTAGCATTTTGAATTGTTAAAGTTTTACCAGCTTTTACAATAATATTTTCCAATTGATCTTTGCTTGTGTTCCAAGTTGTATTCGAAGTTATTTCTTCTCCAAATTCACTTGATAAATCAAAATTCACTTTTGTTTTCCAAACACCTCTACCATAAGTTGCTAAATACAATTCTTTAGAACAGTAATCAAAATCCAAATCCATATTGTATGAAAGGGGCAAATTATTGTTAAAGCATTCCCAGCGATTCATACCATCCATTCGGTAATAAACACCACCATCGATTGCACAGAACATTAAGTTTGTTCCAGACTCAATTGGCAATATTTTCTTGACTGGTAGGGCTGGTAAACCTTGACTAAAGTCTTCAAAAGTTTGACCAAAATCAGTAGATTTTAAGATACGTTTGTATTCATCAACAAAATTATCATTTACAACTGGACTTCCAGATACACCTACATATACTTCATTTGCATTTCTTGGGTGTACTGCTATTTCTGTAATGTATCTTCCACTTAGAGTGTTTTTAAGTGTTTGAGGACCAAAAATTATATCATTATAAATTGAATTGTCTAATGATTGAGGTGGTGTTACTCCCCCATCAGTTGAAATCATAAGTTTATCTTCATCATTGATATGAAGTCCTTCACCAAAATAAACTATGTTTTCATTTTTCTCACATATACCAATTGAATGAATGAGTTCCATTTCAAAAATATATTTTTTTTCAGTCTGTTGTGATGCTGTATTCAAAATATATGGCGCTCCTAATGCCGAATCAATTTTATTTAATCCAACTAAAAATCTATCCGGTTTGTAACGATAAGGTTCAATAGTCATCCCTAAATAAGGTTCAGCTGCTAAAATTCCAGAAGTTGTATTTGATAAAACGAGATCATTTATTATGTCTCCACCAGTTTCATTTATTGAAGAAATCCCTGGACTTTGAGGATCACCTTTAATTATATGATTAGAATTGTTAGGATGGATATATGTTATACTTCCATCACCCCCTGTTCCATTAAAATATCCCCCATTTAAATAAAATTGACTAGTTCCATTATCTTGTAAACCAATTAATCCTGTTTTAGAATTTTCATGAATATCTAATTGATAGATTAATGTTGTAGCAGAGTTGTAATTCAAATTTTCAAAAGGCAAATCACTTGATAAATCAGTATCAAAACAAAGCCCTCCATCAGTTCCATATAATGCTCTTGTAGTTCCTGATGAGTAATCTAAAAACATGGATCTCAAATCATCATGAAAATCTCTAACATGATTAGGGAAAAAACTAACAACATTACTTCCAATTGTTACATTTTTCACCAAATACCTAAGACCTCCAAAATAAAACACATCAGGATTTAATTTGTCAACATGAAATTCATTTTTAAAATGAGATCCATCAAAATCTTCAGTTAAATAAACACCATTCAATTTATTAAAAGTAACTCCTCCATCTGTTGATTTAAAATAACTTTTATTTGTGGAATTTACACTGACAGCAGCATAAACATAGTCTTGCTCGCTTTCTGAAACAAAAACTTGACTGAAAGAATTTGAGGGGTCCAGTACGTTAATATTAAATATTTCAAATTCACCCCCTTCATAAATACTTTCATCAGTTTCTATTATTATATATGCATATCTTCTACTATCAGAATTATTTAAATCAATAATATTTTGAGGAATACTAAAATCAACTGTTTCGTCAACTAAAGGAATATCTACAGTTGCCATTTGACCTTCATAAATTACATTTTCAAATAATGTTTGATAATCAAATGCTATTAAATTACCTATCGAAGAAGGCAAATTAAAATCACCTGGGGCATTGAAACTATGGTACTTAGTATAAGCCAATTTTAATTTCATCCCTTTTGGAAGTTTGTATTTAACGTTTAAAAGTGAATTAGGATTTGAAAGAGCATAATCTCCTGTTTTGAGCCAAATACGATAAATTTCTTTGTCATCTCTATTTGGGTTGCTTATATTTCTTATACATTTAATTGTTTGTGCAGAAACATTTACATTAAACCCAGATGTTTTATATTTGGCCAATGTCCAATGTTAAATAAGGGATGAAGTGGATATGGTTCTGAAACACAATCGTATTTAGTATTATCATTTTGATATAAGTTCTCACCTAAATTAACAGCTTTCATTTCATTTGCAGACAGATTAAATTCACCATTAATGATTGCATTGTCCCAATTAATAATTTCATTCGATAAATCAAGTGTTCCTCTTAATAAAAAAGCACTTATTCCATAATCGTTTTCAACAGGAATTAATATTTTACCAGATTCAGTAATTGTTAACGTCATAAAACTATGAAATGGAGGAGTTGAGGTAGGTAAAGGCGCAAAATACCAACTTAATCCATTGTCATAAGAATAATAGATACTCTTTTCCGTAATAGCTATTAAATAATTAGAATGATTAGGTACATACTGAATATCAACAATTGTATTGATAATTTGATTTTCAACTGCAACAATATGATCTGTCCAAGTTGCACCTCCATCCCAAGAATGCATAACACCAGTTTGTATATCTTGATATCCCGATCTAGTTCCAGTAGTTGCAATAACGTGATTAAAATTTAATGGGTCAACAATTATATTAGTTATTCCTAAAACAGGATATGGTAAATTATCTGTAACACAGATCCAGTTTGTGCTTGTTTCATTTTCAAGCATAAATATCCCATTCATTCGAGAACCCATCAGGATTCTTCCGTTTAATTCAGGGATTTTAGTAACTGCTGAAACCCAACCTTGCTGAGTAGGAGAAGTTACTGGTCCTAATGAACTCCAATCAGATTTATTATCTTCCGAACAAAAGTACTCCGAAGGAATGTAATAATACATTAACTTATTTATACTTTCGACAGTAAAAGTACAATCTGATTTTACATTTAAATAGGGTAAGTTTTCAAAAAACCATCTATCGGCTTCTTTTTTCTGCTTTTTAGCAATACTATCTTCTGAATTTGATATGTTTAGATAGTTTTCTCTCAATTTATAATAGTTCTGAGAACCTGAACCATCATTTCCAGCTAATGAACTTGGAACATTTGATTGAGCATTTAATTGAAGGATTAAGCCTAGTGAAAAGGCTAAGGTTAACATTTTTTTCATGCTTTAAAGGCGTTAAATTTTACAATAATACAACTATTTTTCTATTTCACAAATTTACAACTACAAGAACGTAAGCTTTTTACGTTTTCCTCAAATGTATGAAAAAAACTCAATTGACACATATATGAGACGGAAAAAATTCTAAAAGTGTTCAATTTAGCTATGTGGTATATAAAAATGAAATAGAATTAATCAAATCTGTTGGTGAAAAAATTAAACATTTTCGTCTCAAACAAAATATTTCACAAGAGCAACTTTCTTTTGAATCTGGAATTCCTCGTGTACAAATTGGTCGAATAGAAAGAGGGGAAACAAACGCTACTTTAAAAACACTGTTTTTTATTTCTAAGGCTTTAGATGTTTCAATTACAGAATTTTTAAAATAAAAAATCCCGACGAATCGGGATCTAATATTAAACCATAAAAATAAATTGATAATGAAAAACGAAGCTCGATGTAAATTTCAACGTAGAGTTATCATTTTGATAATGATTAGTTGAAATTTTCGAGTATGAAGTTTTTTGAAGTCAATTTATTTTTATAGATTAAAGTTCAAACGAACGAAGATATTCCGTCCTGACGCATTAATCCCACTCGCGAACGTGCGGTATTGCGTATCAAATAAATTGTCGACTCCCGCTTGTAGCTGGAATAGTTTGTGGAATTGGTATGCTGCACGCAAGTTTACCGTGAACCAAGCTGGCATTCCTTGTGGAGTTGCGTACTGTAAGTTGTCTTCTCCTTCTGGATTGTAATCTTTCAGACGTTTCCAACCGTTGTAATTCACAAAAAACTGGGTCGAAAATTTCTCTTTTTTGTACGACAAAGATATATTCGTTAAAAACGGTGGAATGTGGTCCATTGGAACGTCTGTTGAATCAGTTTTGATGCGCCCGTACGTGTAAGTAAATCCAGCTGAAAAGGTGAAATACGAATCAAATTCTGCCTTGAATGTTGAAGAATAACCATAAACGAATGCAGTTCTACTGTTATTTGGTGAGTAAACTTTACTCATCACTCCATCGTATACAATGGAATCATTACCATTAAATGTAGCCGTTCCTAATGTGATTGCATTGTTGAATTCTGTATAGTAAAGTGCGTTTTCCCAGTAAATATCTCTTCCGAAATACTTGATTAACCCCAAATCAAAAGTTACTGTTTGCTCTGGTTTTAAATTGGCATTCGGAACAATTACTTGCTTATTTGATGGATTTGATTCAAATATTTTTGCTAAATCATCCACATTCGGGACGCGGTATCCTGTACTTAAATTTGCAGAGAATTTCCAATCATGACTTGGCATACTAACGATTCCAATTGAACCTGAATAAACGGGATTCGATTGTTGGATATCTGTTACAGGTAAAGGGAAAAATGTGGTATCTGAAATAGTTGATTTCAAGGAACTATATCCCAACCTAAATCCATCGACAATCGTCAAATGATCATTAATTCTAAAACGATGACTCCAAAACAAAGCTGCAGAATTGAGTTGGTTTTTACCATTTGGATAGCGCGTATCCCAATTTCCGGTAGTGTCCAATAAAATGTTTCTTCTTTCAGCAGTTGATTTTAAGGTATTGTATTGTCCATCTACACCAAAAACCATGTAATGCTTTGTAACGCTTTTTACAAACTGTAATGTAGCTCCAATAACACCAACATTTTCAATGCGTGAATCTTTAAATGCGCTGTTAAACCTTCTTGAAACACGACTTTCTTCCAATGATTGATAATTCACTTTTACATCCATAAAGTCAAAAACTTTGAATGGATTTGTAACACGCAAATTATAGGCTGTCATCATACGAAACTGTGGACCATAATACCATTCAGCAAAACGCAAAGTTCCTGGAGAAGATCCTTGTTCTGTCAATCGGTCGTAACGATAAACATCAGAAGAATTCGATAATTGGAAATTCAAAATATGCTCAATACGATTGTTTTGTTTGAAGCTGAATTTTTGTAAGATGTCGTATTGCGTGTATCCCGACTGAACTTGTTCGTAACGATTTGGATTTTTTACAACAGAATCCGTTTGAGTTGCTTCATTTCGGATTGCATAATACGTTCGTTCACCATACGCTCCCGAATAAAAAGGATTTTGGTTTTTTCCACCCATCAAATCTCCAAAACTTGAATAGGTAAATGAAGTTAAAGAAGCAAAACGTCTATTGCCCACATTTACATCTACGTGATTGGAAATTTCAGAATTGACTCCACTGTAACGTCCGAAGTAATTCACTTTTGTTAAAAGTTTTTTCGAATTTGAATAGATTGGATTCTTGGTATACATCGCAACAACACCTCCCAAAGCATCACTTCCATAAAGCGAAGAACCTGGACCGAACAACACTTCGATTCGATCGAACATACTGTTGTCAGTTGTAATGATATTTTGAAGATGTCCAGCTCTATAGATCAAGTTGTTCATTCGGATTCCGTCAATCATTAGGACATTTCTGCTTGCTTCAAATCCGCGAAGAGTGATACTTCCACCTCCCATTTGACTTTTTTGCACATGAATTAAACCCGTATTTCCAAGGACATCAGCTGTAGATTGTGCATTTAAATTACGCAATTCATCTTCCCCAATGAAATGCGTTTGTTGTACTTGACCTCTTTTGTCACCACCTTTAAATTTAGCGACAATGAGAACATGGTCAATTTCTGTGATATTTTTTATGGTATCCTTCACAATTACTTGTGCAAAGACAGAAGATGTGGCAAATAAAAAGCCAACACCACTGAGTACATTTTTTAACATGATTTTAAATTAAAAATGAATCAACTGAATTGATTTATAAAAATCAAAACATTTACAACTTGTTAATTTTTACAATTCAAGAAGTTGTGGAGGATTCAATTTTAAGTCTGAAAAACTTGATAAATGACCTATTGATTTGAGCATAGGTTTGAATTGTGTATTCAAAGTAAATACTCTTTCAGTGTTTTCAACTTGAACAAAATAAAGTTGAAGTGTTTGTTTTTTCAACTGTTTTTTTGGATTTTTTTCTTGCTTTTCTTTTCCTTTTTCAAACTTCGTTTCTTTTTCATCGAAGCGCACTGAAAGTCGGATTGAATGCTTGTTTTTTGAAAGAAATTTGTACTCGTAGTAGTTTCCATGTATGTTTAATTCATGGTCATTGATTTTAAATGAGGAAAAGTCATCCAAATCAAAAACAACTTGATTAAATCCAACGGTTTTCTTTAACTGAGCAAGACCTTCTGCTTTAATGTTTTCACGTTGAAACAGAGGAATGTAATTCGCACAAAACAATGAGCAAACAAAAGCTGAAACGAACAAATATCCAACTACTTGCTTCAAATTAATTCAATTTACAAACTCCAATATACTAAATCATTGATTTTACCACGATAAAGACCTTTTACATCAACGAAAACACCTTTGCTGTCTTTCAAAATAGACTTGAAATAGTTTTCATCTAAGTTTTTGTATTCTTTATGATTCACAGCAACAACAACGGCATCGTAATTGGAAGAAATCTCAGATAATCCAATTCCATATTCGTGCATCATTTCATCTGAAGAAGCGTGAGGATCAACCAAATCAACTTTCACTTGAAACGAAGTCAATTCATTCACCACATCAATTACTTTCGAATTGCGAATATCAGCAACATCTTCTTTAAAAGTTGCACCCATCACCAAAACTCGTGCATCTTGAATATGTGTTCCTTGCGCGATAATTTTCTTTACGGTTTGTTTTGCGATATATCCACCCATTGAGTCATTTACAAAACGCCCGGAAGTGATGATTTTCGCATGATATCCAGCTTCTTGAGCTTTATATGTCAAATAATATGGATCAACGCCGATACAATGTCCACCAACTAAACCTGGAGAGAATTTCAAGAAATTCCATTTCGTTCCAGCAGCTTCCAATACTTCGTATGTGTTGATTCCTAATTTGCTGAAAATGATTGATAATTCGTTGATTAAGGCAATATTTACATCACGTTGTGTATTCTCAATAATTTTAGCAGCTTCAGCAACTTTTATTGTTGTAGCTCGATGAACTCCCGCTTTAACAACCAATTCATACACTTTAGCAATCTGATCCAATGATTCATCACAACATCCTGAGACAACTTTAGTTACATTTTGCAGGGTATGTTCTTTATCTCCTGGATTGATTCGTTCAGGTGAATATCCCACTTTAAAATCTTCTTTGAATTTAAGAGTAGAAATTTCTTCCAAAATTGGAATACAATCTTCTTCCGTACAACCTGGGTAAACAGTTGATTCAAACACTACATAATCTCCTTTTTTCAAAACAGAAGCAACTGTTTTAGAAGCGCCTAATAACGGTTTTAAATCGGGTAAATTGTGATCATCGATTGGAGTTGGTACCGCTACAACGAAAAATTCAACATCCATTAAATCATGAACATTCGCAGTGAAATGAATATCACATCCATCAAAAGCTTCTTTTTCCAATTCCGAACTTGGATCGATTCCTTGACGCATTAATTCAACACGTTCACGGTTGATATCGAATCCAACAACTTTTATTTTACGTGCAAATTCTAGGGCAATTGGAAGACCAACATAACCTAAACCTATTACAGCTAATTTTGCTTCTTTATTTAATAACTTATCGTAAATCGCCTTGTTCATTTCTAATCTTGTAAATTCGTTCAATAATATCGACTACTTTCAATCCTTCTAAGGCATTTGTAGTAGCAGATGTTCTTCCTTTAAGTGTGTCGATTACATTTGTTATGACGTAGTGATGATTTGCAGCTGAACCTTTGTAGGCACCGTAATCATTTCCTGGATTCGTTGGAGCCAATTCTGGCATTTCATATCCTGGAATTGTACAAACGTCTACTTCATTCATGTATTGTCCGCCAATTTTCACCGATCCTTTCGAACCAATGATTGTCATTGAACTTTCTAAGTTTTGTTCTACAACTGATGTTGAATAATTGATAGAGCCCATTCCACCATTGATAAAATCAAAACTTACAAAACCTGAATCTTCGAAATCTGTATTTTCTTTGTGCGTGAAATCAGCAAAACGACCTTGAATATTATCAATATCGCCGAAAAGCCAATACATTATATCAATAAAATGCGAAAATTGAGTGAATAATGTCCCTCCATCTAATTCTTGTGTACCTTTCCAACTTCCAGCTTTGTAGTAACGTTCATCACGGTTCCAATAACAATTCAACTGAACCATTAATATATCACCTAGAATTCCGTTTTCAACAACACTTTTAATCCACTCACTTGGAGGAGAATAACGGTTTTGCATTACACAAAACACTTGTTTTGATTGTTGAAGCGATTTAAAAATCACTTTTTCACATTGATCTTTAGTTAAACCCATTGGTTTTTCAACAACAACGTGTTTTTTAGCTTCAAGTGCTTTTAAGGATTGTTCTGCATGTAAGCCGTTCGGTGTACAAACATTTATGACATCGAATTCAATACCTGAAGTTAATAATTCGTCAATTGAAGAGAAAAATGGTACGTTGAACTCTCTTGCATTACATTCATCTATTGTACGAATATCAACAAGTGCAACAAGTTCTGCTTCTTCGTCACGACGAATCATTTCGGCATGTCTTTTACCAATATGACCAGTTCCTACAACTGCAAAACGCACTTTTTTATCTTCAGCAATCATTCAATCTTGTTTAAATGAGAAACGCCAAAGATACATAACTTAATTAAAAGAAAAAAGATGAAAATGAAAGCGAAATATAAACATCATAAATCTTTCATATATTATATATAAAATTTTGATTATAAGTTAAATAAAGTTAATTTGTAAAGATTCAGAAAACCATGAGGCTTATATTTTGTTTAACCTTGAACAATTAAATTAAACAAAATGAAAAACATCAACACCCTTATTCTAAGTGCAGTTAGCACTTTCTTAGTGGGAATTGGCTCTGCTACTTCTCAAACAAATGTATTTGACGATGTAATTGCGTTGAGTCCAAACCACACTTCATTAGAGGCTGCTTTAATACAAGCAAATCTTGATGATGATTTACAAAATCCAGCGGGAACATTTACCGTATTTGCTCCAGACAATGCTGCATTTGACCAATTAGCAACAGATTTAGGAACAACAGTTCCAGGATTATTGGCATTACCAAACTTAGCCGACATTCTTCTTTATCATGTATTGAATGTGGAAGTTCCATCTTCAGGTGTCACTAATGGAGCAATTGTTACTCCATTATTCGCTGGTAATACTTTAAAATTAACAAAAACTGGAACGAATGAAGTGTTTGTAAATCATGCACAAGTAAATGCACCAGATTTAACTACAGCAAATGGAGTTGTACATTCAATTGATGCAGTTGTTTTGAGCAATGAAACAGTTGTAGATATAGCAATTGACAATGGATTTACATCTTTAACAGCAGCAGTTGTTGAAGCACGATTACTTCCAGCTCTTACAGACCCGTTTTCAACTTTGACAGTTTTTGCTCCAACAAATGCTGCATTTGACCAGTTAGCAACGGACTTAGGAACAACAATTCCTGGCTTGTTAGCATTACCAAATTTAGCAGACATTTTGACTTATCATGTTTTAGGAACAGAAGTTGAAGCTGCTGATGTAACAAATGGAGCTGTTGTAACACCATTATTTACTGGAAACACATTGAAATTAACAAAAACATCTGGGGGTGACGTATTCGTAAATCACGCAGAGGTTCTCACTCAAGATTTAGGTGCTGGAAACGGAATTGTTCATGTTATAGATGCTGTAGTTTTAAGCAACGAAACAGTAGTTGACGTTGCAATTGACAATGGATTTACATCTTTAACAGCAGCAGTTGCTGAAGCAAGATTACTTCCAGCTCTTACAAATCCATTTGCAAATTACACAGTTTTCGCGCCTAATAATGCTGCATTTGATCAATTAGCAACAGATTTAAGCACAACAATTCCAGGATTATTAGCATTACCAAATTTAGCAGACATCTTAACTTACCATGTTTTAGGAACAGAAGTTGAAGCTGCTGATGTAACAAACGGAACAATCGTAACGCCTTTATTTACAGGAAACACTTTGAAATTAACTAAAACAACAGCAGGTGACGTTTTTGTAAATCATGCTGAAGTAATTTTAGAAGATGTTACTAGTAGTAATGGAATTGTTCATGTAATCGACCAAGTAATTTTAAGTGAAGAAACAGTTGTTGATATCGCAATTGATAACGGATTTACGGCTTTAGTTGCAGCTGTTGTCAAAGCTGAATTATTACCAGCTGCAACAAATCCAATTGATGAATTTACAGTATTTGCACCAACTGATTCAGCGTTTAATGTTTTAGCAACAGCTTTAGGAACAGATTTGAATGGAATTTTAGCTCTACCAAATTTAGCAGACATCTTGACTTATCATGTTGTTTCAGGCAATGTTAACTCAGGAGATTTAGTGAATGGTCCAGTTGCAACAGTAAACGGTTCAAATATCATTGTAAACTTAACTTCAGGAGTTAAAATTAACGATGCAACAGTAACAACGCCAGATGTTGAAGCTGACAATGGAGTGGTACATATCATCAACAAAGTTTTACTAGAAACTTTCTTAGGAATTAATTCAAATGAAGCTATCACAATGGATATTTTCCCTAATCCAGCTGTTGATGTAGTTTCAATAAAAGGAATTAATGAAGGAGATTTTACAGTATTTAATTCATTAGGAGCGGTTGTTTTATCAGGAAAATTAACGAACGGAAAAATTGATTTAAGCAATTTAAGTACAGGTGTTTATCAATTAAAATTAACAAACAAAGAAGCGTTCTACCAAGGTAGAATTATCAAAAACTAGTGATAAACAGAAAGTAAATGAGAGCGTCAAAATCTGGCGCTCTTTTTTTATGCTTTTTTTGAAACCAAACCTGCTACTAGTTGGTAATTTTCATTTGATTCTGGACAAGTAGCAATTCCATTTTGATCAAACTCCAAACGATGTCCAAATTCACTCATCCAACCAATTTGACGCGCTGGATTTCCTACAACTAATGCAAAGGGTAAAACAGTTTTTGTAACCACTGAACCAGCTCCAATAAACGCGTATTCACCTATGTCATTTCCACAAACAATCGTTGCATTTGCCCCAATTGAAGCGCCTTTTTTTACTGTTGTTTTGGAATATTGATCTCTACGATTTACACCTGAACGCGGATTCATGACATTTGTAAAAACCATTGATGGACCTAAGAACACATCGTCTTCACAAATCACTCCAGTGTAAATAGATACATTGTTTTGAACTTTCACATTATTTCCTAGAACAACTTCAGGAGAAACAACCACATTTTGTCCAATATTGCAACGTTCTCCTAAAACACAATTCGGCATGATATGAGAAAAATGCCAAATCTTAGTTCCTTTTCCAATTTGACAACCTTCGTCAATTACGGCTGTTTCATGTGCGAAAAAATCTTCCATTTATTTTAGTCAATTAGTTTAAGAAATTATCTTACAATGTATTTATCAAAATCAATGTGATCCGATTGATACAATTCTTCTTGAGTTAAGCTTTTAAAATATGCGTAAGTTCTTTTCAAACCCTCCGCACGGTCTATTTTCGGTTCCCAGTTTAAGATTTCTCTTGCTTTCATAATGTCTGGTTGACGTTGTTTTGGATCATCAACAGGTAAATCTTTGAATACAACTTTTTGATTCGTACCCGTTAATTTGATGATTTCTTCTGCAAATTGTGAAATTGTAATTTCATCAGGATTACCAATATTTACAGGTAACGCATAATCAGAATGCAATAAACGGAAAATCCCTTCCACTAAATCGTCTACATAGCAAAACGAACGCGTTTGAGAACCATCACCGAAAATTGTTAAATCCTCTCCACGTAGAGCTTGACCAATAAATGCAGGTAAAACACGTCCATCGTTCAAGCGCATTCTTGGACCATAGGTATTAAAAATTCGAACAATTCGTGTTTCAACATTATGAAATGTGTGATAGGCCATTGTCATTGCTTCTTGAAAACGTTTCGCTTCATCGTAAACACCACGTGGACCAACTGGATTCACATTTCCCCAATAATCTTCCGTTTGAGGGTGTACAGTTGGATCGCCATAAACTTCAGAAGTTGAAGCAATCAACACGCGAGCACCTTTCACTCGAGCTAAACCTAAACAATTGTGGATTCCAAGAGAACCAACTTTTAATGTTTGAATAGGAATTTTCAAATAATCAATTGGACTTGCTGGCGAGGCAAAATGCAAAATATAGTCTAATTTTCCAGGGACATGAATGAATTTTGATACATCGTGATTATAAAACTCAAAGTTTTCTAAGTGAAACAAATGTTCCAAGTTTTTCAATCGTCCAGTAATTAGATTATCCATTGCAATTACATGGTAATTTTCTTTAACGAAACGATCACACAAATGTGAACCTAAAAATCCAGCTGCACCAGTAATTAATATGCGTTTTCTTTCCATTATATACTTGTTAAGTATTCTTTTAAAGGCAGTAAATATTCAGATTGTAAATCCCAGTGATCCGAATTTAGATAATCTCTTTTTGCTTCTTTGATCATTTCTTTTTGTTTTTTAGAACTCTTTAATAAAGCTTCTAAATATGCATAAATTTTAGTTTTCTTAGCTGGTGTTGTATAATCTTTATCTTTTGATTTTAGACATTCTTCATATGAAATCCAACAATCAAAAATATCCTTGTTATTCATGTTTATTGTGTTTTCCAAAAGATTTTCTAAATCACCGTTTTCAAAATTATTTGGGAAAAGAAAGAATGAAATTTCAAAATTCGAAATGTATGGTTTGTTTTTAAGATTATCACATCTATCTTTGAATGAATCATCTGAATCTAAAATAAGCACATTTTTTATCCCCATTTTATAATTTTTCTCAAAATCTGGAATTGACTCTTCTAATTTATTTATTCCACCCATTGGGCAAACTTTAAAATCATTTATCTTTAAAAAACTCAAGTAATCATTAAGGAATTTTTCATCTGCAATACCTTCAACAAATATTTGTACTCGTTCCATAGGTTATCCTCTAATGTTTAATGAGTAGTCAATTGCATGTTCGAATTCTTTGAAGTTATATTGAACTGAATCTACCATTTTTTCTTTATTCCTAAACAATGTGAAACATGCAACATCATTTTGCAAATCAACCATATCCTCCTCTTCTAATACTTCTTTAAACATTTTAAGACATTCAGCATCATGAGTTGTAAGGAATAACTGTGTGTTATTTTGCTTAGCCACTTTAAGTATAACTCTCCATACCTCCTTCATCCGCGAGAAATGAATCCCGTTGTCGATTTCATCAATCATTAGTCTTGAATTTTTACTCTTCAATATTTCTAAGATTAATCTTACTAATCTAATTGTACCGTCTCCCATCATAAATAAAGGCAAAGAGCCACCATTTTCAAATAACACCATTAGTGTATTCATTTTTGGGATTTCAGTTGTGCTAATAGAAAAATCATAAATCTCATTTGAAAAAAGCTTAATGTGGTTTAAAAACTCTTTTTTTAAGTTAATATCACTTAAGATTGTATCTGAAAAATGATCTACAATATCTATATTATAAGCTAATCCAGTTTTAACAAATGGATAATATGTTGAATCATCTTTAATTTTGTGAGATTGGAAATCAAATGAAAAATAATCAATTTTATTATTGCGTTTAAATTTTAAAATTTCATTTGGTAATTTATTGATTTCTAAGAAACAATTATTCAATAAGTTATCTACAATACTTTTATTGAATGAATAGTCATTTATTATTTCAATTTTTATTTCATTTATATTATTCGAAATTGATTCATAAGTATATTTTAT
>JBKDZA010000157.1:0-3433 GCA_046308455.1 Fluviicola sp.
TCAAAATCGTCCTCGGTAACAAAGTTAGGAGTTTCACTTTTTTCAGTGAAATGTCGCGTAATTTACAAGAAAACGGAGTACAGGCCTAGACCTTTTTGGCACCACCTTTTTGTGGCAATGACAAAAAGGTGGTATGTATGAGTATATTCAAAAAATTAATTCCCTTCCAAAATCTCCACCACTCTCCCCACTTTCTTCTCATCCGTCATGATTTTAATTCCATGTGGATGTGTGGGTGCACTGGTCAAAATACTTTTCACAACACCTTCAGTAATTTCCCCCGTTCGTTGGTGGTGTTTTTGAATGAATGCCACATACATTCCTGGTTTGATGTCTTTGCGTTCTGGTTTCATGTACCAAAATTAAACAAAAGAAGGTGATTTCGAAACCAAAACCAACTTCATAATTATTTCTAGTTTAAGTTTTTATTTTCCTAAAATAGTTTTATGGTAAAGTTGGATATAATTGTAGAACTTAAGTTTATCTAGCTTATCACTGTATTCCATTTCCATTTCAGTTTTACAAAAATAAGAATGATCCGTTTCATCAACACTCCAAAATTTATCATCAACCATGTATGAAGCTACTACATCCTGTTGATTTGGAGAAATCACCCCCATAATACTTGACATTCCGTTATCCATTCCATAATAAATCAACAAACGACCATCAAATGGAACAATATAGAAACTAAAACTTCCACCATCAAAAGAAACTTTACCATTAGGTCCAACTGTATGTTTCACAATGAATTTTTCTTTATCATAATACAACCCATCTGTGAAAGAGTTTTGAATAGTAAAACCAGTTACTTTTCCATTTGTTTTTTCAAATTTAATTTTGATTTTACCGTAATCAATTTTCCCATAATATGAACCTTCTGTATACAATTTGTATTCACCATCAGCAAACTCATTTAAAAGACCATTCAACTTTTTAGTTTTAGCTAATTCCAATTGTTGTTCTTGATACTTCGTAAAATATTCGTAGTATTTTGGAATCCCTTTCCATTGGGTCATTGGAGTTGCGCTATATGTACTTGAACTATAATATTCCTTCAAACCTTCTGCCTCCATTAATTCTACCCAATTCTTGTAAGGAGCTCCATAACCTTTTCCGCGAATAAAAGAATAAGGTGATACCATCATTTGCGCCTTTTCCATCTTTTTCATGATTGGATCATAGTTTAAAATAGATACCCCTATTCGAAGATGTTTTGATGGATCATTTTCTATTGGACCTGCTTCTTCGTTTATGATAACACAAGCAATGTGGTTTTCATTCAAAACAATAAATCCATGATCACGTAATCCTGCACCTCCACAATCTTCTTTATAATACCCTTTTTTATCGTCGCTCTTAACCATCAATCGATAAAACAACGGATAGAAATCATTATCTGGAACGAGATAAGCATCGTGTTTATCTGATTTGAAATGTAAATTAAACACTTCATTTCCTTCCATATCTTTTTTTCCAGTTGGTTCTTTTGTTAGTGTCATCTCACTTTTATCAAAACGATCTGCCCAACCAACCCATTTTCCTTCATTTATGAACTTGTTGAAATTATAATTTTGATTGTAATTATAGGGATCAACTGCTTTGATTGATACAACTACTGAAAGCAAACAAATTAGTAAGGTAATTTTCTTCATGAGAATACAATTTTCTAAAACAATTTTAAACGAAAGTATTATTGAAAAACAGTTTTAACAACTATGCCTTATTACAATTTGTGAACAGTTCATTCTAGTTTGTAAACTACATAAATTGCAATGATATCTTGAAATTAAACTATACTCAAATAGGTTAATACTGCTTGTTTACGTTCTCTAGAAACAGGAATAACTTTACCAGACCGCAATTCCAAACACCCTCCATTTGATTTAATATATGCTTTCACACAATTCATATTGATACTAAAGGAACGGTGAACTCGAAGAAAATTATTACTCTCATTAAGTGCTTTCTCAAAGTATTTCAAGTTTTTAGAAATCAATTTTTGTTTACAATTTTCATTTACAATACGAACGTAGGAGCCATCTGCTTCAAAATACTCGATTTCCACTAATGGAATGTATTCGTAACCTCCTTGAATCGGAACACTCAACACTTCTGTTTTATCGTCTTTTAAGCTTTTATTTAATTCGTGTAATTGTATTTCAACTGATTTAAACTTCAAATGTTCACTCACCTTTGCAATCGCTTCAATCAACTGATCTTCTTGAATTGGTTTTAACAAATAATCCGTTGCGGAAAGTCGAAAAGCATTAATCGCATATTCATTATAAGCTGTTGTAAAAACTATTGCTCCTGAAATGTTATTCTTGTGTAAGTCTTCCGCAAATTGTACCCCTGTTATTCCAGGCATTTCAATATCTAGAAAAATAACATCTGGTTTTAGATCAATGATTGTGTTTTTAGCATTAGATGCATCTTCCAGCTCACAAACAACTTGAACAAATGGTGTTAGTTCAGCCAACATCAAACGCAACAATTTCCTTGCTTGTTTGGAATCATCAATTAGTATAGCTTTCATTTTTGTAGATTAAGTGAAACTTTAATGTAATTCGTGTTCCTATTGCAGCGTTTTTATCGTCAACTAAATCAGTAAATTCGACACCAATAACGCCTTCTTTTTCAAAATTTAACAATTCAATTCTTTTTTGATTTGCATTCATTGCAAACGATTTGTGATTCGAGTGTTGATTTATTTCATTCGCAGCCATTCGACCAATTCCATTATCTTCAATTTTAATGACTAAGTATTCCCCTTCTTTTTCAAATGAAACGGTAATTTTTTTATCTCCTTTTTTGTGGCGAAGTCCATGCTTAAAGGAATTCTCAATGTAAGGCTGGAGCAATAACGCTGGAATTTGAATGCTATTTGTTTCAACAGTTGGATTTACTTTAAGCTCATAATGAAAATCATTTTCAAGAAGCATTGATTCTAAATTGATATAGAGATTCAATGTTTCAATCTCCTCAGCCAAGGACACCGTTGACAAAGAACTCATTTCCAAAATCTTTCGAACCAAATTTGAAAAATCACTTAAATACCTCGCTGCATTTTTCTTGTCATTTTCATAAATAAATCCTTTAATTGAATTCAGTACATTGAACAAAAAATGCGGATTCATCTGTGATTTCAAAGCATTTTGCTGGGTTAAGCGCAATTCATTTTCGAGTCGTAATTGATGCAGTTTCAATTCTTGACGTTTTCGAAGAATATTAATTCGTTTTCTAAATACAAAGAAACTAACTGAAGCAACTCCAATAATTAAAATTAGATAGAACCACCATCGTTGCCAAAAAGGCGGTTTCACATAAATCGGAATGAGAATGGATTTATTTGAGTAATTGTTTTCAAAGTCAATCAATTTTATTTCTAAAACATTTTCTCCAACAGGAAGAATTGGAATAGAAATTTCAT
>JBKDZA010000158.1:0-14705 GCA_046308455.1 Fluviicola sp.
TCTCAATCTACAATCAGGAATAAAATCATCATAAATACCTGAATAACAGCTTTTAACCATAAATAAAGATACTCAAAAACAATCAAATTAGCAAGCTATTTAACTGATATTCAATGTTTTAAAACCATTAATTATTAAAAGGTAAATGTGTATAAAGATTAGATCCTTGAGGAGGGATTGAGGGGATGATTAGTTGTTTCAAGATATTCTTATTATTAAAGGTCATAATTTATTGGATAAATCAACGTAAACTAAAGTTTAAAAACCGCAAAGGCGCAGAAACGCAAAGGAATTGAGAATGAAGAATGAAGAGCTTGCTGAGGAACTCAAAATGTCATGTTACAACAAAACCATATTACTGCCGACTAATGCCTTTTACCTAAAACCTAATGCCTTGACAAGTCACTATCAAATAAACCACCCATTTTGTTGTGCAATCGCTACCGCATGATTCGAATTCGAAACCGCCATTTTCTCGATGATACTTTTTCGTTGCTTGGATACCGTTTCATAACTTTTGTTTCGCTCCATTGCAATTTCTTTAGTCGTCTTTCCATCACACAATAAACGCAACAATTCCAATTCAGTGGGAGACAAATGGAAATCGGAAGGGATTTTCTCAACTTTGTATACTGAAGTATGATTCATTTGGTGAAACTTGTAATTACTCATCGCTAATTCAAACGACAACTTAAACTGTTCCCGACTAAAAGGCTTAAACACAAAACCCAAAGGATTCGTCAATTTCACGCGATCCAATGTTTTATCGTCCGCATTTGATGAAATAAAAATAAATGGAATCCCACGTTTATTCAATTCGTGCGCAATATCAACACCGTCTTTTTTACCGTTAATTCGGATGTCCAATAAGACCAAGTCTGGTTTTTCAATTTCAATTGAATCCAATGCATATTCTGCTTCATCACAAATTTCGATGATAGAATGACCAATTTCCTCCACACAAAGTGCGATATAATCCGCAATAATTGCTTCGTCTTCAACAACAATCACATTACATTTTTGCATACACATTAAATTTATGAATTGTTAATTCCACTTTTGTTCCGTTTTCAAGACTTACTTTTTGTTCAGCACGCATTTGTCGTGACAATGAGCGAATAATTTGCAGTCCAAAACCATTTTTATTTTGGGAAGTCATCCCTACTCCATTATCTGCAACTAAAAAATACAACAGCTCATTTTTCAAAGCTAAGTGAATTGAAATTTTCTTTTCACTTTGATCTTTGAACGCATATTTGATGGAATTCGTAATTAATTCATTTGCGATCAATCCTAAAGGAATGGCATCATCGATGCTCAAATTTAAGTCTTCTACTTGTGTTTCAAATTGAATTTCATTCGCTTTCGACATGGATTGTATCAAGATTTCAATCAATTTTTCAAAATAAATCTTTGTAGAAATATAGCGTACATCTTCGCCAATGTATAACTGTTGGTGCAAATACGACATTGATAAAACGCGATTTCTACTGTCCGTTAATGCCTTGATTGCCTGTTCATCGCTGAGTTCTTGTAATTGTAAATCCAACAAACTTGAAATCAATTGCAAATTGTTTTTCACACGGTGATGAATTTCAGACATCAAATGGTTTTTTTGATCAACGAGTGACTTTAATCGGGAATTCTTACGTTTCCATAAGTACAAAATAAACACCAATCCAAAGGCACTCAAGGTAATGAAACCAATAATTAAAATATAGATCCATTTTTGTTTTTCCTTCAGTTTGATTTGCTTTTTAAAAGAGGAGATTTTTCGGTCTTTTAATTCACCCTCAAAGGATTCTTGTAAGATGTCAATTTGGATTTCCTTTTCTGTTGAAAGCAAGGAATCGTTTAAGCTGTGGTATTTTTTATTGTAGATTAATGCTTGTTCCATTTGTCCACTTGCTTCATTGATCCGAGAAAGTAAATCATACGCTGAAACACGCAAATAATCGGAGGAAATTTCGAAGGCATATTTCAAACTTAGTTCAGCTTCAATTTTTGCCTCAATGTATTTTTTTTCATCTAGAAGAATCTCTGCTAAATTTAAATGTATCCGAATTTCACCATCAACATCTTCGTATTCTTTGAATAATTTTTCTGCTTTTTCAAGATTGATTTTCGCTAAATTATTCTGTTTCAAATTCATGTAAGCACGACCTTTATTTAGAAATAAATTTGCTTTCTCATAGTCATCTCCTTGAAAGTTTTTTTCCGCTTTATTGAAAAAATAAATTGCACTATCGTGTTGTTGCATTTCATCTTTCAAATAGCCATAATTGACATAAAAACGATTTTGAATTACCTTAAAGTTTTTATCAGACTTGGAAAGAAGACTATATGATTTTAAATAGTAATATTCCGCTTTTTTGTAATTACGTATATCTAGATAAGTGGATGCTAAATTACTCATCGTTGATCGCGTAGAATATTCTGAACGACTTGTTTCTGCTTGTTTAAGTATTTGTAAAAAAGACTCAATTGCTCCGTTATAATCACCTTTAACTTTTTTAGCATATCCCATCAAACTCATAAAGGAAAACTTTAAGTGATCATTTTGAATCAACTTACTTCGTTTTATTCCTTCTTTGCAAATACAAATACAGGTTTCGTAGTCGTTGTTGATTAAACTCTGAACTTCATCAACTAATTGAACTAATTTTGCACTATCTGCAGTTTGGACGGAATATTTCTTGAGTAAACTGGTACATGATTGTGATTCTTGAGAAAATACAAACAGTGGAAATAAACAGAAAAATAGTAGTGATAGTTGTTTCATTAATAGTATGATTTTCATCAATTAGAACTAAAGATAATCATTTAAAAAATCAATTAGAGGTAGAAAAATAATTTATTTTAAAGTTTCTCCATTCAGACTTTAGAAAGGAAAATGAAAAGATTAACAACAAAGCATATTCGACAATTCTAATCCAATCGTACATCTCTTTTAGTTTCAAATCATAAAATAGGTAACTTAAAAAAACTAAGAAACTCCAATAGATGGTCAATTTATTCTGACTAAGAATTCCAAAAAAGAGCGGAAAAATCAAATACCATGGATGTATAGTAGTTGCAAAGAAATAATAAATGGTTGTTGCCCACGCCATTCTTGAAAAGAAGACTTTCCAATCTTCGTTTTGTTTCAAGCGATAAAAACAAAATGTCAGTAAGGCTAGGAATCCGTAAAATGCCAATCTTCTTGCCTAAGATCCAATTGGATGGAAACCATATTTCCAAAAACCATAGTCGAGATAAAAGGCGAAAATAGGTGAATTGAATTCAAATCTTCCGTAATACAATTTTATAGATTCAAGAAAATTACCCAGATTCGATGGATGAATAAAAATCATTGAACTTATGAAGAATAAAACTACAACTGAAAGTCCAAAAAAGATGCTTTTTTTCCATCCGAGATTACGAACAAAGAAAGGCAACATTAAAAAAGGAATCAACTTGGCTTGAATGGCTAAAGTGATAAAAATAGAAGCATTTAAATAATTGATTTGCGTTAAAAAATAAATTCCAGATGCTACAAAACATAACATGACCCATTCGAAATGTAAGTTCCCAAGTCCTTCAATCAAAACCAATGGATTCAACCAAAACAAATGTAAATAGTGCTTTGGAAGCTTCAGGAACTCCAATAGTTTTCGGGTTGACTGAATAGTCATCACAAAAGTAACGATGAATAAAACCTTCATCACAAGTACTTGAATCCAAACAACAGGAATGAAAGCTGAAAAGATAGAATAGATTTGAGTCACAAATGGATAACAGGAATAATTTTCTTGTGAAAGTGGTCCCATTCCTCTGTAAAGTTCTCTCCAATTTCCAGAAGAAAAACCCATTTGATTGATTAATTCTTTTGGACGAAAATCATGCGGATTGTAACCGTTTAAAATCAATTTTCCATCCCAAATAAAGCGATACACATCTTGAGATAAATTGGTTGGAGCCAACAAAGCTGAACAAAAAATCAATCCATACATAATTGGACTTACGCTTAGTTTTTGCTTCCAAATTTGCTGGTAGAAAAACGCAAGAATTCCGATATCGAGTAAGAGCAGAATATAATTATCTCTAGGAATCCAAAAGACCAATGAACTGAAAACAACAAGACCGAATTGAAGAATCAATCCGGCCTGTGTTTTAGTATATTTTTTTGCTTGCATTTAAGCTCCTTGTCGCAATTCTTTCATTGAGTTGAAGAATACCAATCCGTATCCTGTTGCTAACATCGCGTGGAAAGGAACCATACCGAAATCTAAATAGATTGCACGATTCACAGCTGTAAAACCAAATACAACCATTAAAATTCCCTCACCAATTGTAATCAATGAAATAGATTTCTTATCGTATTTATTTCCTTTGAACTCAGCTTTTTTATTTACATTGAATTTTGGAGTACGAACAAACGAACTTTTGATTCCAAGGTACCCTTCCAAAACTGCTACCGTGTTACTCAACGATAAACCAAGAGATACAACTAAGAATTGGAAGAAACGTCCAATGAATCGGATCAACGAAGTAAAGGTATTATCTGTTTTATCGCGGTATGCTAACCAATAGTAATACATTAAGAAAACAGTTGACGAAATAAAGATTACACCGTAACGAATCACGTAATTCAAATCAGAGAATGAATCTTTGATATGTAAAACCGCCAAACTCATCAACGACATGATCAAAATGAAAAAGAATACAGACGAGTTGAATAAGTGTGCCATTCCGTGAACGCGATCAGAGAATTTCACTCCTTTGAAGGTCAAGATACTTTTCCACATTTTCACGAAACACTCAGCTCCACCTTTCATCCAGCGGTGTTGTTGTGCTTTTAACGCTGACATGGTAATTGGTAATTCAGCAGGAGCAACAACGTGTTCCAAGTATTTGAATTTCCATCCGCGCATTTGTGCACGGTAACTTAAATCTAAATCTTCAGTTAAGGTATCGTGTTCCCAACCTCCTGCACTTTCGATACACGCTTTACGCCAAATACCACCAGTTCCGTTGAAGTTGATAAAATGTCCTGAAGCATTTCGTCCACCTTGCTCTGCAGCGAAGTGACCGTTTAATCCAAATGCTTGTAATTCAGTTAAAAGAGAATACGATTTATTTAAATGTCCCCAACGCGTTTGAACAACTCCAACTTCTGGATTTCCTTCAAAATGAGGCATTGTTTTTTGTAACCAATCTTTATCTGGAACGAAATCCGCATCGAAAATTGCGATAAATTCACCTTTCACACGATCCATTGCTGCATCTAGTGCACCTGCTTTGTAACCTGTTCTGTCAACACGGTGAATGTGTTCGATTTGAATTCCCATTGCAGCTATTTCAGCAACTTTTTTCGCAATTAAATCTTTTGTTTCATCTGTAGAGTCATCCAAAACTTGAATATCGAATTTATCACGCGGATAATCGAATGCAGCACATGTTTCAATAATACGATCAGCCACATACATTTCATTGTACATTGGCAATTGAATCGTAACAGTAAGTGCTGTTTCAGGATTAAAATCTGGTTGAACAACAGCCGCTTTTTTCTTTCTGTTACGAGCGTATGCAATTGAAAGTGATAATTGAATCAATGAATATATGAACACTAAAATCAAACACATTGCATAAATCACAAGAATTACTTTTGCAGTAAAATGTGACCAATAATGTTCTTTGTATTCAGCTGTACCTTCTTTTCCGGAATCACCCCAATTAAATAACCACGTTACTTTCAAGTTGGTTTGAAACGGATTTGTTTTCGACATTTTGTATTCGCCTTTGTGTTTCGTATCGATTTTCACCAAAAAGTTTTCTGGTTTATAATCTTTACTAGCAACAGAAAGCACGAACAAAACTGTATCTTTTGCTTCTAATTTTACATTTTTAAATAAGAATTTACCTTCATCATCAGTGATTGCAGTATATTTCTTTTTTGTTTCCTTGTTAATCAATTGAACAGGAACCTCATCGGCAGGACCTTTCGTTCTTCTGTCTAAAAAAAATCCAGAAACAGATCTTTTCATTTGAGCTTGTGCAGCTACAATCATGAAAAACGAAAAAACAAATGCTAAAAATTTATTCATCTAATTAGTTTAAAGTATTCATTTACTGGGTTTTACTTCTTCCACAAGTATTTGAAGACTGCAAATATAATTTTTATTCCGGCAAGTACAGTACCTTTTACAGTTCCAGAAACTTTTGACACCCCAATTCGTTGTTTATAATTCACAGCAACTTCCGTGCAGATGTATTTTTTATTCAGTGCTTTCAATTGCATTTCTATCGTCCAACCATACGTTTTATCGTTCATTTTGAGGTCTTTCAATACGTCCGTTTTTATTGCACGAAAAGGACCTAAGTCTGTAAATTTATGTCGATAAAAAATTCGAATTAAAAACGTTGCCAACCAATTTCCAAATATTTGTTGTGGAGTCATTGATTTTTTTTCCCTTTTCCCTAAACTTCTGGAACCAATTACTAAATCAGCTTTTCCTTCAAGAATTGGAGCGACAACTAAAGATAATTCTTGTGGATAATCTGAATAATCTCCGTCTAAAAAAACAATAATATCACTTGGCGATTGAAACGAGTAATCCATTCCTTTCAAACATGCCCATCCGTATCCCTTTCGATTTTCCTCCAATGCGATTGCACCTGCTTTTTCAGCGTTTATTTTCGTATTATCCGTTGAGCAATTACTGACAACAATGATATTTCGCACCCATTCTTTGGGAATATCCGCTATTACTTTTCCGATTGAATCTTGCTCATTGTGAGCAGGAATAATTACATCAATAATTGGTTTTTCCATTTAGAATCCTTGAACGTCCAACTGACGCATTCCAATAAACGATTTTATGACTCTTTCTCCAACTCCTGGAACAGAAACATGAATTAGATAAATTCCAGAGGCGACAGGAATCCCAATGGAATTTGTTAACTTCCAATCAAGGAATGTAATTTCAGTATCTTTTTCAAATCGTTCTACTAGTTTTCCACTAATTGTATAAATCGAAACAGTACATTTTGTAGGAAGATTTGTGATTTTTACACGTGTGTCAACTTTGTTGCGTTCATATTCTGAATACGCATAATATGGATTTGGAACCACATTAATTAAATCAAGAGCTGAAACAACTGCTCCGCCATCATTCGTAGATGTTCGGTAATCTTTCATACTCCATCCATACAAAGGTCTGTCGTTGTTTAAACCAGTCGCAGCATATTTCGTGTATTCTTTATTAATTCGAACACGAACACGCGCCTCTGTTTCCAATAAAGAATAATCTGAATTCAATCTTGGTTGCATAACCCACATTAAGTTACGGTATGCTCGAAGATATTCACTCGAAGAAGTAGTTGCTAATTTTTGAGCAATGAATAAATTGTTTTCGTCGTAACCCGGACAGCCGGAATTTCCGATGTTTTCACCGAAAACGTAAATGGTATGTTGTCCACCCATGAAGTAATTTCCATTTTGGTCAGCTAAAGTTGCAGTTGGATTCCACAACATATCTGCTCCATTTTGAGATTGATACATCGAATTTTCACCAAAAGCCATTTGTAAGCGAATTCCTTTCTCTACGTCAATTGCATAACCTGGGAACCAACCCATTCCTTGTCCAGATCCGTCATTATTTCCGAATTTGTCAACACTTGGACTTTTGCGTAACGTCCCTTTTTGAGCATTTCCAATTGTTAAACTTGTTTCTGTTCCTAATTCAATGATTGGTACACGTGTCCATTTTGAGCGATCATTGGTAAATACAATATCAACTCCACTTGCACGAGCGATTGTACTTAAATCTCTTGCGCCACTTAACCCTAAAAAGAAGGACGGAGTTTGAATAGGGAAACCAGCAACATTTGCTCCAACAACTGAGAAATGTGATATTCCACCATCCAAGAGTTTCTCATATTTCTGTTCTGGATCAATGGAAATAAAGTCGGCATAGTTTACTGGATTGAACACTCCTAAACTTGGATCATTTAAATTCGTGTCGATTGGTGTTGGACCACTTAAAATCCAGTTTTCAGGAGTATAGCTATCGACATCATTGAAGGTTGTTAACCAAGGTTTACTTGCATTTGCAAAAGAAATTGTACTTGTAATTGGTTCTGCGAACAATCTGTATTCAACATCTGGTCCACTTACTTCGTAATAATTTTCATTTTTTATCGAAACTGAAATTCCCCATTGCGGGATGATTTGTTCGTTTTCAATATGAATTGTTTTGTCACTTTGAATGGAGTCTAAAATTGTTCCACCTTCGAAATCATAACGATACAACGTATAAGAAGCACTGTCAATTGGATTCGTTCCGTAATCGTTTATTTTGCATTGAAAATAGCCGTCGACAACATTCAAGGGATCAATTACTTTAATTTGAATCGGACCTTTATTTGCTTGGTATGTTAAGCGATCTAAACTTCCATTTGCTAAGATTTGTGCTTCAGAATTTTCGGTAATATCCACTTCATTCAAACCATTTCCGATACCATCAATTCGTGTAATTTCGGGTTGAAAACCATAGGATGCAAAATGAGCAGTACCCATTTGTTCCGGCATCGGATTGTGAGGAATCATTTCAAGAATTCGAACCTCCCCGATAGCTGATTTACGACTCCCAAGGAAAGGCATTTTTTGACCATCTAATTGCGAGGGATCAGTTGGGTCGTATTTTTTGAAACTATTGTGCGCGTATGCAATTGCCATGTAATAATAGCGTTTGAAATTGATTAAGCGTGTATCTCCAGTTGCAAAAGCATCTTGAGTAATACGAAAAGAATGTTTAATTCCTTTGTTTTCACCATCAACTTTTAAGGCAGGAATACTTGTTCCTAAATCATCGTTTTGCTCAAAATTGACTAAGCGGTCAACACTATCTTTAACATCACATTGTCCGACTAAACGTGCTTTTGTAGGATCGAATAAATCGCCAGCTGAAACTTTATCATTTTTCAATTGATAAATCAAATAACCTTGAAAACGGTAATATTTATCTGGGTTAGGCAAAGCTGTTGCAATGAATGGATCTAATTCTTTGTATTCTTCGCCTTGATTGTTACTTGGCTGTTGATTGTCGAGGTATAAAATCACTTCGTTTTCTAGTTCTTGTCCTGTTAAATCAGGCGCATGAGGACCTTCCAAAACACGGAAACAATTTTCAAATAAGGCTTGAGCTTTATCATCCGCAATTCTAAGTGCTTCAACAGATTCAAAAGGGTCACCTGAAGTTGAACGTGCCCAAACCATCCCAACAGTAATATTATTTACAGCTCCTGGTGTTAGGATAAATGGCCCTGCAGATTGAACGAATCTTCTATCGAATGGTTGATTGTTGGCTGTTTGTTCGGTCCAAAGTGGTTGTGGATTTCCACCTGTTCCCCATCCTAATGGATCAGTATCACCAGGAAACATGAAATCGCATGGAACACTCGTATTTGCTTCAGGATCTGAAATATGACCACTTCCTCCATAATAAAAAGGAGTATTGTCTTTCCAACGTCCACGTAAGAAGTTGTAGTAATGCGCTGCACTTGTTGGATCCGTTTGGTTTGGATTTGCTCCACCTCCAGAGTTGATATAATATAAAAATCTGCGCATTCCAAACCGTTCATTATCTGGAATTCCATCACCGTAACCAATTCCATTTAGGGCTTCATTTGGACCAATTCCGTAAGCATTATCGATTGAATCGTTGTCTTGGTAAGGACCTTCAAAAAAGTCTACACCTGCAGCTGGTGGATTGTTTCCGTATCCTCTAAATCCATTATTATCAGCATCGTAAGCATTTCCGTTATATACATAACCCAAACCTCTTTGCACATCACAACCAACGTAATCGTCGAATGGATTTCCAAGAGCCCCATCGATAAAGATTCCGAAATAAGTGTCATAAAGAGTTTGCGTTCCTCGATTGATTAATTCGTAATTGTAGAAAGTCATTTGATTGACATCGTCGTTTGTAGCAAAGGCGAATGCTTGCGCGCGGATTTCCATTCCAATTGGTTCACCACCAGATTCAGTATGAATATTTCCTTTATCGTTCATGACCCACCACAAGTTGTAATCTCCATAAAGTGATACTTTACGATCGACAGTACATTCTTTTGTCAAAGTAATATCGTACCAAGGATAATCGCCTTTAGTCCAATCGTAATCACCATCTAAATCGCGGTCATAAAAGGGTGCCAAATAGTAATCTTGACCTTTGGAAATATCTCCATGAGCAGGCCAATCTTTCACAAAACTTGGAACTTGATAATTGGGGAACAATTCATTTTGGAGATTAGTTCCATTTTGTTGATCGAGAAGACCTTGAGCATACCACGCATCGAATTCACGGACTAAATCTTGCGAAGAAGCAAAATGTTTGTCGTATTTATAACATTCTGAAGGGTCGATTTCCGCTGAAGTTTCAGTAAGTGGTCCTGTCCAATAATCGTTTCCATCTCGGTAACGAAGAGCAGCTAATTTTAATTGTCCATTTACGTCTGTTCCCCCCATCCACAGTGCGCTTGTAAAAAAAGCATGAATTCCAGAGTTTTTTGGAATTTCGTATTGGGATAGATTTTGACCAGGGATTTGCCAGATATTTCCTCCAGTATGAATTAATGCACGTACATTGTTGTATTCCAAATACGATTTTGCATTTGCAGGAGCACAACTAGCTCCTTTTGGTTTTTTGGGGATAAAAGGTTTTCCTTCGCCAGCATAAGGTTGTGCAAACACAAAAAATGGGAAGAAAAGTAGTAAAAAAACAAGGTTTTTCATGAATTCAAACTTTGGGTTGTGAAAATACGAAAAAAAGCTTTTAGTAAGAAATTAGTTATTTCAGTATTATTGGAAAATAAATTGAGAAAATGACCTAAAAAAACAAAAGGAGGAATAGTTCCTCCTTTCATTTGTAATTTATATCAAAAAAATTAAGGGATAATTATTTTAAAGGGTTCGAATACTACTGGGGTATTTGAATCAGCTTTCGCGTAACCTATGTAATTATATAAATATTTCCCGTGATATGTTTTTAGGAAAACATCTTCAGTTGATGTTCCCCATCCATTTTCAACAAAGAAAGTTTCATTATTCCCCATATTAGTGGAATTACAAGTTACAACTCCATTTATATCCACTGAAAGAAACTTGTTATTCACTTTTGACCTAAAGTAAACTTTCATTACAATTTGTTTTCTATCTCCCCAAAAACCATAGAAACAAATCATATCGAATTGTGTACTTTGAGGATTTATTTGTCCTCCGTTAAGGCTGATAAACGAAACAGAATTACTGTTTGAAACATTGAGATGCATATTTATATAATTTCCAGTATCATATACACCTTTGATTGAAATATTTTCAATAACATCAATATATCTCAACCAAATCTTCGGCCACCAACCTACATTGCTCGCACTTAAACCTTTTAACTCTGCCCCTTCTTGACTGAGGAAAACGCGTTGATCTGGATTTTGAATCGTATTGCTAAAATAAGTCAACAAAGTGAAACTTCTAAAAGGATTTTGTCCATTTATCCAAGAAGGTTGACCATAAATTCCATAAATATCAAAATGAATAGGAAAATTTGCTGAACTTGCCGGAGTGCCATATTTTACTTTTCGATCTGCATAATCAATGTACAAAGATTTTGTAATGTTAGGAACACCAACAGTTGTATCTGCTTTACACTGAAGAATTGCATACAGAAATGAATATTTTTGAACATCTCTATTTGTTCCAGCATTTGGATCTTGTTGGGAATGTTGATTTAAACCTGTATGAATTTTAAAATATTCCATCCCAGTAGTACCAATTGCTGAGACAAAGCTAACCACACCTGTTGTTGGATTTGCAGAAAGATATTTCCCATCATTTCCTTGGATTACAAACCATTCGTCTTGCCAACTATTTAAATAATTAACTGAATTTGAAATTAATTGAAACAACTTTTCTTTATCCAAACTTTTGTCGTAAAATAATTGGTAAGAATTCTCACCTTCCACTTTCGAAGTAGAATTTTCAATTGGCACAAATTTCACACGACCTTCTAAATCATTAAATTCTGGAGCATTTCCAGAAAACGAAAACATTGATCGCGACTTGATGAATGATTTGTCTTCCATTTTTTCAATAGCAGAAAGCATTGCAGTGATTTTTTCTTCACCTAAACCCTTGATTGATTTCAATTGATCAATTGAAGTAAATTTAGCATCAATAAACTCATTTTGAGCTGCTTTAATAGCAATTGCAATTGTTTTACCTAGACCTGGTTTAGATTCTGAATCTGCGAACTCGTCTAATTGAGATTCAGTGGCATAGTTAATGAAATTAAGTAATTGATTGATTAGAACATTTTTTTTCATTGTTAAAAATTTAAATGATTTAATAATTTATAAGTTGAAACGAAACTAATAAATAAACATTTAAATTCCCAACTAAATTTATTTAAACAGCCATTTCAATTTAGGAATGGACAAAATGAGTTTATTTGGAGTGAAAATTCAAAAACGAAAAATAGCTTTTAAAAAGAAAAATGATTTAAGTTGAGTTATTTTTTTTAAGATTTTAAATATAATTTTCCAGTAATTTTAAATTTAGTTCTAGCTGGATTCATTTCATCCTTTTTGAATTTCTTGAACTTGTAGTCATTTGATTTGTAAAAATCTCTTACCATTTTTTGAAATTCAAGTTTATTTTCTTGTAAATACATAAAGTCATAAAAGCTCCAACAACCATCATCAATTGTACAGAATTGGATTTTTGTAACTAAAAAAACTGGAAATTCTGCGATTTCTTCCAAAGCAAAATAAGATACATCTCCAATTGTTAAATATCCACCCTTACATTTATCATAAATACTTGTCAATGTAGTGTCGCATAAACTTTCAATCAATGAAGGGATAGATTTCTCACTTCTTTTTATAATTTCCCAATAAACTGAATTATTACTATCTAGTGAAGTAATTTCTTTGTTTGCTAATTGAGAAATTAAAGAATCATCATATTTTGAACTTAATTCTTCTTTATCTAGAATACGAATTAACTCAATTACTCCATTTTTTAAGCCTTCAAAATAATTACTTTCTTTAAAAGAAGAAATCATTTTTTCATCAATGACTTTCTTGGTCGTCTCATCAGATATGATTTTCTCAATCCCTAAACCATTTTGAATTCGAATCTTACTATAACCATTTGAAATCGCGATTAAAATTCCATTGTTTTTCACCTTTTTTCCAACACCCCACGATTTAGCGATGTAAAGTGACAAATCATCAAATTTTTCTTTAGACGTAGCTGAAGTTGGAATAGTAACAATAGCAATTTCTACTGTTGTTTTTTTCTCATAATCAGTTATCAATTTATTCAATTCTTTTTCTTCTTTTTGAGTAAGAATGTTTTCGAAATCATTCACATAACCAATAGGTTTTGGAAGTTTATCCCAAAAGTTTTCTTGAGAAAACAGAGGTGAAACAAATAATACTGAAAGTAATACGAGTAATTTCATTTAGATGAGATTCAATTAAAGCGAAATTTAAGAATTAAAATCTGTTTTTTATCTTTCATCCCAAATTCCCTCTTCTTCGATTTCAAATTCAGCGTCTTTTTCCCAAATTTCCATTTCACACGGTTTACAATTGAACTTCAGTTTGTATTCAATTTCCCCTTGTTTGAGTACCAAAGGTTCTTTGACTTTTTCACCCATTGTTTCTCTTTGGAAACGTGGACATTTACCTAATTCGTATTTCACGCAGTATTTTGTGGTCATAACACGTGATTTTCCAGGATCCCATTGCAATTCAAAGGCTTTTTCAATTTCTTTTACACCATGACGGTGGTAAAATTGTCGTGCTAGTTTATTCGATACATTGTAGGTGAAATCTAAATTCTCAACTGGATACGGATGATCCGTTTTTTCGATTTGTTTTTCTTCACGGTGGTATTCACGAACACGTGTTTCGATTAACTTCTCCAACACTTCACGGCGCACTTCATTCACTTTTGAAATAGGTAAAAACCATGAAGCTGAAAAATTGATTTCAATGTCATCAACTATAAAAGGCGTATTTCCTGTTTTAGCAAGATTTTTCTTGATGTTTTCTTCGATAGATTCACCCGTTTTTGTTTGTTCTTTTTCCACTTCTAAAACTACGGAACAGTTATGTCCATCTTCATCCAAAGCTGTCAACAAAAAGCCTTTTTCAACTTCTGTGAATTCGAATTTTACACCAATTTTACGAACAGCTGCATCGTCTCTTTCGAGTAATTTTGTAAATGCGGCATCGTGATTTCTATAAATTACTGTTCCAACAGGAAGTTCTCGGAAATTATTTGGAACCACAAGTCCGTTTATGATAATATTTACGCGATCGCCATCCGCATGACCTTCTTCATTTACGAAATACAAACCATCTCCATTGTTAAGTAATTCAGCATTTTCAATTAAATAGCCATTTGCTTTTACTCCTAACAATTTACCGATATATTCACCTTGAGATTTGGGCGTTTCCCAAGATCCGATTCTCGCCTTTCGCATGTTTACGAAGTAATCCGTGTAACCGCGATTGAAACTTTTGTCCATTTGTGCATCGAAACTATAGAAAGTTCTTCCAGAAGATGCTTTTTCAAATTGGTCGTTATTTTCTAAAAAAGCATCTAATTTTTGACGTAAATAGGAAACATTGTTTTTTACATAAACCAAATC
>JBKDZA010000159.1:0-9466 GCA_046308455.1 Fluviicola sp.
GAATTCATCGACGAATTGTTGACTGGTTTGACAAATCCTCCAGGATACTTCCCGAAAAATGTGTTGATGAACATCCAAGGCTACGAAAGTTTAGACACCGTGCTCGATCGTGGGAAAAAAGCGCTGAATGCAGAGGAATTTGAATTAGTTGCAAACGAAACGAATGCGCTGATTTTAGACACACGTGATCCTAACGAATTTTCAAAAGGATTTATACCGAACTCAATAAACATTGGACTGGAAGGAAATTTCGCCATGTGGGTGGGTGAATTGATTACAGATATTAAACAAGAGATTTTGTTGGTAACCGACCCAGGAAAAGAAGAAGAAGCTATTATTCGTTTGTCACGTGTTGGATATGATCATACGATTGGATTCTTGAACGGAGGATTTGAAACATGGAAAAACACTGGAAAAGAAATCGATACAGTTGAACGAATGACCGCACAAGAAGTAGCTGATAGTTATACAAAAGACACAGTTTTAATTGATGTTCGCAGAAAAAGTGAATTTGATTCGGAACATGTAGTGGATGCGTATTCTATTCCTTTGAATGAAATCAATCAACATTTAGCTGAATTTCCAAAAGACAAAGATTTCATCTTGCATTGTGCTGGAGGATACAGAAGTATGATAGCAGCATCGATATTAAAATCGAGAGGTTACCATAATTTCAAAGATGTAATTGGCGGAATGGGAGATTTAACAAAAACTTCGATTCCAAAAACAGAATATGTATGTCCTACAACTTTGTTGTAAATCATTTGTTTATATTTTAATTTAAAGTTTGAATGTAAGGGACAGCAGTGATGCTGTCTTTTTTATATGTAATCTTTTCCTTTATTTAATGCCAAACAATTGCTTGTTAATTAATTAAGAGGTGTTTCACTATCGCCTTTTTTAATATCTAAAGTTGTTTAGCTAAATTACTTCACACAAATTCTTTTAATTTTATGTGAAGTACAAGTGGGAAATGTAACGCCTTTTACCGTTACGTGAGGTAATAAAGCTGGATTACGAAATGTCACGTCTTTTACCGTTATGTGAGGTAATAAAGCTGGATTGGGAAACGTCACGCCTTTTACCGTTACGTAAGGTAATAAAGCTGGATTGGGAAACGTCACGCCTTTTACCGTTACGTAAGGTAATTTAGCTGGATTGGGAAATGTAACGCCTTTTACCGTTACGTAAGGTAATTTAGCTAAATTGGGAAACGTCACGCCTTTTACCGTTACGTGAAGTAATAAAGCTGAATTACTTCACATAAATTCTTTTAATTTCATGTAAAGTACACGTAGGAAACCACTTTTTACATTTTCTTCCGATAGCTATCGGGATGATAATTGATAATTGTAAGATTACTCTTTTAAAATAATCGTTGAAGGAATGTCTGTCAACCACGGCGCTTTTGTGTCTTCCAAATTCTTCCAAGCATCCAAACTCATCAATATTAAATCAAATTGTTGCAAAAACTCTTTATTCATCTCTTGATCCTGTATCAAATGAATATGATTTGGCGCTGATTGCTCGATTCCTCTAATCTGTTCTTTAATCTCAGCGTGTTTTTTAATTTCACCAGAGGCATCTAAAAAAGTTACTTGTGCCCCCGAATTATTAATAAACTTCTGAGCATAAACCAAGGTAAATGTATCATGAATCGAATAAAAAGGAATGAAAATCTTGTCCATTTTAACCAATCCTCTATCGATTAACAAGCCCATCGGAATCGTTGTTCGTGCCAATAAGTTTCTTGTATTTTCTGTAAATGTCGAATTTTCAAACAAATTATCCTTACCCGTAACTTGATTAATGATATTATCTGGATTGATGATTCGTGTTGTGAAACCAAGAATTTTACCCAATAAGGTCCCTTCGTATATCGATTCATTCACACTCACCAATAACAAATCGTATTCTCCTTTATTCGCTACTTCTGAAATATCACCATAAACATCAGTTGAAGACTTAAAATAAGTAGTTATTTTTTGATTCAATTCTTTCGATTCTTCAATGATTGGTTCAAATGTTTCTTTTTCGAAATCATTGATGTTGAAATGATGTGAATGTTCGCTGGGCGCTAAATACATCGTTGTAATAGACGTAGTATTGCGCATTTTTTTGATGATTCCATTTGCAAAATGCAACAATGATTTCCCTGCATCTGAATTTTCAAAGGAAATTAGAATTCTGTACTTCCCTAATTCATTTATTTCTGTTGTGTTGATTTCTTTCTTTTTACGGAACAACCAATTGATTAAATCCAAAGCTGGACCTGTCATAAATGTTGTAAATAAAGCCATTATAACCATCATCGAGAAAACTTCTGGTGTTAAAACGCCTAAATCATATCCGATATTAAGTACAACTAACTCCATCAAACCACGTGTGTTCATCAAAGCACCAATTACCAAACTGTCTTTCCAATTTTGTCCGACAAATTTTGCCGCTAATGCACTTCCTAAAAACTTCCCAACGATTGCAACCAAGACAATTAATCCTGTTATTTTCCATAAATGAATGTCATTGATCAATCCGATTTCTGTACGTAAACCCGTGAAAACAAAGAACAATGGAAGCAACAAAACTAGAGAAACATCTTCCACTTTTTCAATGAAAATATTTCTAAATTTTGCATTATCAGGCATGATTGCTCCAGCCATAAATGCACCAAACAAAGCATGAATTCCAATGATTTCAGATAAATAAGCAGAGATAATCAATGTCAATAGAAATATTGCAACTATTGGTTTCGACAAGGTGTCTTTATTGGAATACAAGTCACCAATTCTTTTTAAGAAAGGACGAACCAATTTGATCATTAAGAACACAAAAACGATAGCTAAAACAATGATATATATTGCACTGACAAAAGATCCAGCTTTCACTATTGCAATTACCACCGCCAGAATACACCAAGCAGTTATATCATCCGCAGCTGCACAAGTAATAACAATTGTACCCAATTTCGTCTTGTGAATTCCCCGTTCTTGGACAATCCGTGCCAAAACTGGAAAGGCAGTTATACTCATCGCAATTCCAATGAATAAAGCGAATGACAAAAATGGAACTCCCGCTGGTGCAAAAGAACTATAAATGTAATATGCCAATAATATTCCTAAAGCAAATGGGAAAATAATACTCGCGTGACTAATCACTACCGCATCATGTGCCCTGGTTCTCAAGACTTTCAAGTCCAATTCCATACCAATCACAAACATGAACAAAATAAGTCCAATCTGACTTAAAAACTGCAAATTCCCCAATGATTCAGCTGGAAAAAGTACTGCAGAAAAATCAGGAAAATACATTCCAATAAGTGATGGCCCTAGTGCAATACCCGCAATAATTTCACCAATCACTGAAGGTTGACCAATTTTTGAAAACAACCATCCAAAGAATCTAGCAACTAAAACAATAGTTATAATTTGTGCCAATAAAAGCGCCAAAGGATGTTTTAAATTGTGTCCAATTGAGTTTAAAAACTCTTTCCAATGTCCGGATGAAGTCGCGATTGTTAAGTTTCTACCAATTTCTAATTTGGATCCCAAATAAAATAACCAATAAATTAAAACGGAGAAAAATCCGATGATTATGATTTAAAAAAGTGTGTTTTTTAAATTTCTCATGTGATTATTTTTTAGATGATGTGAAATAGAAAACAAATCCTGCTGCTGAACGTAATCCAAATTGAGCTGATCGATTCGTTGTTGTAATGTAAAAAGGGGCTACTTCAAAAAAGAGTCCCGCTTGTTGAAAAGGAAAAGGAAATGCTTCAACTCCAACTGGGAAAACAACTCCATATTTGTTCAATGAACCTACATTTACGTTGATGTCTGTTTTGAAACCATAACCAATGTGAAAATTCAAGCGTTCTTGTTTTACTACTCGATGAACCAAATTAATTTCTGAATTGAAACCACCAGTATTTGGATTTGTTGTGAAAAGTGTTTTTGTAAAGCGCACATCTAAACAAGTTTTATTCACTTTTGACGATCGGAAACCAAGTCCGGACTCACTTCCAGTAGGATATAATCCAACACCAACGGAATAGTTAGTTTCTTGAGCAAAGTACAAAGCTGAATGAGTTAAGAAAAATAACAGTAAAAATCTCATCGTTTTTTTTGCAAAAATGCTTTAAAAAACAATTGCAAAAGTTACTGTTGAATTAAGTTTACTTAAAACTGTAACAAAAGCAATAAAATATGTAATAAAACTATTTTCCGTAGGCGTTTAAGAACTCATTTCTGTAAACAGTGGACAAAGAAACACGTTTAATGAGTTGCTTATCTTTCCATTCAATAGTGATTTCATTTAAGGTAAAATGAGCAACAAAATTTAAGGATATGATTTCTTTTTTATTAACGCGAATAAATGGCAATTCAATCAATTGTTTCGATAGCCAATCAAATGAAATATTTTTTCCCAATACTTCATTTCCATCACTCAGAAGTATGATTTTATCTCTACTGTCGATTGGGGCAGTTTCAATGTGCACAATTTCATGAGTTTTCAATAGTTTTTTCCCTTTGTCCGAATTGATAATAATTACAGGACTACTTTCTTTTTTCGCGTCAGATTTCTTTATTTTTTCGATAGCTTGTTTCAATCGTTCAACTGAAATGGGTTTACGGATGTAATCAAGTGCATTTAAATCGAATGCATCTGCTGCAAATTCTTTATGAGCAGTTATAAAAACCACATGTTTATTCGTAAGTTCTTTCGCTACTTCCAATCCATTTATCTTAGGCATTTGGATGTCCAGAAAACAACAATCGAATTCAATTTTTCCAATTTCTTTTAAAAAAACTTGCGGATCATTGAAGGTTTTAACCACTTCGACTTCTGGGAATTGATCTAAAATCATCTTAAGATACGAAAGATTTAATAGTTCATCGTCCAATAAAACACACTTCAAACGATTAGTCATGGAAAATGATTTTTAATTGTGCGAAATAAGTGTCTCCTTCAATAAAACGTTCCAATTTATAAGCGTCTTTGTGCACCAATTCTAAACGTTCGGCTAATGAATTCGAACCAAATCCACTATTCGCTTTTTCAAGTTTTGGTTTTTCAGAAATTTTATTGGAAACTGTAAATGCGATCCAATTACTTTTCTGTTCGATTACAATTGTAATAAATGAATCTGGACTTTGAATATCGGCATGTTTAAACGCATTTTCGATTAAGTCAATACAAATCAATGGTGCGATCGTTTTGCTTGTATAAAAAGGATTTTCTTCTTCGATTTTCAATTTCACATTCAACTCAAAAAGCGGACTTAACTTGATTTTATTGATTTCAATCAAATTCAAAGCAAACTCAATTTCTTGTTTTGGACTAACACGTTTGTTTTTACTTTCATAAATGACGTAATCCAAGACATTTGCCAATTTATCAATAGCAAAGTATGTTTGATACGCATGAGATTGTAGCGAACTCAAAATATTCTTAAACAAATGTGGATTTAATTTCGATTCTAAATTTTCCAGTTTAATGTCTGAAATAGAGTTTTCCAAATCCAAATACTTGGTTTTGAATTGGGAAAGCAACTCTAAATTGCGTTTATTATTTCGTTGCTGAATGACAAAAACAATCAGAACAAAAATCAACACAACAAATAATGCAATTACCAACCAAATCATACTCAAAAGTAAGATAATAATTGATTAAAATACTTTGGAGCATCTAATAACCGACTTCCATACCAACTAAAAAACTCTCCATCAACCAAACGAATTTCAGCGTTTGGAAATATAACTTTTAATTCTTCGATGTGCTTTTCTTTGAAAGGATAAGGTTCTGAACTGAGGAAAATGAAATCAGTTCCAAGGTTTGTGAATTCAACTTCTGGATAACGATCAATTTGCAAGGCATTCTCAAAACCTAATTGTTCCAACAAATGATCAATAAACGTATTCTTTCCTGCTGCCATGTAGGGTTTACGCCAAATCAAGTAGAGACATTTCTTTTTTTCTTTTAGTGGAATAAGTTGTTTGAATTCACTTTTGATTCCATCAATTAAAGTCAAAGCTTTTACCTCAGTATCTGTCAGTTTTCCTATTTGTTGAATCATTTCATACGCATCATCCAAGGTGTAAATATCACTCATCCAAACTGGAACATGTTTTTCCAATTCATCAATATCCGATTTGAAATTTTCCTCTTTGTTTCCAATGACCAAATCAGGTTTCAAGTCAATGACTTTTTGAATATCAACATTTTTGGTCCCTCCTATTTGTTGAATACGATTTTTCAATCCTTTTGGATGAACGCAAAATTTAGTTACACCAACTAACTGTTCTTCCAAACCTAAATCAACTAATAATTCAGTTTGTGACGGAACTAATGAAACTATACGCAAAAGAGGTGAAACAAGCTCCACCTCTCTTTGCATTTGATCAATAACTATTTGTTTCATTTTTGCTAATTAAGCCAATGAAGCAATGATATCTTGTCGTGTTAAAATCTGTTTTTTACCATCTACCGTTTCAACTAAAACTGCAGGTGTAGTTTCATTGATTAACTTCGCTACATCTTCCAATTTCGCATTCGAAGAAACAACTGGGAAAGGCGCACTCATGATTTTTGAAATTGGTGTATCACGTAAACTTGGATCTTCAATCAACAATTGATACACTTGATTATCGTTTAATGAACCAACAAATTGATTGTCACGCATTACAGGAATTTGAGAAATATTGAACTTACGCATTTTCATAATTGCATGTGAAACCAATTCTTCAGCATACAAAGTAACCAAAGGTAAATCCGCATGACGCGCAATCACATCTTGAGCTGTTTTGTATTCTTCTTCCAAGAATCCACGCTCACGCATCCAATCGTCGTTGAAAATCTTTCCTACGTAACGTGAACCATGATCGTGGAATAAAACCACAACTACATCGTCTTCCGTTAATTCATCTTGCAATTGCAAAACTCCTTTGATTGCTGCTCCAGCTGAGTTTCCAACAAAGATTCCTTCTTCACGTGCCAATCGACGTGTATAAACAGCAGCATCTTTATCTGTTACTTTCTCGAATTTATCGATCACATCAAAATCAACGTTTGCAGGTAAAATATCTTCTCCAATTCCTCAGTGATGTATGGATAAATCTCGTTTTCATCAAAGATTCCTGTTTCCTTGTATTTTTTGAAGACAGAACCATAGGTATCAATTCCCCAAATTTTGATGTTTGGATTTTTTTCTTTTAAGTATTTTCCAACTCCTGAAATTGTTCCACCAGTTCCAACTCCTACTACGAAATGTGTGATTTTACCATCCGTTTGATCCCAAATTTCAGGAGCAGTTTGTTCGTAATGAGCAGTTCTATTCGATAAATTGTCGTATTGATTTACATACCACGAATTTGGAATTTCAGTGGCTAATCTTCTTGAAATAGAATAATATGAACGTGGATCAGAAGGTTCTACAGCAGTTGGACAAACAACAACTTCAGCTCCAACAGCTCGTAAAATATCCATTTTCTCTTTGGATTGCTTATCATTTAAAACACAAATTAATTTGTACCCTTTGATGATTGCTCCTAAAGCCAATCCCATCCCTGTGTTACCTGAAGTTCCTTCGATAATCGTTCCGCCTGGTTTTAATACACCAGATTTTTCAGCATCTTCGATCATTTTTACTGCCATTCGGTCTTTTACAGAGTTTCCTGGGTTTGTTGTTTCAACTTTTGCAAGAATTGTTGCCTTACAACCTTGTGACAACTTGTTGATTTTCACCAATGGAGTATTTCCAATAGTTTCTAATATGTTGTTGTAAACTTTCATCTAATTCAATTTTTCGAGACAAAAATACTACCTTGAATTTGGAAACCAAGGATTTTGAGCAAGAGAATATTAACAAAAATAAATTTTAGTGTATCTTCACCATCTGATTAAAGTATTAAATGAACTTACTACTATGAAAAAAATAATATTCTTATCGATTATTTTAGGCTTTTTTGCAGCATGTTCAAGTATACAACCGATGCGTGTGCAAGTTATGCGTCCAGCACAAATTACTGTAGCACCAAATATTCAAACAGTTACTGTTTTAAATCGTTCCATTCCAACAAGTAAAAAGCAATTGGAAAATGTCATTTCAGCTGAAAAACCAAAACAAGATTCTACTTTATCGAATGAATGTTTACGTGGATTAAACAGTTTATTACAAACAAGTGATCGCTTTAAAGTGCGCTATTGCAACAAAGTTATGAATGCAGCAGATCCTCAAAGTTTACAATTTGGCGAATTACTTTCATGGGATATCGTTGACAGTATTTGTAAAGCAAATAACAGCGAGGCACTATTAGTCTTGGAATTTTTCGATACAGATTTCAGAGTTGTCAATCCAGGTGCAACAGCAACAGCAGCATTTGGAGCAGTTTTAAATGGAAATACACAATCAGTTGAAGTAACTGGAACTGCAAAATCTACTGCTGGTTTCAGAGTGTATGTTCCTGCAACTAAAAATGTCTTGTATGAAGACCGTTTTTCATGGACAAATACATGGAGACAAAGTTCTACGAATCCAATTGAAGCATTGAATAAATTGATTAAACCCAACCAAGCCTTGATGGAAACGAGTTACAATACGGGTTATGAATTCGGAGCGAGAATAATTCCTTTGTATTACTAGGAAAACCGTTCAATGTACAAAGGAAAAAAAGACTTAATTGCTAAAGGTCAACGTCAAGCACTTGCAAAAGATTGGGAAGGTGCAATTATCACGTGGAAAGAAGCATACGAAAATGCTACAAAATCTAAAGATAAAGCAAGAGCTGCATTTAATTTAGCATTGTGTTACGAAGTAATGGGAGATTTGAAGGAAGCTCAAAAGTGGATTCAAACGTCTTATGTTGAAAAAGGAGAAAATGAAGCATTAGAATACAGCAAAATCATAGACAAACGTGTTCGTGAACAAGATAAATTAAATCAACAATTAGGAAAATAATGAAGCTGAAAAGTATTATTCGATTAAATGTATTCTTTATATTACTAATAATATTTACAATAACATTCGACATTGAATATATTGAAATTCCTTTGATTTCAGGTTTTATTTTTCAAATCGTTTCTTTGTTTTTTCTAAATCAAATTCTATTCGACTTTGAAAAAAGAGTATTTCTAATTTTAGGAACACTTGTGATATTTTCAATTTTACTTCCACTCTTATTCTCTAGAAATGGATTTAATAGTGGTTCTATATTTTTTAGTCTTCAAAATCGTTTAGCTGAAGCATTAATTTTTGCAGTAATAATCAGTATTTGTATGTTGATTTTTGAAATTTACTATTGGATCTGTATATTTCGACATAAAATGAAATAAAAACTCTGCCATAAGTTATCAACATCTGTCTTTTTTTTTGAATGTTTGATTAATTTTGTACTATGTCAGATTTTGTTGTTTCCGCACGTAAGTACCGTCCGCAGACCTTTGATACGGTTGTTGGACAGAAACACATTAC
>JBKDZA010000160.1:0-7438 GCA_046308455.1 Fluviicola sp.
GTAAAGCCTTCTAAAGTCCAAGTTTGGTTGAACCAATCGTATTGAATATCTCCAATTGGTAAAGTATAATCTAAAAGTGGTCCTATATTAAAACTAAATCCACTAAAAACAATTGCAGGAATCGTAAATGAAGGAGTACAAGCAGTATATGTACACCATCTAAATGGATTTGACCATGTTGGACAAGGGTATGGAATTGGAATACAAATTTCTGGAATTGTAATTGCAGGTGTAATTTGAATCGCAGGCAAGTTGAAACCAAACTGCAAAGCTGAAAATTCAAATGTAAAATTGATTGAATCGTACGTTCTATTTGTAAATTGACCAACAATTGAATAAGTTGGTGTGATTTCAAGGTCAGCATAATAACACGGGAAAAAGTATTCAATACGATTTCCTACTTCTGAGTTAATGATTGCACTTGAGCCAGATTCAACAACAGTTGCTCCATTATAAACAGTATATGCTACTGGAACAGGAAACTCGTATTTTCCATAGATTCTAGGTCTGAAATCAAAACGCTGTTTGTTTGTAATATATACATTAAACGACGCGCTCATGATATTGTATGTTAAAGTCGCACCATAAATTGTCCCGATCGGAGCTGGAAGTTCAAACTCACCACTTAAATTTGATAAAATCTCACCAATTACTTTGGGAGGTCCGGTTGTTTGTGCTAAAACTCCACCAATTAATTTAAATACTTCAATTCCTAAGTGAACATAAGTTGAATCTCCTTCTGCAGATAAATCTAAAGTAGTTGCATTAAGTGCATCTGTTGTTTCAACATATGGAATAGTTAATTCACCAAAAATCCCATAATCATTATCAGGAATTTCAAGAGGTAAAAACTCATATCTAACTTGCCATGGAATTCCAGTACATCCGTCCTCATATAAAGGTAATGCAAAAGGGAAAATATTTTGTCCTGGTGAAGGCTCCCAATCATCTCCAGGTCCTGAATTTGCTGCAGCCATTGGGATTGCCTCAGCACAAGCTGGTCCGAGGAACCAAACTCCATCCGCACTTAAATTGAAAATATTCAATGTAATAGTTGGAGAACTAAAAGAAGGTATAATTGGAACCGTTACACATCCAAAAGCACAAAGAGTAATAGATGCATTGGCTGAAATTTGAAAATACATATCCAATTTTGCAGTACCTGCTGAAGGATAGAATGTTTCTAAAGCAAACGAATCTGTTACATCATAATCTGTTTGTAAAGAAACCAAATCTCCCTGATCGAACGTATTGTCAACTGGTTTAGTAATTGTAATATCAACAGGATAAGTAACCTCAACTTCACCTGTAGTGAAACCTTCAAGTGAGAATTTTGAACCAATTACACCAGATGTTCCAAAACTTGCAGCAGCTCCAAAACTTTGACCTAAAATTGTAACAATCCCTGAGTTTCCTGTACCCCCAGATACATTCCAAGGGAAACTGAATAAATCAATTTCTTGATCAATTGTAAAGGCACTAAAACTTGTCCCCCACATGTTTTGACGTCCAGAGTTAAAATCACAATGATAATTTACAGCATCAGTCTGAGACCAACTTGTAAAGCTTATAATTGATAATAATAGTATAAGTAAATTTTTCATACGCTTTTATCTTTGTGGCAGAGTAACCGATGAATACGAATTAATTAATTCCTTTTCGATCAAAGGCAAAAATTCTGTTGGAAAAGTTGTGCTCAACCATAATGTATTGTTTAAATCACCAATGAACACAATGTGTCGAGTCATTTGACGGTTATTCAACATAAATGTCGCAGAATAAACAATACCACCAAGTCCACTTGTAGTTGTAATTGCTTGCTCAGAAACTTTTATTAATTTGTTTTCCGCAAAATACTGATCATCCATCCCTGTTTTAATGTTCAAATAATTCGCTCCATCAATCATCGTCAAAACAACAGTTGCCTGCGTTTGTAAATGGTGATATCCATTAAAAGCTGTTGATTTCTCAAAACTTTTTGGAGGAATGTATAAATTGATATCTGCATTAGTTGTAGTAGGAACTAAATAAACAGCAGAATCACTTCTTTCCTGACCGTAAACGATTCCAGAAAAGACAATTGCAATTACAAGTAATATTTTAGACATATTCATTTTTTTTGAATAGAAAAGTTTTTGCGAAGATACGGTGAAACACCTCAAAGAAAAATAGCGGTTTACCACTATTAAAAAATGGTATTGACGTGTTTACTTTTGTGGGTTAAATGAATTAAGACGATTAAGCCAAAAATTGGCAAACCAAACGATAGAATATGAAGTTCAAATTAAAAGTAAAATCAGCATTAACATTTTTCACTTTTGCGACATTATTTTTGTGTGTATTTAGCACGCATTCATTTGGTCAAAAGCGTTTCTGGGTAGGTGGATCAGGTGACTGGACAAGCACAACTCATTGGTCATTAACGTCTGGAGGTCCTTCAGGAGCTTCTGTACCAACAGCAGCCGATTCAGTTATTTTTGATGCATTGTCGTCGACAGCCGCACAGGATACAATTATCTCTTCAAATTCAATTGATACAGTTACTTATTTTAGTGCAAGTTCAGCAGTTACAATTCATTTTAATTTGAATTTAACTGTTAGACGTAATTTCATTGGATCACTAAATCCAAATTGTCACTTCATAAACCCTGTAAGAACGTTAAGAATAAATGCGATTACTTTTCCTACAAACTTCTTTACGCCAAATTCAACTCAAATATTTTCAACTTTACGCTTAAATGCAACAACTACAACTGGATTATCTGTAACTTCAAATGTATTGGCGAACAATAAAGTTCACTTAGATAATGGAGTAATTGATTTCAATACTTTCACCTTGAATGCTGGAACAATTATTTCGAATCAGCCAACAACAGACACTCGAAATTTCGACTTAGATAGTGCAATTTTTGTCATTAAAACTGATACTTTATTTTTAGATAGTTTACCAAGTTTAAGTCGACCAAAGCAAGTAACTTTTATTGATTCAACGAATGCTATTTTAAACGATAATTTGAATGCCAATTATCCGTTTGTCGAATTTAATAGTAGAAACAGTCAGATTCTTCAAAATACTAGTATTGATTCTTTGCTAATCAATACATCTATATATTTCCCAGATTCTACACACACTTTAAAAATTACCAACGGAAAACTATTAAGCTTCGATACATTAATTTCGGATGCAGCTTGTTTAAATCCATTGACTATTTCTAATAGCTTAGCTCCAGCTTTACCTCGTGCTCAGATTCAATATACTGGAACAAATGATTCGATAAGCTTACCAAATATTGCTTTTGTAAATATAGCGGCATTAGATAGTTTGGGGGCTTCAAAACATTATGTGAATTACAGTGATGTTACAAATTCAATTGGCTTCACTCCTAATACTGATTTTTACTGGATTGGAAACTCTGGAAATTGGTCTGACCCTGCGCATTGGTCAAAATCATCGGGTGGTGTTGCAGGATGTCGAATCCCTCAAGATGGTGACGTATTGATTTTCGATCAAAACTCATTCTCAGCAAATAATCACATTGTTACTGTAGATACATTAATTACTGTTGGTGAAATGCACTGGAACACAATTGATGATACAGCACATTTATTCCTTCAAAGAAATATTTTTAGTGATGGTGATGTTTCACTTGATAATAAATTACACGTTTTCAGAGATTCTATTCAATACCGTTTAGAGTTCAACCAAAAAGCAAATTTTAGTCCAGATAGCTCTTTCTTCGATTGTAACTTAGCAATTAATGTTTTACCTGTAACTGATACCGTATTATTTACAAGTCCTCTATATGCATCTGATTCCTCATCAATTTATCACATTTCTGGAAGACTGAATACAAATAGTGAAACTATTAGTGCACAAGCATATTTAGCAAGAAACATTGATTTAAAAAGAATTTATTTAGGGGCTTCTTCGATTTACTTAAAAGATGGATGGGATTCAGATTCTTTGAATGCTACATATCAAGTAAACGCTGGAACTTCACATATCTATGTAGGACGATCAAGAGACACGAATTATTTTACAACGAATAATAAAGTCTTTAATAATTTAACATTTGATTACAATCCACGAAAAGTTGGTTCTGTACGTGGAAATTTTACATGTAATGATTTAACCATCACTCCTGGAAGTATGATTAAATTCCAAGCTGGGAGAACAATTACACTTGATTCATTGATAATTAACGGTGGATGTAATAAGTTTAAAATTGACACTATTCAATTACCAATTTTAGAAACCGACACTATTTTAGTAGATACACTATCAGCAATAACAACAGTATATCAAGATACTTCTACTTCAAATGTTTTTGGTTTTAGTCCAATTCCAGCTGATACAGTATTTGACTATGTGTATACATTGAATTTTGTAAATGGTGACACCTTAGAAATTGATACTATTCGTAAAATCATCAATCGAGCAGCAATTATAGATACAATTATTGGTTCACCAAATCAATACATCTATTTAGATTCTATAACCGAATATGTTATAAATATTACAACTGAAATTGATACAATTGGATTTACTGAAGGATATAATTTTGGTGTTGACAATGATACCTTAACAGGACGACAAGCGGTCATGCTTTTTTCAACAGTCAATGGTTCTCAATTTACCTTTAGTTCACCCAAAGTCCAGAATGTTTACGGTGTCAGTATACAGGATGGTCGATTCCTCGGAATTGGTGCAAAAACCGCCTTCTTTTCAACCAATGTAAGTGGAAATACTGGATGGACATTCAATACTTCTCCTTCAACAACAGCGAATTATACATCAAGTGCAAGTTTTTGTTTTGGAGACACGACACACTTCACCAATACGTCCACTGCATTTTCAGGTAATTTCAACGACTTGATTCATCTTTGGGATTACGATGAAACAATTGTTTTGGGTGATACAAATGCTTACGTTTTTGAAAACGCAGGTCTACATTTGGTTAAACTCACAACTTATTATACAAACAGTTGTTCAAGTGTATTTATTGATTCAGTTACAATTCATGACCCAACATTATTTGGTACAATGAACCAAGCAGATGAAGTAATATGTGAAGGTACTTCGGTTCAGTTTAATGCATCTGCAATAAATGACTCATTAACATTTTATCAGTTTTATAAAAATGGAGTTTCTTTAGGAGTTCCTTCTTTAGTTGATTCAATTTTAGTTGGTCCAATCTTAGACAACGATTCAATTTCATTTGTTGCAACTTTGTTTGGATGCCCTTCAGAAGATACTATTTCTTATGTGTTTGATGTTAATTTAAATCCTGTAACTGTTTTAACTTCGTCTGACGCAGATACAACAATTTGTGCTTCAACTAGTGTTACAATGACAGCTTCAGGTGCAAACTTGTATCAGTTCTTCTTGAACAATACAACTGCAACTGGAAATTTACCTGGAACAACTTTTATTAAAAATAATTTAGTTGACAATGATTCCGTTTATGTAATTGGAACTAATACGTCTACTGGATGTAAAGACACTTCTGGATTGTTAATTTTTGATGTCAATCCACTTCCAACAACAACTTTGATTAAAAGTATTGCTTCAAATACAATCTGTGATGGAACATCTGTAACATTCACTGCTGGTGGAGCTGCAACTTATGAGTTCTTTGTAAATGGAATCAGTACAGGTGCTCCATCTGCAACAAATACATTTACAACTGACACATTAAATACTGGAAATGTTGTTTCAGTAGTTGGAATAAGCCCATTGGGATGTCCAAGAGTTGCTCCATCAACTTATTCATTCTTTGTTATTCCATTACCAACAGCAGGACTAACAGTAGCTGATGCTGATACTTCTGTTTGTCAAGGTGAGGCAATTAACTTTAATGCTACTGGTGGTTCAACATTTGAATATTTCATTAATGGTACAAGTCAAGGAGCATCAGGTTCTTCTACATTTAGTTCAAATTCGCTTGCAAACAATGACCAAATTAGTGTAGTTGTTTCTTTCAGTGGATGTAGAGATACTAGTGTTGTAATTCCTGTTGAAATTCGTGGAGTTCCTACAACAAACTTGGTAAGTGATGATGCAAACGATACAATTTGTCAATTGCAAAATGTCAACTTTACAGCAACCGGAGCAACGAATTACACATTCTCAATAAATGGTACTCAAGTTCAAGCAAGTTCAACAGACAATACCTATGCAACAACAACACTATCAAACGGTTCAACAATCACTGTTTTAGGTGAATCAAACAACTGTTTTGTAAGTGATCAAATCGTATTTGGAGTTTTAGGGATTCCAAATGTGAATATTACTTCTTCAGATTTCGATAATTTAGCATGTCAAGGTGATGCAATAACATTTAATGGATCAGGTGCTGCAACTTATCAATTAGGAATTGATGGAGTATACGGAGCTGTTCAAGCTGCAAGTGCTTTCCCAACAACTTTAAGTACAGGAACATATGCAATCACTATCCGAGGAATTGGGGCAAATGGATGTACAAATATTAGTACAAATACAATTTCAACTACAATTAATCCAAACCCTACAGTTTCGATTTTAAGTAATGATGCTAATGATACGATCTGTACAGGAACTTCAATTCAATTTACGGGTTTAGGATCTACATTCTACCAATTCTATGTAGACAATGTCTCTCAAACAAGTTCGTCTACAACATCAACCTATTCAAATTCTAACTTAACAAATGGACAACAAGTGTTCGTTGTTGGAACAAGCTTAGGATGTATTGGTCGTTCGGATACTTTAACAATCGGTGTAAATCCAATTCCAGTTGTTTCGTTGACTTCTACAGATGTAGACAATGTTTTCTGTGCTGGAAGTCCTGTAACTTATACTGCAGCCGGTGCAACAAATTATGAGTACTTCTTGAATAGCGTTTCACAAGGTGCAGCAAGCCCAATTGCAACATTCAATGGAAGTACATTAAGTGCAGCAACATATACTTTAAGTGTTACTGGAACAACAAATGGATGTTCAAGTTCAGATGCTAAAAACATTGTTGTAAATGCAATTCCAACTGTAAATATGTCGAGTTCAGATGCAGATAACCAATTCTGTACTGGAACAAATGTTACCTTAACTGGAAGTGGAGCATCAAACTATGAATTCATTTTAAATGGAACATCAACAGCACCTTCAAATCCAATTTCAACTTTCTCAAGTTCTTCTCTTACAAATGGAAATACACTATTTGTAATTGGAACAACCCCAGCAGGATGTATAGATTCAAGTGCAACAGTAACTTTCTCAGTGAATCCAACTCCAGTAATTACAGAAACATCTTCAGATGTAGACAATACAATTTGTAGTGGAACTTCGGTTACTTTCACTGCAACTGGTGGAAATACGTATGAATTCCTTGTTAATGGAATCTCTCAAGGTCCAGCAAGTGCAACAGCTACATTTACTACTTCAACTTTAACAAGTGGACAA
>JBKDZA010000161.1:0-9492 GCA_046308455.1 Fluviicola sp.
CGTGACTAACCTTGGAAGTCGGGCTTAAATGACTGCTTGGTAACATCATCTAAGATACTGATTTTCAAGGTTTTAAACAAGTAAAATGTTGATTAATTTACTGATAATCAATTGTTTATAAATTTTGTCATGTAGTTAGAAAATTTAATTATAAATCAAACAAGTATTACTCTGAAGAAAGGTTTGAATATGATTCATTAGGTAGAAGAACAACAAGAATTCACAAAAACACTTATATCGATAAAATAAACAAGTCTAATGGTATTATGATTGAAAAATACATTTACTCGGAAGATACTTTAAGTAGTGTGATTTGGGATTTTTATAAAAATGGTGAATTCGTTAGTTCAAGTATTTTACCTGAACATAAAATAGGTAGTATCGACACTATAAACAAGGTATATGATTCACTAAATAGAGTTATTCAATTTGAATTTCAATCTGATTTTGGATATGAAAAGATTACTATAGACTATCAAAGTAATGGCAAAATCAAAACGTATACTTCTTTTGTCAAAGATATGCTCTGGTTTTTTATAAAATATGATGAAAATGGAAATCAAAAAGAATTATACAGTAATTATCTTCTAAAAAAATCAAAGAGACCAATTGATCATTGTTTGACTTATTATAATGAAAAAAAGCTAGTCATTAAAAAAGAATATTTAAAACCGAATGGAAAAATAGATAGAATAATTAAGTATCATTATACTTACATGTAAAATTTGTAACACTATGCTTCGAACACTTGTTTTAATTTTTGTTTTGAGTATTATTGGGTGTAAATCTTCCAACGATTTAAAAGTTGTTAAACCCTCTGAGAATATCACTAAGTTATCAAAGTACGTAAACTTAAAATCTTACAAACCACTGAAAGTAAAATGGATCTATGAAAAACAAGGCGGTCCAAGTAATTCAAGAGTTCCAGGTCCATCAGATTACAAATTGGAAGCGGTTCTGTTTTTTGATAAAGCAACTATCAAAGAATTAAAGGAAAATTAAAGTATATTATCCGTTTCACTTTTACCGAGTCCAACTAAGGGTCAATACAAATTTGAATGGTTAGATCAAAATATTATAAAAAAACTCAACAATAAAAATTTAATGAATTACAACTCATATTTCTTCAATAATGGGAATACAATGGATGGAACTTTTACGATTGTAGACGATGGGATTGTATTGTTGACATTGTTTACGAAGTAACTGTTTTTGAAATTGCTGCTTGTATATTTATGACCTAGCAAACACAATTAAATCGCTATAATCTCCCTTATCTGCTTTTTTCAGAGCGGATAAATAATTTGAGCGGGAATCACTTTCATTGACTAATTGAGAATTTGATTGTCCCCAAGTAAAGACAGCTCGACCGAATGTTTTTTCCACTATCAAATCTGCAAAAAGCCGACTGTGTCTACCATTTCCATTAGGAAAACAATGAATACTTACAAGTCGGTGTTTACATCTAATTGCTATTTCGTCTTCACTATACGTTTTGTTTTCTATCCAATAGTTTGAGTCCTCCAAAAGGATTTTTAACTCTGTTGAGATTTTCCAACTTTCAATTCCAATGTTTTTTTCACTTAAACGAAAGTTCCCCGCCCATTTCCAAATGTCGCCATACATACGTTTGTGGAGCGTTTTCACAAAAGATTCGGACAAGAGCTTGTCACGGTTTATTTTTAGACCTAATGTCCATAGAACAGCATCTTCGATGTTTTTTTGTTCAAATTCATCGAGTTCACCTTTTGTGGAGATTGTTTTGATTTTTAAACCCTCGCATTCTTCTTCGTCTAAAGGTGTTTGACCTGGAGTGTAATCAAGATTTAATCCCATAATTTTTTAGGTATTTCATCCATTATTTCTTTTGTTCTTTCTGAAATAGCTTTTTGAATTCTTTCAGGAGTGTTTTCTTGGTCTTCTAACTTCATGTTTCCAGAAGTTCGCATAACAATTTCGAAAGCAAGTTTTTTTGCTTTTTTTTCAATTAATTTTTCGATACTACCATCTAATGGAACAAAACCGTATACCAACTTCATTTCCAAAGCTTTTGCAGTTTCTTCTAAGGCTTTTATCGTGATTGATCCATCTGCCTCTCGTTTTTCGATATTTTGAGCACTTTGTTTCGTTATTCCCAGCTTATTGCCAAGTTGTTCTAATGACATTCCCAAGGAAGTGCGCACGGTTTTTACCCATCCAATTGTGGGACGGATAACATTATCTGTTGAACTATAAGGCATTAACTTAACAGCTAATTGCTCAATTTGAAGTTTATTCTTTTTCATTTGTCAGACTATTATATGACATATATAAAACAAAAGTAAGAATATAGTATTACAAAAACAAATGTATTGTCAGAATATAGTATTACAAAATAAAACTTTAACAATATGTAGAATTTTAATTTTAACCATTCCTAATAAAACACCAGATGAATTTGTTAAATTATCTAACTGTTAAAATCAATGGTTTAAATTCATTACCCATTCGCATTCAGTTAATTATAAAGTACAACACGAGTAAGAATTACACTTATTAATCGAACGAGAGTAAAAAATGCATATATTTACTCTTGTATTAAAAACGAGAGTAAAATTTACACATATACAAAATGAATAATTTTAACCCAAAAACACCCTACAATGATTTACCATTATTGCCACCAATAGGTGATTTTGAAACAAAAAAAGTACTTCGGAAGACAATTACTGCAGGAAGAGCTTTAGCACAACTTAATGGGACATTATTGAATTTACCAAATCCAACTTTGTTTTTGGATACAATATATTTGCAAGAAGCAAAAGCAAGTTCAGAAGTAGAAAATATAATTACAACGAACGATGATCTTTATAAATCCTTAGTGGCGGAGAAAAAGATTGAAAATTTATCTACGAAAGAAGTTTTGAGTTATAAAAAGGCACTATGGATGGGTTTGGAAGAATTAAAAACGAAACCATTTATTACGACAAATCTTTGCATCAAAATCGTTCAATGTGTAAAACAAAACAATGCTTCAATTCGAAAAACAACAGGAACAACTTTGAGCAATATCAATGGAGATGTGATTTATACCCCACCAATTGGTGAATCAATTATAAGAGAAAAATTGGCGAATATGGAGAAATTCATAAACGAACAAAACAATTTGGATCCTTTAATTAAAATGGCAATAATGCATTATCAGTTTGAAGCGATACACCCTTTTTCTGATGGTAATGGAAGAACGGGAAGAATTTTGTTGTTACTTTATTTGAAACTTTCAGGCTTACTCAGCACTCCAGCAATTTATTTAAGTGAATACATTATTGACAACAAAAAACACTATTATTCTTGTTTAAGAAATGTAACAGAAAAAAATGACTGGGAAAAATTTATATTGTATATGTTGGATATGATTGAAGTCACTTCAATAAAGGGTTTAGAGCGGCTAAACAAGATTACAGCTGCTATGGACAAAACAGCAGAAGAAATAAAAAAGAAATTACCTCGAATTTATTCGAAAGATTTAATTGAAATTTTATTTCGATTACCCTATACCAAAAGGCAAAACTTAATAGACGAAAACATAGGAAATTTAAAAACTGTAGGTAATTACTTAATAGCTTTAGAAGAAAATGGGTTTTTAAAATCAGTAAAAGTTGGTAAAGAAAAGCTATACTTAAATGAACAACTATTGAAAATCCTAGAAGACAATACATAAAAAACTATTTAAAGAATATGTACGATGTGAAAACGGTTTAACTTTCAAAATCTATAACGGTTCGTAACCAAATGAAATCTTATTCTTATTTTCACTCAAAAACCAAGTATGAGTCGATTGTTACTCCTTTTTTCTTTGTTGCATTTCTCCAGCTTCGCTCAGTTAACTGAAAAAGAGGAAAAACGTGTATTACAACTCGTTGGGGGACAAACTGCAATTGGGAAAAATCAAACTGAATATCCCTACAATTACTGTTGTGAAGGCTGTGTTGTCGACCCGTCAATTACAATTGAAAACGATACAAATGGTTTGATTTATGACAATGAATATATACTCTTTCGTCATCCGATTTCGTATAAAATAAAAGACGAGGTTTTTAAATTGATTCAAGAGAATTACGTAACCGTTTTTGAATATCAACAATTTCAGAATTACGTTCGCGATTCAATGGCAAGAGAACTTATTTACCAAAATTTAGAATCCGATGAAGAGGCCGCAAAACTTTTGAATCATTCAGAATACTATCACGATGGTGAAGATTATGGTGAATATGTTGAATTTGATCCAGTAGAAAGGGAATACAACAGGGTAGTTTACCCCTTAAATTGGAACTATAAATTTTCGTATTCAAATAAATTCCTTTTCGATGATTTAGCAAGTTTGTATATACCTTTTCACGAACGGTATTACAGAAAAAAAGAGTTCGATCCGAGAAAATCATGGTATCGTTATTTGTCAATTTATGAGAAAAACGAATTAATAAACGGAAGACATTTAGTAAGTGAAGCTGTGAATACAATTGCACACACTTATTTTTGGGCAAATGGGTCTTATAGTTCTCATGATAGAAATGCAACAATTGGACACTTGTACAATTCTCATTTCAAAGCACAACCAATTATTGGAATCAACGGATATCAAGCTTCGGCATTTTGTCATTGGAAGGCTCAAGAAATTCAAAAAATGTTTGATAAAAACCACTTAAAATATCAAGTTGTTGTTACCCTTCCAACAAAGGAAGATATACAATCAACTCAAATAAAAAACAAAACACTTTGTCTTCCAGAAGTCAATTTGAGTGAAAATTGCAAAATCACAGTTAAAGAATACCAAGCATTTGTTAAGGAAGTGCAAGATTCCATTCTTTACGAAAACTTGTTTTTACAAATTGAAGACACAGTTAAAAAACACCAGTTGTTAAATTACAAAACACATTTTTTTCTTGAATTAGAACAAGAGTGGGCTAAAATTGATTTTAGATTTCATTTTCAGAATCGACAATATTTTGACTTGAAATACAATAAAAAAATACTCGAGGAATATAAACCGCTTGTTTCACAAATTGTAAAAACTGAGGAATATTTACAACCAAGTTATAAATGGATAGAAAACGATGTGAAATCAAAAGCAATTATTGGCGACCTCAAAGAAGATGACAATTATTATTATGTTATTGATAATTTACACTACTATAAAAAAGGCTTGGTCTTAAAGAATTTTGATAAATTGAATCATGAACCAATAGGAATGGATTTAAACATGAATTATACAAATTCTCTCTTTCAAAATTCGGGAGTTCGTTCACATGAAAATTACAGTCGATTTTTTAAAACTCATGTCATCTCATTAACAGTTCAAACAATCCAAAGCACAGACCCAAACGCACTGATGCAAGGACTCACGTATGAACAAGCACAAGCATTTTATTTCTTTAAAAATCCGATTTACAAAGCAACTGAAAAATCCGACTGGACGAATTACATTTTCCCAACAGAAGAACAATTCAAGCGCATACAAGCTGGCGAAACCGTGATTTTATCACAAGAAAATTTGGCTTTTCCAAGTCCGGTTTTTAGGTATGTGGTGCATGTTTTTCCGAAATCACAAAATTAATTTCTTTAATCCAATCGCCACCTCATTTCCCGAATCCATCATCAAAACAAAATCAATGTCCTGTTCTGCTTCGAAGCGTTTACCCAATTGCACATAACACAAAGCGCGTTTTTCAAAGACGGTCAAATTGAACTTATTGAAGGGTGCAGCTTCTGTTAGAATCGCAACCGCTTGTTCAAATTCTTTTTTCTCGATTGCTTCATCAGCCTCTTGAAGTAATTCAGCTAATTTGTTTTTACGTGCTTCTTGCCCTTGTACAATTGCTTTGAACTGCTCGATTTCCTTTTCATCTTCAGGAGTTACTATCTCATATGCAAATGCTCTTCCTTTTTCAAATTCATCTTTCTCTATCAAAGAACATGCACTTTTCACATCCAAATTCTCCAGGGAAATTGCTGTTGGCTCTTCGTAAATTGGCCAATAGCTTCGAACAAAGTAATTTTCCCCTTCTACAACTAAGAGTTTGTATACGGAATAAGACTCTTCGTTTACGATATAAAATAGACTACCCTTTTCCAACGTATACAGCAAATAATAAGGCTAATATAAAATAAAAAGAGCCTAGAGAATAAACGATAATATTGCTTCTAGTTTTATGTTGAAGGTAGACAGGATTTTTTTTAAGATTAAACATAGTGAACACGAATAATGCAACAGATCCAATCATCGAAAGGAAATATCCAAGACTTACGGTTGGTGTAATTGGAACTCCACTAAATGGGACTAAAGGAATTATAAATATAATGAACAGAAAAATACCAGAAACTAAATTAATAATAGCAATCAAAGCTGAATTGAACGAAAAAGCAGCTAACAGCATCATTGAATTGAAAAACAATATAAAATAAATTTGACTACTTTCAAATCCCCATAAATAGACTTCAATACAATCTTCATCCATGTTTTCGACATCACAGATCTCATAATCAATACCATATTCGTATGGTAAAAACAAACAAATCAAAATGAGCCCAAATAAAGCCCAAAGTAGTTTGATGTATTTGCTTTTTGTCATTCTTTAAGCGAAAATAGCGTCTAATGCCTCAATAAATCTATCACTTGCAGTTGCAATAATCTCTTCAGTATGTGCTTGAGAAATAAAACCAACTTCATACCCGCTAGGTCCCATGTAAACGCCTCTTTCCAATAAAGCTCGGTGTAAATGCTTGAAGCCCGTCATATCAGGATTGATCTCATCCGAACGGTGAATGCGTTTCGAATTGTCAAATGAAATCCAGAAAATAGATCCAATTGTCACCAACTCAAAGTTGTATCCTTTCGAATGTGCATGCGCATTGATTTTATTCACGAACAACAGCGTTCTGCGTTCTTGATCTTCGTAGAATCCAGGTTTTAACAATTCTGTCAACATAGCAATTCCCGCCGACATCGCAACTGGATTTCCAGACAATGTTCCCGCTTGATAAACGGGTCCATCTGGAGAAACGCACGCCATGATTTCAGCTCGTGCACCGTATGCGCCAACGGGTAAACCTCCACCAATGATTTTTCCGTAAGAAACAACATCTGGAGTAATTCCATACAATCCAGCAGCTCCTGTAAATCCTACACGGAATCCAGAAATTACTTCGTCGAAGAATAACAATGCACCATATTTTGTACAAATCTCACGTAATTGCAACAAGAACGTTTTTTCTTGCAATAACAAACCGTTATTCGCTGGAATTGGTTCGATGATCACACACGCAATCTCGTCGCCGTATTTCTCAAAACATTCAATTAAAGCAGCCTCATTGTTTAATGGTAAAGAAATTGTTTCGCTCACAACAGCCTCGGGAACACCCGCACTAAACGCATTTCCAAATGTTACCAAACCAGATCCGGCATTCACCAATAAGGCATCAACATGTCCGTGGTAACATCCTTCAAATTTCACGATTTTGTCGCGTTTTGTGTATCCTCGAGCCAAACGAATCGCAGACATTACAGCTTCCGTACCTGAACTTGTGAAACGAATTTTATCGATAAACGGATTGTTCGACAAAATCAACTCAGCCAATTCATTTTCCTTGCGTGTTGGCGCACCAAACGAAGAACCATTTGCCATTGTTTCCATCACACTTTTGTAAACTCCTTGGTGGTTGTGACCCAAAATAAGTGGACCCCAAGAACAACAAAAATCTATGAATTCGTTATCGTCCTCATCCCAAATTTTCGCACCATCACCTTTTTTGATAAAAAGTGGCGTTCCATTTACAGATTTGAATGCACGAACAGGTGAATTTACACCTCCAGGGAAGTAAGTTTTAGCTTTTTCGTAGAGTTGATTTGAAATGTCTTGCTTCATATGTGAATAATTTGTTTTTTAACTGTCATCCCGAAATGCCGGGACAATTTATGGAATACTCATGTATAATTTTGTTTTCAACGGAAACATGAGTATTTCATCTTATTTTGTATTGAGTATAATCGTTCTAAATACCGCTTAAACGTGAAAATTAAATAACTTTTGTTAAATTTGAAACCATTGAAAAAAACAATAAATTCAAATATATAAAGCTTTAAAAATTCAATTTTTTTAGGCAGACGATAAATTAATTCCGCAGTTTACAAGGTGTAAATGAGGAAATTAATTTTGATGTTTAACGCCAAAAAATGAATTTTTCAAGTTTTATAGTATAACAAAATTAGTACAATAAAGGTTTTATCATGTCAAAATTCCACAATTCTCTATCATTTGCACAAGAAAAGGATCAACAAGATTCATTAAAATCATATAGAGAACGCTTTTTATTTCCAACATTTACAAATAAATCCGTTCGATATTTCACAGGTAATTCGTTGGGTTTACAGCCAAAAACGGTTCGTGAAAAAGTCAATCAAGAGTTAGATGATTGGGCGAAATGGGGAGTTGAAGGTCATTTCCATGGAAAGAATCCTTGGTTCAAATACCACGAGTTTTTAACGGAAGCATCTGCACGAATTGTTGGTGCAAAACCGAAAGAAGTTGTTGTAACACATTCATTAACAACGAATTTACATTTGTTGATGGTGTCTTTTTACAGACCAGTTGGAAAAAGAACTAAAATCATTTGTGAGGCAAAAGCCTTTCCTTCAGATTTGTATGCATTGGAATCGCAAGTGCGTTTTCATGGATTGAATCCAGATGAACATTTGGTAGCGATGAATCCTAGAGAAGGTGAATTTACTTTACGTAATGAAGACATATTAGCAAAAATAGCTGAAGTTGGTGATGAGTTGGCTTTGGTGATGTTTGGTGGGGTGAACTATTACACAGGACAGTTGTTAGACATGGAGTCGATAACAAAAGCTGGACATGCTGTTGGATCTGTTGTTGGGTTTGATTTGGCACATGCAGCTGGAAATGTAATTTTAAAACTACACGATTGGCAAGTTGATTTTGCTGCTTGGTGTTCGTATAAATATTTGAACTCAAGTCCGGGCGGAGTTTCTGGGATGTTTGTTCATGAAAAACATGCGAATAAACCTGAGTTACCTCGTTTTGCTGGATGGTGGGGATACAACAAAGAAACGCGTTTTCAAATGGAGCCAGGTTTTGTTCCAATGGAAGGAGCAGAGGGTTGGCAATTGAGTAATGCACCCGTTTTGGGAATGGCAGCACATTGGGCGAGTTTAGAGATTTTCGATGAGGTCGGAATGGAAAAATTGCGCGCAAAAAGTGATGAATTGACAGCTTATTTAGAGTTTTTATTGAATGAAATCAGTGCAAAATATAGCGATGCATGTCAATTGGAAATCATTACACCAAGGGATCAAAAGCAACGTGGAGCACAGTTGTCGATTTTATTGCACGGACAGGGAAAAGAGTTGTTTAATTTTATTTCAGAAGAGGGCGTAGTTGCAGATTGGCGCGAACCGAACGTGATCCGCGTCGCTCCGGCACCTTTGTACAATTC
>JBKDZA010000162.1:0-19522 GCA_046308455.1 Fluviicola sp.
AGGAACAAGCTTAAACAAACGACCCAAGGTATCGTTTATGGCAGATAAAAGAATGAAATCTTTATTACATTTAGCAGCTTTACGAGTAATACAATTAGAGGGGGAAATGAAAGATTATTTTATAAGAAAAGTATCCGAAGGAAAAAATAAAATGTCGGTTATTAACGCAATTAGAAACAAAATTTTGGCAAGAGTTTGCTCTTGTATCAAAAATGAAAAAATGTATGAAAAAAGTTTGGATTTGTCATAGAAATCAACCAGAGAGTTGCAACAATAACTTGAACCAAATAAAACATTCTGAAATCAATTTTATCGTAGTAAACGGAATCAAAATATTTTAATGCAAATCGAACAAGTGGACCTAATACCAATCCTAGGAAAAATACGAGTACTGGGGTTTTGAGGAGTATGGTTTTCATTATCAGTTTAGTTTACGATTGTATTAATCTTTTAAAATATGAAATTGAAATATTTAATTATTTCCACCAATTTTTTGTATTATGACTGAATTCAATTTTAATTATTTCATCGTCTAAATCATATTTTGACAACCATGATTTAGACATTTTCCAAAAAGTTGATTTTTTTCCTTCTTTGAAATAATCGAATAGTTTTTCTTTGCGCAGTATGAATATTTTAATCGAATTTAATTCATCAATAACTAAAGCAAAATAAGGCTGACAATTGAACGCAAGGCACGCTTGATCCATTTTTATAAAATTATCATTTGTAATACTTAATGCAGTTTCTTCCTTTCCGTCATTACGAGATCGACTTTTAACTGAAATACCCATAACTTCATTTGTAACAGTATTTCTTGCAATTAAATCTATACCAGTATGATCTACTTTTGCAGATTCAAAACCATATTTGGATAACCAATATAAAATCAAACTTTCAGCAAAATCTCCAGTTATTTTGCTGTGACGAGAGCTTTTTTGAATTTTCATAGATTTTAGGATTTATCCAGAGTTATTTTACAGTTCAAATTAAAATCATGGAGATAAAATTAAGCAATAAAGTTATTTAATCACTATGGGAAAATTTCCTCCCCAATGACACGAACTATAATTCACGAAATAGTTTCCTGTGTCGGATTTGTGAAACACGAAAGGACTTTTTTTAGACATAAAATCATATTCCGTTGATGTAAATTCTTCATAGGTACTATCTTCAAATATTTTAAAAATTGAAACCGCAGTTACACTTCCACCTGAAGGAAAGAAGATACAAATGCTGTCGGAACAACTTTGAGATAGGTTTATAATCTGTTCTTTTTCATTTTCAATGTCGTCAGCATTAACCCAAAAGTTACCGTAAGACAATGCAATTTCATTTGTAGAATACTTATTCAAGGTTGAACTAAATTGTAAAGTAGTTGGCTTTTGGTTTGATAGTATATATTCAACTTTTATTGTAATTGGTTTTGCAGATGAAACCACTATTGAATCCTTTTTAGTTATTTGTTTTCCTTCAAAATAGAACTTACAATCTGTGTCTGTTAGTTCAAACGAATGAAGCGCAATTTTTTTGCTTGAATTGGTATAGATTTCCACTTCAAATTCAACTGAATCTCCAACACAGCTTTGAATGATTCCAATTTTGTTTGGAAACAACAAAACTTCTTTCACTTTTGGTGAGAAGGAGGTAAATAGAATGATTGTTAGTATTAATGGGATCAGTTTCATTATTCTATTTTTTGATCAATTAATTCAGAATTTGCGCTTAAATTTCTTTTAAAAATAAGATACAATAGTGTTGAATAAAGAACCATGTGAAACAAATATACTAGACTTGAGTCAAGATTAGTTTTATTAAATAAATATCTGAATATTAAAATTGGTGAGTATCCAGAAAGGTGTTCAAAAAATTTACTTTTAGTAGTAAGTATAATTAATAGAATCAAAATGGTTGAAACAATAATTTTTATTCCTCGAGGATTTAGAACAAGTAAACAAATCAATACCATCAACTCATATTGATAGTAACTAAATCTATAAATCAGTGGAGCTCGATAATAATATCTGTGCGCTAAATCAATTAAAAATGCGAAAGTGAAAAACACTAGCAAGATTAGTTTGACCGATTTATTGTTTTTAGCGAGAAATAAGTTCATTTTATCGGCAATTCACATTTTATTCTTTCTCTTTCATTGCTTTGTAGAGTGTGTTTTTTTTCATCGCACTTTCTCGTTCTTGGTCTATTTTTTTGAAAATTTTCGGGAAGTTTCCTTTAAAATTACTTTTAACCTCAGTTTCCCCAAGTTTATCCAAGCAGTATAAATAATGATTCAATGCGTTTTTAGAATTTTCTTTATCAAATGTTGTACAAATCCAAAACAATTGTGCAGCAAAATCATATTGTCCTAGATCTGCAGCAATCTCAGCATATTTGTAAATATCAGTTAAACGGTCTTCTTTTCTTTTGAATAAGGTATTGATTTCTTGTCTTCGATAAAATAAATAAGCCTCTTTTCCATTACTAGCTCGAACATCTATATTGTACAAAGGATTGTGTTTATAGATTTCAACTTTTGCGATATCCCAATCTTTTCGGTCTTCGGGCGTAATTTTTTTATCTTGAATATTCTTTGCATTTTCAGAGTAATATTTTTCATAAAGCGTCCAAGAAGAATTAGGGTATTGACTTAAAATTGATGAGTAAATTTCAATTGCTTTGTCGTAATTTCCTTTATCATGTTCAGTAATTCCTTTTTGAATTTGAGTATTTAATTCCTCTTCAAACAGGTTTAAGCGGTAATTCATCTCTTTCAAATAGTCGTTGGAAATTGATTTAGGATCTGAGTATAATTGAATGATTTCAATGTATCTTTTTGCATGATCGAATTCTCCTTGGGAGACTAAAGTGAAAATTTTTGAAATCGGTATAACTTGATTCCCTATATTCATTTCCATAATAGCTCTCCAGTAATTTTTATTTTGACTTGTCAAAGATTCACAACTTTGAGGCGCTTCAAAATTTGTTGTTTGGATTAGATTTCCATATGATTTTACACCAACAAATTTATCGTCAACTATTACTAAAAAAGCACTTAAAACGGGTAAAGCTTCATTGATAGCAAACTCTTTATTCAATCTCACTTTCGTTTCAAAATCGGCGTTTTCATAGTCTTTGAGTTTTTGTTTTGAAGGATCAACAAAGTCTTCAAAATCGAGACTAACTTTTTTGTTTTTACAGTTGATAGAAATAAAAACGGGAAAGTCGACCAATTTGGTGTTTTCAAGTTTAATTTCTTTTATTTCACTCAATATTTTAGTTTCTAGGGTAGCATCAATTTTAGGATTTGAGTAACATTTATATGTAGGTTCTCCAGTTTTATGGGTAATAATTAAAACGCCAAATTTTTGAGTTGAAGGAAAATCCTTTAGGTTATTTTTGAAATATTCAGTTATTGCTCCGATCGAACTGATATAATTTTCTTGTTCAACATTTACTTCAGCAATATTGTCATTTGCTAAAAAATTTATAACGATTTCAGGTTCTTTTGTTTGTGATAAAGCAAGATTAGTCAAGGCTAAAATCGCTAAGGTGATTAACATTTTTAATTGCATAAATCTAATTTTTGGACAAGATAAGAAATATTTAGAAAGTGGCTGTTTGGGATTTTGTCATTCAACAAATCTAAAATAACTATTTAAGTCAATCTATTTACAAAAGTATTCTTCAATACAATCAATATCGTATTTTTTGTTGAATTCTTTAATGGTATTTCTTTTTTTTGTAAAATTTTGATTGTCTTTATTTAAACATTTCTAATTGATTTTTAAATTCATCAATTAGCATTGGATGATTATCAATTTCTTTTTCAGAAATGTTTCTGTTTTTCATTTGTATTTTAAAGTCTAAATTATCTGTCATAAGAGTACTGATTGTCATAATGTGTTTGTAATCTTTGTCTTTCAAATATGATAGTAACTCAAAAACCGAGACAGAAGCATTTAATGCATACGAAGCCTCCCAGCTCGAAAAGTCTTCAGTATCAGGTATGACATTTTCTACACTTTTAATTAGTAAATCCAATTTTTCTAAATTATCAAACCCATTTTTTTCGATTGAATCAATGAAGCTAATCGCTTTTTTCAGCGTTTCAGAATCACCCCATTTTTCTTTTAATTCAAAGTCTTTATAATCTGGAAGTAATCTTTTACAAATATCTAAACCAAACTGAATCCGTTTAAAATCTGGCGATTTTTTAATTGCTTTTTCAATTTGTTCTTGAAATTTATTCAGATTATCCATTTAAGTTTTTTTAAATTATTCAATACTATCAGTATCGTATTTCTCTTTGAATTCTTTAATGGCGTTCCTTTTTTCTTCTTTTGTAAAATTTAGATTGTCTTTATTGAAAAATTGCTGTTTCAATTTAGCTAGTTCCAAGGTCTTCTCGTATTCGAATTCTTTGTCGTAAATTTTATCACTTCCGAAATAAAGTCTGTCTTCATGAAAATAAAAAAGTCCCCAATTGAGTGATTCATCAAAAATAATTAAATCATCAGCAAAGAAAAGACCGTCCCAATATTTAATGACCATTTTCCAGGTTAATGCTATTTCTTGACCACATGGATCGCCATAAACATAAACCATTTTATCGAAAGGAATTGGCTTCGAGTACAGCCATTTTTTTATTTCATTTTCACAGTTTTCCGTTACTTCAAACTCTTCTATTGTTTTGAAATATTTTTCGTTAAAGGGTTTCCACGAAGGACCCGTATACATCTTAGAGTTATTAATATAATTCCGAATAAACGCACTTGCTTCTTCATTCAAAAAAAATATCTGGTCTTTGTGTTCTTGAGAAAGTTTATCTGCATCTTCAGGCATCCACAAAAAACTTCTAGTTTTTGGGAATTCTGTTGCATAGGATTTTATGTTGTTGAAGGTTATCATTTTAACTATTTAACTAAATACGAATAACAAGCCCAAGAAAATGAATGGCTAAATTCATTTTTGGATAAAACGGTTAACGTATCGTGATAAGCACCTTCAAAAACTATTTTTTTAGAAGAAATATAGGGTTCAAAACAGAAAGCTGTTAAGTCATTTTCTTTTTTTAAGATGAGTTGAAATTTATTTTTTGAAAGTTGTTTTACAGAATTGATATTTGATCTAGCTTTTACTCCTAGCTTAAAATCAGTGTACTTTTTGTCAATCTTTTTAGTGTAAAACATTTTTAAAATCAAGGTATCTTCAAAATAGAATTCAGGTTTTATTTTATTCCCATTTTTATCACAGAAATGATACTGAAATTCTTTTGATCCTTGTTTAGGTTTAAAGATGTTCACATCAACAGTATCAACCTTATTTATATTGTCAACATGGTTATTTTGTTTTGATTCATTATTTGAACAACTGAATAGAGTTAAAATTACAATTGAAACAGTAGTTAGTTTAATCATTTGGTAGACACAAAATATTAATTGAAAACAAATTATTTTTTAATACACTAAAATTAAGTAAAAAAAATGAAAAAATTTAAATCGTTTTAAAGCATTAAAAATCAATTATATAAACGGTATTTACCACTTACAAACGATAAATAGTCGAAAACAAATAGATATTAACCGAATCGAGTTTGGGGACCGCCGCAACTTTGCACTGTCGAAACAACAAAAGGCTTGTTTGATCGGCGCAAAACAATTCAAATTTATTTACAAACGTTAATTTTTACAGTTATGAGTACGTTAAAAAACAAAGTAGTATTAGTAGGAAGATTAGGTGCGAAACCTGAAGAAACAGTTTTCAGCTCGGGAAACAAAAAAGTGCGCTTCAACTTGGCAGTGAGCGAGTCGTTTAAAAACAAAGCAGGTGAATGGGTAAATAACACAGAGTGGCATACAATCACAGCTTGGGGGAAAGTAGTCGACCGTGTTATGAAGGTGATGGACAAAGGCATGGAAGTGATGATCGAAGGGAAATTGATCCACAACCAATACGAAACTGCGGATGGACAAAAACGCTCATCAACGGAGGTGGTGATCAACGATTTCATGTTGTTCGGCGCGAAAAAATAAACACAAAAAAATTATAAGATAATCTCTGTCAGATGGATGCTCGTGAAAGTGTTCTTGTTGATAGTGCCCATATATTTTTAGATTGATTTTAATTTTCAGGGCATCCACTGACAAAGAGATTCTTTGTAAAAACAATTCAAATAGTAATTCAACAAGCGTAACAAGATTACGAAAACAATACAAAACACAATTTTTAAAATTGAAATTCAATGGAAACAAATGCAGTAAAACAACAGTTCTTACATATGAATCACGTTAATTTAATCGGAAAATTAAGCTCAGATCCACGAATCATTGAACTACCTAACGGAAAACGAATCGCAAATTTTTCTCTTTCGACCAAACAAGAGTTTTTGGGAATAGACGGACAGATGAAGTCGAAGAAAAATTGGCATCGGGTAACGGCCTTCGGGAAGTGGGTGACGGTTTTGGAGGAATTGTGTTCGAAAGGTGTGAATGTGGCAATCGAGGGAAAATTGGTTTCTCGCTTCTACAAGCAACCGAACGGAACAAAAGGGATGGTATCCGAAATTGAAATAAACGATTTAATCATTTTGTAAAACGAAACGTATGTTAAGAAATCAAGTTACACTTGTTGGTTATTTGGGAAAAGACGCCAACATCACTCGTTTTGAAAATGGATCCATGGTTGCTCGCTTCAGCATCGCTGTAAATCAACAAAGCGCCGAAAATCCGAGTTGGTATTCTTTGTTTGCATGGGGAAACATCGCCGACTTTGTGAACAGCAACTGTAAAAAAGGCAGCAAGTTGGCGATTACAGGAAAATTGGTGAATCGTACGATTGTCACAGAAGCTGGTACACCGAAGAAAATCACAGAAGTAGAGGTGCGACAGGTAATGAAATTATAAAAAATTAAAGATCCTTTTGTCGGGAGTAAACTCAGAGAGAGGTGTGGAAGTGGTTTTGCTTTCGCACCTTTTTTATCGTCCAGAATTAGATAAAAAACACAAAGTATTTAAGTTAGATTTATATGAAGATTTTAGGTTTTAAGATCGAATTTAATTTTCTTGTAGTATATTTATCGAGGTTCTAATGGTCTAAATTAATCAAAAAAACATGGGTATCTTTTCAAATTTATTAGGAAAAAAAGAGGTTAAAATCAATTCATATTCAGATTTCTGGAATTGGTTTCAAACAAAACAACATCAATTTTATTCGGCTATTAATGCACAAGAAAACATTGAAAAAGACTTTTTTAATCCACTTGGAGAAAAACTCAATGAATTAAGAGAAGGCTTCTTTTTTTTAGCGGGAATGTTCGATGAAACTACGGCTGAATTAATCATCACAGCAGATGGTAAAATTGAAAATATGGTTTTTATTGAAGAACTGATTGCTGAAGCTCCGAGTTTAAACAATTGGAAATTCACCGCTTTCAAACCTGCAATGGGTATTGAAAACTTAGGAATTTCAATGAATGGACATAGTTTTAATTGGGAAAACTTGTTCTTTTCACCACTAGAATCTGCTGAATTTCCTGACGAAATTTCTGTGCGTGTATATCATGAAGACATGACACCTTCAAACGAAGGAGAAATCAGAACAGGAACATTCATCTTTTTGGATAATTTTTTAGGGGAGTTAGAATTTGCTAATTCCATTGATACGATTACGATTGAAGCGAAAAGTAGCGTTACAAATGAAACAATTCATCCGATAGCCAAGTTGAAAGATTACATCAATTGGCGACAAAAAGAATTTACAGAAAAATACGAAGGCACTTGGTATACGCTGGATGACAACGAATATACTTTGTTTGAAGCTAAATTAGAAAATGGAGATGCAATTTTGGCAACGATTAATTCGGAGTTGTTGCTTTGGGATGCAAAAGCCTCACATCCGTGGGTGAGTATTGTAACGATTTATTATGATGGTTCGCAATACAATGGAATGCCTTCAAAAGAAGATTACACATTTATGGACACGACTGAAGATGAACTCAATGCATTGTTACACCCAGCTCAAGGTGATTTGAACATTGGTCGCGAAACGGGACAAGATCAGCGTCAACTTTTCTTTGCAAGTAAAGATTTCCGCAACATTTCAAAAGTACTAGATCATTTTGTGCAGCAATACCAAGACAAATTCGAAATTGACTTGGCGATTTATAAAGACAAATACTGGCAGTCGTATGCGCAATACATTCGCAATTAAACTGCTCTTTATTAGCTTTCTACTTTCTTTCAAATGTTAAATAAATTCTATTTAAGATCGTTTTACCAATTATGCAAGAATCTGAGAGTTATACTAAAAAACGAAAATGGTTGTATCGAAAAGTGCCTTTGAATGGGCATGTGTTTCTATTGACATTATTATTAACCTTAATGTTAATTCCGGTTTCAATTCTTTATGGAATTGAATTGGTTTATTCATATCCAAATGCTTCTGGAAATTTCCTTTTAACTCTAAATGAATATGTGTTTTATCCATTTTATAGTTTATTTGACTACCTAACTTTAAAACTAGAATACATAGCGTCATTATACATCCCATTGTTATTTATATATGCTTTTTTTCTAGCAATAATTGTAGAAAGGCTCATCAGCTTTCTTGTTTTTTTCATTAAGTTAGCACTTCCAAGAAAAAATTAAATGAATAATTTACTTGATGAGAGAATCAATACTAAGAATGAAGAGTTAGACTTTTTCCAAGAAAATGGCTTTACACGAATTTCAAAGAAAGACCAGAATGTGTGGACTGGAAAATCAAATATGCAAATCGATACACGCATTTATAATAAACTAGATGTTGAAGGATGTACTTGGAATGTGAATTGGGAACAACATCAAGCAAACGCAAATACGGCTTATCATCAAGAAGTTAAAATCTCGGTTGATTCTAAAGATAAAGTGTTTGATTTTTCATTGGTGAAAAAAGAGTTAAATCCTATCCAACAGATTTTAGGATTGTTCAAACAAACGACATCTAAAAATTTTTACGTTTACTCTGGATCAAAAATTTTGGACAAAGAACTTGAAACACAACTTTCACAAATCAAGGACCACTATTTTTCTATTATTGGAAAGAACAAACAGATTACTTGTCATTTCGTTGGTGACTTTTATTCAAAAAATGATGTGCCGATCATTTTACATTTTATAAACACATTGTTATCTTGAAAACATACTAAAAATGGAACAAATTTTACTTTTTGCTGGCATTGGAACAGTAATCTCATTAGCAATTACACTTACCGTACTTAAAATTATTGCATCAAAGTCCGTGAGGTGGATACTTTACGCATGTTTGATTCTCGTTGGAGTTGGAATTCTTTTCATTTGGCCTCCAGAAAGTAATAATGGACGCATGAAAATTCATGATCCACAATCAGCCTTGGGTTTAGCATTAATTTTCCCATCACTTTTTACTCTTTTTATACATTCTGCAACGAATATTAATAAAAACGTAAGGAAAGATGTAATCAATAAAGCACAAGAAATAGCAAAAGCATTTGATTTGGAAGTGGTTGGATTACCTGTTGGAAACGAGAATAGATATTTGAGGGATATACATCTTTGGCATAAAGGGATTTTAAATAATACGTGGAATTTTCATTTGAGTTCACACATAGAAACCCCATATTCACCCACAGTTGCACTTGAGAAAAGAAAAAAAATACATTATAGAAAAATTGTTATGGCTGTCCCATTAAATCCAGATTTTTATGCAAGAATTGTTGCAACTAGAAATCGAATCGATGTGCCCCAATTAGAGAAAAAGTCACACGGATTTGTGTCGAATAATGAACGTTTTGATCAAGAATTTAAAATCTATAGTTCTAATCAATCTTCAGTAGTTCATTTTTTTCAAAAATATGAAATCCAACAATTACTTATTGCGAACAAGGATTATATCAATGGATTTATTGATATGAATCAAAAAGAAAATTTAATCAGTCTTTCTTTTAGGCAATTTACCTATCCAAAAGTATCGATTTTCAGTTTAAATCTTCAAGAGAAAATTACCGCACATGAAATTGAAGAGCTAAAAAAGGTATTTGAATTTTTGAAAAAATTTATATATGAATGGGAAAAACTAAATTCACATTAATTTAATTGATTTCCTTTGTTATTTAATCAATTTAAAATGGACAAATCATACATAGAAACAAATAAAAAAACGTGGAACGACCGTGTGGACACGCATGTTCAATCTGAGTTTTACGATTTAACGGGTTTTATTGCTGGAAAATCGTCGCTGAACAAGATTGAGTTGGATCTCTTGGGCGACCTTACTGGAAAAAAAGTCTTGCATTTACAGTGTCATTTTGGTCAAGATTCGATTTCACTTGCACGTATGGGCGCACAAGTAACGGGAGTTGATTTGTCGGACAAAGCGATTCAAAAAGCAAACGAATTAGCTAAAGAAACTCAAGCGAATGCACAATTTATTTGTTGTGACATGTATGATTTACCGAATCACTTAAACGAAGAGTTTGATCTTGTTTTTACTTCTTACGGAACTATCGGTTGGCTTCCAGATTTGGAAAAATGGGCACAACTGGTTCAAAAATACTTGAAGCCAGGAGGAAAATTTGTGTTCGTAGAATTTCATCCAGTTATGTGGATGTATGACAATGACTTCAACGAAGTTTTTTATTCCTATTTCAAAACGGATCCAATTGTTGAAACAGAACAAGGAACGTATGCAGATAAACAAGCAGATTTGACACTCACATCTGTAACGTGGAACCACGCTTTGAGTGAAGTGATGACCAATTTATTGAAGCAAAACCTGACATTAAACGATTTTCAAGAATATGATTTTTCGCCCTACAATATTTCAAGTCATATGACTAAATCAACAGAGAAAAACACGTATATCATTGAAAAATTCGGGAATAAAATTCCCTTGGTTTATTCGTTAGTTTTTACCAAATAATTTTATTCAAACACATTTTATTTCAACAAATCTTCTTTTGTTAATTGTAGTGTTTTTTCTTCTCCATCGATTAGAACAAGAAGTGTCATGGTTTTTTTCCCTTCGGGAACCAGTCCTCTTTCGATGATTGCACAAAATTGATCAGCTGAACATGTGCGGTAGTCAATTCCATCAACTGCCAATATTTGTGTTCCAATTTTTATTCCTTTTTCACTTGCTTCGCTATTCATATACAATTCATTAATGATAAGTTTGTTATCTGAAATAAAAGGACTAAAACCAAAACTTTCAAATGTGTTGTTTACAAATGGTTTGACAGGAATTAGTAAAATTTCTTTCACATTCCAATCGATGATAACACGAAAGTTTTTCAAGAATTTTGTTCCAATTAATTTCGCTCCGTTTTCAACTGAAACAGCATTGTTTTCAATGAATAATCCTCCAACTTGTGTGGAATCAATAAGTATCATATAACTTGTATCGGCTTTTGCTACTCCATAAAGTCCAGAACCTGAAGAACCAAAAGACATTGCTTTTTTCACTGGAGGCTTTTTCTCTTCTATTTTTTCAAGCGTTGACTTTGAAATTGTAAACAATCCATTTGAGCCTGTATCGAAAGTAACATATTTATCTTCCACACCATTATAAGTAATAGTTACTTCTGGTGTTGAAGAAAGAGCTGGAGTAAATGGTAAATGAATCGCATTATCAGGAATTGTGAACGAAGATTTTTTATCACTGATTGTGATTACTTTTCGCTCGTAATCAAACTCCCAAATAGCTTCCTTCATTAGGTTTGCACCGATTATTCCATCTATGTCTAAGCAAGAAATTACTTCTGCATGTTTTAAATCAGCGACAGCTGCGCCTGTTTCCTTGAAACAAATTCCACTTAGATAAATTTCTGGAACCACTACAAAATCTAACTTTTCTTTTACTCCTTGCGAGTCACCAGTATTTTGCGACACTTTCGTTTTTAAGTTCAACTCAGCAGCCAATTCTTTTGAGCAAACATTTGGTGCGCCCGTATCAACTAAAAACTCATATGTTTTACCATTAATTGTAACCGGAATTATCACTAATCCCAAACGCATTTCAAAAGGAATTTCTGTTTTGAATTCTTTTTGTTCAACAGAGCCTTTTTTCAACACCTTGATCAATTTCAGAGTATTGCAACTGGTAAAAAGGAAAAGCACTAAGATTGATACGTATATTTTTTTCATTGGGTTTTATTTTATGACAATTTAACGACTGAAATGTTACGACCCAATAGAAATTCAATTGTTATCCCAGAAAATTAAATCAAGACAAAATCAAACTTGAATTTCAAGATATCTTCGTATAAACGACCTGTTTCCATCATTTCTTCGTCGTCTTCAGCAACGCGCCAATTGATGCTCACTTTACAGCCTCTTTTCTGAAGATCAACCACGTGATTCATTACGTTCAATAACTCTTTGGAAGAACTCGTGTTGAAATAATCGAGGTGCATATTGAGGGTGAACTGTTCTGCAAATTCATTTTTAGAATTAAAAATCGAATGAATTGGGGCATAGAACTCATATGAATTTTCAGGAATAGAAATTCCCTCAATCAATAAGCTTTCTTTGTCCCAACAAACTAGAGGAGTCTTTGTTGTTTGTTCAATTTTGTTCATTCTCTTTTTAAATATTTACTTCTAAAGTGATGTAATCAGCAACTTCATTTATTGATTCGGATGTGAAAATCAATTGTTGATTCGCACGATATGAAATGGATAAAAGTCCTAAACCAGCATTATCATTTCCAGAGATGGTATTGAATTTCATTCCTTTTTTCAACTCTTCTTTCAGTTCGATCGGACTTAAGCCTTGTATTTGTGCCAATTTGCGCAACAAAATTACAGCTTTTTCCTTTTCTAAACCATTTCCAGTACGGATTACGAGTGAATTTTCACCAGATTCATTCATTTTTACAGAAAGAGTAAAATAGGATGGTTTTTCTTTGATGATAATCCCATGTTTGAACACATTCTGAATCAACTCCGTACACACAAATTTTGCTTTTGTGATTTTACTTTGATTGAAATCGTTATTACGCAATTTATTTTCTAAAATAGCAATAGAGTCACGCATAATATTTGCGTTCATGGAACCAGAAATCAGAAGCATTTCGTCTTCCAACTTGTACTGATTATTTGTGTTATTTAGAACGGTTTCCATACTGAATAAGATTCTTTACGAAATAGTGGGCTTTTAGTTTCCATTTGAATTAAATTTTAAACATAAAAGCACCATATCGTCTGTTTGTTCGATGTCTTTTTTATAGTCTGCAATGAATTTTTTAAATTCATCCGCTTGAATTTCAATGTCTTTTTCGGTTTGCTGTTGGAAAAAAGCAAGTAGATTATTTACCCCAAGTTTTTTATTTGTTGATTTATTAAATTGGTCAATAACCCCATCAGAAAATAAGGTAAGAAGTTGACCATTTTGAAGTTCTATTTTTTCATTTGTAAATGGATCTGTTAATACTTTTGAAGCAATTGATCTCCTAGAACCAGGAATTTTTTGAATTTTTTGTGCATCAACAATATATGCTGGTCTTCCTGCACCACTAAAAGTAATGTTTTTAGATTTTTTATCGTAAGACAGAATTCCCACATCCATTCCATCGTCTACAGCATCTGATTCTTCGCTAACTGAAAGCATTGATAAGATGTAGTTGTCTAAATGATCTAAAATTAAATTTGGTATTACTAAGTGATTATTCGTAACAGCATTTATTAATCCATTAATTGCGAGAGAAGTCATCAAAGCACCAGGCACACCGTGACCCGTACAATCGCCAATTGCAATAATACATGCGTTTTCAGTTTCAACAGCCCAATAAAAATCGCCTCCAACAATGTCTTTTGGTTGATAAAACAAAAAGTTTTCAAATGGAAGTTTTTGGAAAAAATCAACGGGTGTGAAGAGTGCATTTTGAATCCGTTGCGCATAACGAATACTTGCTAAAATCTCTTTGTTTTGCGCATAAATAACTTGTTCAGAATGTTTTCTTTCTGTTATATTATTTACGATTTCCACTTGAATATCAACGCCATCTTCATTTTTAATAATGGTAGTATTTAATTCAATCCAAATAGGTTTGTTTTTGAAAGTTTTAGCTAAAATTTCTAACTTGTAATTATCAACGTTATTATTTAAATAATCTAGTTTCTGATGTAATTCGAAATCAGAATTTGAAAAGAGGTCTCTTGGTTTTTGCATTTTCATCTCTTCCCAAGATATTTCAAACATTTCTAAATAACTTTGATTTGCATACATCATTCGACCCTGCATATCACAAATAGTAACACCATTTGCTGATTTTTCGGCAACCAATGAAAGGTGTTTAATCTCATTCGATGCAATTTTCGCATCTGTAATATCTGAGCTTACTCCTGAACATTTTAATGGAATATTGTCCTCATTTCGAATGATAAAAAAGCGTTCATGAATCCATTTTAATTGTTGATTTACAATAATGCGGTATTCAATGTCATAATCTTCGAAAAGCAATAATTTTTCTTTTGCATTTTCAACAATTCCATGATCATCCGGGTGAACATACGATTTCCATTGATCTGGATTTGTAATGAAATCTATAGGTTTGACATCAAATAGTTTTTCTGTTGATGGACTAACATAAATCAATCGATTTAAATTTAAGTCAAACAGCCAAAATACATCTTGTAACGTTTCATTCAACAAACGGAAATTTGTTTCACTTTCTTGGATTAATCTCTCTATTTCAATTCGTTTAAAAGCCTGCGAATTGATTTCAATTAAATCACAAATTTTTAAGATAAAATCTAATTCTTCATTTGATCTAACTTTAATTTGGCCCGTTTCTTCTAAGGTTAATACATTATTTATTTTTCCATCGATTCGAATTGGGATATCAACTAAGGAAAAGATTTTATTTGGTTTTAAATACGATTCAGTAAACTCGAAGGTTTTAGGGTCATTTTGAGCGTCTTCTGATACTAAAACAACATCATTTTCAATAAAACTGTAGTAATTAGGACATTCGTTTTTCTTAATCTTTTCATTTTTATTGAAACGAAAATTGGCATATTTACATTGTATATATTCGCCTGTATAGTCCCATAAACTTACGCGATCGATTTCAATTATTGAGCGGATTTCAGCAAAAAGCGTTGTTAAATATTGTTCAAACCCAGAGAATGTTCTTGAAGAAATTAAACTTTGTTTAAACAGAAAAGCATCATATTGTTGTTTTTGTAGAATGCGCTTTTGCTCTTCAATTTGTTTCAATTTTTCGTTGTGAATGACTTTAACAACTCCTTGAGTACCAATTAAACGGTCATTTTCAAAAATCATTTTTACAGTTTGAGCAACCCATTTTTTTCGTCCATCTTTTAAGTTTACTTCAAACTCAAGGTTACTTACTCGTTTTTTATTGATTAGTTGGTCTTTGTAAAATTGAATAGTCGACAATTTGTATTCATCAACAATGAGATGTGTAAAGTGTTGTTGAACCAACTCATCGATTTCATATCCTAAAATATCTTTAACGTTTGGACTAACAAACTGAAATTCTCCATTATAATTTGTTGTGTAAAGAATGTCTGCAGCATTGTCAACGATGAACTTATATTTTTCCTGTTCTTTTTTACGTTCAGTAATATCCGTGACAATCATAATGAATTTATCAATTTCACCCTGTTGATCGCGAAGTACGTTTTCGTTTATTAATAAATCTTTTGCAATGCCAGATTTCGTGTATTGTTCAATATCAAAGTTTCCGTCTTTAGAATTGCTTACTATTTCCATCATTTCTGCAAAGCGATTCCCAGAAAATAGTTGAATGGGTCTTTTCCCTAAAATCTCTTCTAAGTTGTATTCCATTAGTTGGGTAAAGCTTTCATTCGCCCATTCAATTTCATTGTCTTTATTCAGAATTACAACTCCATTCGTTACTTTTTTAGCAACCAATGACAGCTTTTCTAATTCTAATCGTTGTTCTTCTTCAAGTGTGATATCGTCACCAATTGCTAAAATATACTTTCCATCAATTGGAGTTTCTTTCCATTCAATTAAACAACTTTCGTTTCCAATTTTTATGGTACTTCTAAAAGTGGAGGTTTCTTGTTTATCAACTAAATTGTTGATTGAAATTAAATGATTTCTATACGCTTCTTCCTCTGGGAAAAGGTATCTCCAACCAGCTTGTCCCAACAAATCTTGCTCATTTTTACCCACTTTAGTTAAAAGCGATTTATTAATGTAAACAACATTTCCATTGGAATCAGATACAATCACAAGTTGTTGTGCATTTTGTAAAAGGCGGTCAGAAAACAAGACTTTCGACAAGTTTTTCGACTCAATTAATGTGATGATAATTACTGCAGCAAAATTCAAAAGAGTTGAAACTAAATAAATGGTTTTGTATTCAAAATCTGCACGTGAAAAATAAAGGAAGTAGATTGAAATTAGATAGAAAGACAAGCCCAATAAAATCAATTTCTTAAGGTCTTTGTATATAAAAATGGAGTAGAGTAAAACAAGACCTATTTCAACTGAAAGGATTGGTGTGTAGTTCTGATCCGCACAACGCAATAGAAGAATTAAAGTGACCAATAAATAGATTACATGCGTACTTTCCTTCAGGTATTTAAAATTGATTTTTCTGAAATGGGTATAAGTATAATTTATAACTGTTAATAAAAGAACACCTCCGTTTATGTACCAATTTATATGGTAATTTTTTAAAGCTGAATACAAATACAAATCTGCTAAAAGAAGAAGAGCAATACAAGAAAAAGCAAGTAAACGTGTTTTATTGATTAAGAATCTTCCTTCATTGTAATTCTCCAATTTATCAAAATCATATGACTTGATTCGTTTGAAGAGTAGAAATACAAATAGTATTAAAGCAAGCGAACACATAGCAATAAACCATGTTTCTTCATAAAACGCCTTACTTATTTCAAATTCAATGGTTTTATTAACGTCTGGAACATCTGGAAATTGAACCCGAATATATACTTGATGCGTACCACTTGACAAATTTTGAAGTTGAATACTTGCGTTTTTATTTAATTCAACCCACGATTGTTGCTTGTCTAGTTTGTAAAATACTGTGCTGACCAATTCTCTACCCCAATAATTGGAATGTACAATCATTTCAATGGAATTAAACTTATGTGGAAGCACCAAATTTTTCTTTAAATCCAATGTGTTTTCAATTGGATAATCTAACCCTTGGTTGTTTTTAATTTTAAGAAACTCGACACCAATGTTTGTTTTTGATTGATTTTCTTGACTTTTTTGGGTATTGAACTCAACAATCCCAGAAGCCGATGGCCAAAAGATTTTATCGTTTATTTCAACAATTGAAATTCTACTAAAATCGGATGAAACCAATCCGTATTCTTCGTTGTAAAGGATCGTTTTTTTACTTTTCACATTGTATTCATACAATCCTGAACGTGTAGATAAATAAAGGTTACCTGATTTTTTATGAAAATAGGTAGAATAAATGCGTTGTTGATTGAGTGTTGTTTGTAGGTTGATTTTCTTAAATTGTTCTTTGTAAAAAGAATAAAGACCTAAACTTGTTGAGACTAAAAACGAATCTTTCTTGACCTCATTAATTGAGTAAATCTTGGTGTTGAGAGCCTTGTTAGACAACGAATAAATGGTAATTTTTTTATCTTGAAATACTGCAATATTTCCAGTTGAATTAGATTCAATTAATCTGTTTGAACTGATTTTCGTGCTAGATAGGTCAAAACTTCCTGTGTAATCAAACCATTGATGAAAAAAGTAATAGGAATCTCCCTCTTTCCGAATTAAACCAAAATTGTAAGTTGAAATAACTAATCGGTCAAAAGAATCGAGGTTGATGAAGGTTATATCTCCAATTGGTCCTGTAATTGCCTCCAATTTAATTTCAGTTAATTGGAATTTTTTGTTTAAACGAAACAGAGAGGTATTGTTTGTTAACAACCAAAAATCACCTGTTTTTTCAGAATATATTAGTGAATTAATGTTTTGTAAAAGAGGATGAAAATAGCGGACTTTTTTAGTTCCATAGTTTAAAACCAATCCACCGCCTTGTTTGTTTTCATAAGCAAGTGAATTGTTGGGACCTTTAGCAATTACATTGTAATTTCCATCCCATTCACAATTTTGAAATTTGGTTTTCGAAATTAATACCAAGCCCTTTTTGGAAAAACTCAACCATTTATTTCCAATTTTATCCACTAATATTTCAGAAACTGAGCCTTCAAAATTTTCGGAACTACAGATGGTTTCATAGTTTTCCCCTAACAACTCTAAATAACCCAATTTATGACCCAATAATAAACGAGTACCATCGGTGTTTAAACAAGAAAATTCGTAGTTGGAATCAAAGGAATAGAGTTGACTTTTACCTTTTTTACAAAGCACCAATTCTCCATTTATAGTAAGACCCCAAAAACCAGTTTTAGTTGGGAAAACAGATTTAAATTCTAGTGTTTTCGAGAAATTGATGGGTGAATATTTTTGATGGGTGATGATTCCAATTGCAGTTGAGTTTAAAATATACAACTGTTTTTTATTACTTACTAATTGTGTAATTTGATTTCCATTCTTTTCAAATTCAGAACAAGAGATTTGATGTATCGTTTTTTTATTTTCAAATTCGATCAACCCTTTTGTATAAGTTCCAATGTATAACTTATTGTTGTGAACCGCTAAACTTAGAAGATGGTCCGTTACAAATCCGATCTTTGTAGTGTATTGCGTTATTTTATTTTGATTTAATTCAACAAGTCCACCTCCAAAAGTTGCAAAATAAAGCTTGCCTTTATATTCTTTAATCGCAGAAATGTTATAATCTGGAAATCCATTTGCACCCGAATAGATGAGCAATTTATTTGAAAGAACTCGAGCAATTCCTCCTGAAAAAGCAAACCAAATTTCTCCATTTTTTCGTTCACATATCGCAGAAATATCACTTGAAGGTAAACCATTTGCAATAGTATATTGTTTGATGGCATATTTTACACTTGCTATTGTTTTAAAGGACTTGCGCTCAACAAAAACCGGTTTTAATGTACGTTGAATTGGGTGAACAAGAATTTTTTTCTTTGATAATTTAAAGGATTTATTTTGAGAATATGAAACGCCTAAGTCTATAATAGAAACCGTTTTTAGAGCAGTTGTATTCTCGTTTTTAGAAACTAAACGATTCGAGATAAGTGATTCTTTTGCAAATATTTGACGTTTTTTCGGATTAGAGTATGTCAACGACTGCCCCAATATGTCTATCCAACAAATAAAGGTGAAAAAAAATAAAACGAATACTTTATCAATTCGGATTGACATAATAGTAAAAGCGTGTTTTAACGTAAATAGCGACTCCTAAAATAGTAATAAAAACGAGTTAATTTGTTAAAACGACATGAAAATAAAAACCTCAGTTCGATTCTAAATTCACCTCAGAATTTATTTTAAAAAGTTAGTTTGAAGTTTAATTTTTTGAGGAATAGCGGGCTATTTCGATTAAAATTAACGAACAAAATGATTTTTAAAATAAATAGCCAACTAGTAAA
>JBKDZA010000163.1:0-14987 GCA_046308455.1 Fluviicola sp.
ATTTGGCTGAGCTAGTACAGTATTGCCTAAAAGTTATCTTCTCAAAAATTTTAAACTTTCGACAAAAAATATTTTTTAGCTACAAATTTTCAAATCTAAGTCAAATTTGAGTCTGACTTTTTCAGCAGACCCTACTTACAGCGGTTCAAGTTCTCCTAAAATAATTGAACCAAAATACGAAAAGCAAGAAATTATGCGAATGCAATCTTGGCTTGTTGCAAAGGCGCTTTAAATGAAAAATAAAACAATCATTGAAGCTATTGAAAAATCAGGAGGAATCGATGGTAAAATAGGAAAAGGATTCAATACCGCACTAAATGAAGCTGTGAAAATCGGGATCGTTTCAAGTATCGAAGACCTCTACAATAAAAGTGTAAACAATTAAAATTAAGCAATATGGCAACTTTTGAAAAAGCACAACTAATCGTTGGGAAATCTGAAGGAGGGTATCAAAATAATCCTTCAGATACAGGGAATTACTACAATGGCAACTTGGTTGGAACTAACTGGGGAATTTCTGCTCCAACTCTGGCTGGGTATCTTGGTAGAACGCCATCCGTTATGGAAATGAAAAATCTCTCCAAATCAACAGCTGAGAAAATACTGAAAAGAAACTATTGGAACAAGAACAACTTTGATAAATTGATCAATCAATCAGTTGCCACCTTGATTTATGATGGTGCTGTAAATCATGGAACAAATAGTATGCGCCTTTTGATGGAAAAAGCACTGCGTTATCTAGGTGTTGAAATCAGTTACTATGAAGTATTTTTTTGTACAGATTCGCTCAAATTGATAAAGAACAGTTATTAAAAAAGTTAAAATGAAAAATGCAATTTTATATGTTCGTGTTAGTTCCGATGAACAAGCGCAAGGATATAGTTTAGGAGCGCAACAAGAAATATTAGAACGCTATTGTGTTCAAAATGATATAAATATTTCAAAACTGTATATAGAAGATTATAGTGCAAAGAACTTTGAGCGACCAGAGTTTAAAAAACTGCTCGAATACTCAAAAGTAAATCAAAATTCAATTGATTATTTACTTTTTGTACAATGGGATAGATTTTCCCGAAATATTGCAGATTCTTATTTGATGTTAGAGAAATTTAAAAAATTTCACATTGAACCAAAAGCAATCATGCAACCATTGGATTTTACAGTTCCACAATCCAAATTAATACTAGCTGTATATTTATCACTTCCCGAAGTTGATAACGATATTCGTTCCGAAAAAATCAAAATGGGGATTCGTAGAGCGCATAAATTAGGAAGATGGACAGCAAATGCACCCATAGGGTTTAAAAATGCACGTGATGAAGCAAACAAACCAATCATTATTCCACACCCTGAACGTTCTGAAATTATCAAATGGATATTTGAAGAAGTTGCAAAAGGAGAAAAAGCATCAAATGTTCTAAGATTAGAACTTCATAAAAAAGGAATTAAAATTTGTAAAACAAGCTTTTATAAATTACTCAAAAACCCTGTTTATATTGGTCAATTATCCATCAAAGCTAATGAATCTGAACCATCAGAAACAGTTAACGCAATTCATGAAGCTATCATAACAGAAGAACTTTTTTACAAAGTTCAAAATGTGATTTCAAATAAGCGTAAAAAACTCAACAAACAGAGTTCTTTTACAGAAAAAGATGAACTTCCATTAAGAGGGATGTTAGAATGTTCAAATTGTGGTAAACATGTTACTGGTAGTGCTTCAAAATCAAGAACTGGAGCAAGACATTTTTATTATCATTGCAATCATTGTAAAACAGAACGATACAAAGCTGATTTAATTAATAACGAAGTTGAACTACTCTTAGAAGCAATTGAACTTGATAAAAGCTTTATTGAACTTTATGAATCAATACTTGAAAAAGATATGATACAAGCGAGTGAATCAAGTAAAAATGAAGTTCAAAAACTTAATCAAGAAAAACTAAAATTAGAGGAAAGAAAAGAAACTATTCAAAACAACTTCATTGATGGTAAATTAACTCCTTCTGAATACTCTGAAATCAAAACTCTAATTGAAAACAAATTAATAGATATTAAACTGAAATTATCAGAATTGAATAATCAAAAATCAACTTTTAAAGCTAAAATTAAAGAAGGCATAAATTTCTTTCCAAATCTCGTTGAAAGATACAGAAACATTACAGTTCAGGAGAAAAAAATAATTATTGGTTCGATTTTTCCGCAAAAGTTCATTTTTAAAAATAATCAGGTTCGAACCACAGAAATCAATCCTGTAATTGCGCTAATTCTCAACTATAGCAAGGAATTGATTGGAAACAAAAAAGGACAAATGAAATATTATTCTCATTTGTCCTCACTGGTGGTCCAACTAGGGATCGAACCTAGCACCTACTGATTATGAGTCAGTTGCTCTAACCGACTGAGCTATTGGACCAAAATCATTACTGATTTTCGACTGCAAATATAGTACTTTCATTGATTTTTACAAGCCTACAGCTAAAAGATGTGTTATTTTTTCTTGAAACTGGATAAACGAATCTCTTGGAATAATTTGTGTTGTGCATCAGACAGTTCCTTTATATCCACATATCTTCCTTTTCCATAAGTCGCTGCTGCTGTCATCAACTCTGCATCTTTTGGTCGTGCTTCAACTCCAACAACTGAGAAAGTAACTCCTTTTTTAGAATACTTGCGTACGATTTTCTGATAGTCGTCCGAATCCTTGTTGAAAGCACCATCTGTAATGATAATCACCATATTCGCCTTGTTCGGATCGTAATTTTTCATTACTTCTTTGTAGCCTAGTTTGATTCCTCTTCCTCCTGCGGTTAAACCATGCGGTTTTAAATCGTCGACTGCTTGCTCAATATCGCTTTTCGAAGAAGCCAACGTTGGCCCCAAAAACACCTGAGCTTTATCGGAATAAGTCACAATTCCAATTCGATCCGAATTTCGTAAATGTCCAACCAATGAATTCAATGAATATTTCAATAATTCCATGCGATTGCCCATTGTCATAGAAGATGAAATGTCCAACACAAAGATCGCATTTACATCTGCGAAATAACTTTGGTCAAAGTTCATCGGATCCAACGACGCTAATTCTGGTAATTGAACTTTCGTTACAGAATCTATTGCTGGAGGTGGTATTTGACTTGCAATTGTTTCTTCGACTTCTTCAATCGGAATTTCAATCGCTTCCTCAGTTGGTGTTTCCACAATTAATTCCTCTTTTAGTGTAGAATCTTTTATTAGTGGGATTGTAATTTCTCGAATTTCAGGTCCAACAAAAACACCTGCTTCTTTTGGAAAATACCCATCATGACTGGCGTAAAAATAAAACAATCCCGATTTCACTTGTGCTTTAAACGAACCTTGTCTACCCGTTTTCCATGCTCCAGCTGGTTTTCCATTTCGAATAATTGAAACCGTAGATTTTGAAAGTGGTTCACGTGTTTCTTTGTCCACAACAATAATTGTCAACTCAGGAACCTCTTGCGAATTTGGAGGAACAGCATTAAAATCTGGACATTTCGTTTTAAAATCCGAATAATTGATTTCATCCAAGAGATTTCCTTTTAATCGCACTTCAAAAGGTTGTTCTAAATCACTAATATAAACGCGCAAAACATAATTAAAATCGCCTTTCTTTTTGGGATTAACTTGAAAGCGAATAATCAAAGTTTGATTTGGCTTGATTACATCAACATTTGTTTTATAAATAACATCAGGAGAATGTTCTACCCTTAATATATATGCATCTTTTGTAGTAGGATTCGTCAAAACCATATCTGCATAACGCGGAGAATTGGTACTAATATCTCCAAAATCAAATGTTTTTACATTAATTTTCGTTTGTGAAAACAATGCAAAAGGAAAAAGTAAAAACAACCAAATTAAACGCATGCGAAAGTTTTTTTGAATATAATTATATTTTACAAATCCGTTTCAGAATTTCGTTTGATTTTTTTACAGATGTCTAGATATCTAGACATCTAGACAAGTCTCAATTTAACCCTATAAATAGGCGTTTCTTAATAAATAGAAATCAAGAACCACCAATGCTGCTAAAGCTTCAACAATCGGAACTGCGCGCGGAACAACACATGGATCATGTCGACCTTCACTTTTTTGTACCACTTGATTAAATTCTGAATCAATTGTTTCTTGTTCAATCATGATGGTTGCAACTGGTTTGAATGCTACACGAAAATTCACAGACATTCCGTTTGAAATACCTCCTTGGATTCCTCCTGAAAAATTCGTTTTCGTTGTTCCATCTGAATTAAAAATGTCATTATGCTCCGAACCTTTCATGGAAACGCTATCAAATCCAGAACCCAGAGAAAAACCTTTTACTGCGTTGATTGATAACATCGCATGTCCTAATCGTGCATTCAATTTATCAAAAATTGGTTCGCCTAATCCTATTGGTAAACCTGTAATTTCAGCTGAAATACATCCACCAATTGTGTCGCCTTCTTTTCTGATTTCACGAATTAAAGCTTCCATTTGAGATGCAACTTCTAAATCTGGAACTCGAACAGGATTGGATTCTCTAATATCACGTAAGGATTTATTCCAAGTTCCATCCCATTTTAGCGCACCAACTTGATCCACAAAGGCATCTATTTCAATTCCTTTTGTTTTTAAAAATTGCTTTGCTAATGCGCCTGCAACAACCCAAGAAGCTGTTTCACGTGCACTTGAGCGTCCGCCTCCACGTGGATCTCGGATGCCATACTTTTGATCGTACACAAAATCGGCATGGGAAGGACGATAAGCCTTTGACATTTCAGAATAGTCTTGCGAACGTTGATTCGTATTTAAAATCTGAAATGAAATCGGATGTCCAGTTGTTTTCCCTTCAAAAATACCTGAAAGAAATTGAACTTCATCTGCTTCTTTTCGTTGTGTAACAATTGCAGATTGACCAGGTTTACGACGGTCTAGTTCTTTTTGGATTGCCTCAAAATCAATTGGGAAATTAGCTGGAAAACCATCAATGATTCCACCAATCGCAGGACCATGGCTTTCACCAAAAGTCGTTAACCGAAGTAATTTCCCTAGAATTGAGCTCATTAATGTCCTAATTTATTTTCCCATTTAGAAACGACTGCTGTCGCAATACTATTTCCAACCACATTCGTAGCACTTCGTCCCATGTCTAATAAAGGATCAATGCCGAGTAATAAAGCCAAACCAGCTTCTGGAATATTGAATGACGCTAAAGTTCCAGCGATTACGACTAAAGAAGCTCTCGGTACACCTGCAATTCCTTTCGAAGTGAGCATCAATACCAATAACATCGTCATTTGAGTCGAAAAACTTAAATCAATTCCATAACTCTGTGCAATAAATAATGCTGCAAAAGTCATGTACATCATACTTCCATCGAGGTTAAACGAATAACCTAGTGGGAGAACGAAACTCACAATTTTATTGTCACATCCAAAACGCTCTAACTCTTGCATTGTTTTTGGAAATGCAGCTTCAGAACTTGAAGTACTAAATGCAACTAAAATTGGATCTTTGATACGTTTGAAAAGCGTAAAAATTCGTTTTTTGATGACTACAAATCCTGCTAGTGCAAGTATGAACCACAAAATCAATAGTCCAAAGTAAAATTCGAGAATAAAGATTAAATAGGTACTCAAAATATCCAGACCTTGTTTTGCAATAATCGCAGCCATTGCACCAAACACCGCAAAAGGTGCAAAGTTCATTACATATCCTGTGATTTTAAGAATAATGTCAGCCAACATTTCCAAAGCATTCACCAACGGCTCTACTTTTTTACCAATTGCAGCACAAGCGACTCCAAAGAACAATGAGAAAACTACAATTTGTAGAATTTCATTGTGAGCCATCGCTTCAATTGGACTTTTCGGGAAGACGTGATTTAAAAATTCTTTAAATGAAAGGGCAACTTTTTCAATTCCTGTTGTTGTTGATTCGTCCGGAACGGGAAGGTCCATGTGAATTCCTGGTTGGAAAATATTCACTAAAATCATACCTAGCATTAAGCTGACAAATGAAGCACTTAAGAACCAAAGTAAGGTTTTTCCACCAATTCGTCCGACAGATTTGATGTCACCTAAACGAGCAACACCAACTACTAAAGTAGAAAATACCAAGAGAGCAACAATCATCTTAATTAAACGCAAGAAAATGTTCTCCGAAAGAGCCGTAAAATACTGTAATTTAGTATCTCTAGATTCTGAAAGTTTCGTTTTCTTTTCGTTTAATTCTGTCTTTATTTCGACTTTAGACTTTTTTCCTTCAACAACTTTACCATCAACTAAATCAAGGGTTTTTAATTTTGAATGATCAACTTGTTGAAGTGTTTGTTCAATTTTTGAAAGCGATTTGTTTTCATAATTCACATAGGTTTTATTCAACAATACACCTACTCCAATTCCAAGAAAAAGTCCTATAAAAATATAAAGGGTAAGACGATTTTTCTTACCCGAATGATTGATTGTTGCCATTCAATAGTATTTAAATGAAAACGAACTGTATTTCTACAATTCGCTCACATTGAATTATTTACCAATTAGTGTGTTTGCATTCGCAATCCAAGTTGCTGGTCCACCAGCTAAATATCCAGTTCTACCTTTTTCAGCTAAAGCCATTTGATCACTTTCACCACTTACATTTGCGAAAACAATTGTAGGATATCCACGAATTGCAAATTGTTGTTGCAATTTCATGTTTTGAGTTTTTTGTGCTTCGGAAAGAATAGATGCACGTGGGAAATCAACCACTAACATAATCACTTCCTTGTCTGACCATGTTTTGAACTCTGGTTTTGAAAATACTTCTGCATCTAAACGTTTACACCATCCACACCAGTCTGAACCAGTGAAAAATAACATCAAAGGTTTTCCAGATTTTTTTGCAGCAGCTTGAGCTTCATTTAAATCAGTATACCATTTTAAACCAGCTGTTTCTTCAACTTTAGCTACAGTCTCAGTTTTTTCAACTTTTTTCTCCGTTTTTGGAGTAGTTTTTTTCGTTTTCGTAGTTTTTTTAGCTGTTTGTCCAATAGAAACTAGCGACAATGAAAGTGCGATTAACGCTAAACTTAATTTTTTCATTTTTTCTTTTAATTACAAATTGTTAATTCTGTTTGTTTTAATATCTCTCGAACCTCATCCATTGTTGGAGCTTCAGCGTATGTTCTCAATACAGGTTCTGTACCAGAAGCACGAATCATTACCCAACGTGAATCGTCAAAGAAAAACTTCCATCCATCAATTGTGCCAACATTTTGAACTTTGTATTGACCAAACGCTGAATATTCGTTATTTGTACATTTTGCGACAATTTTTTGCTTTAATTCTTCTGTGATATGTAAATCGTTACGTTCAAATTTGAAAGGTCCAACGATATCGTAAACTTCTTGAATCAATTCATCTAATGTTTTACCAGATTTCGCCATGAATTCCCAAACGATCAATCCCATCCAAATTCCATCACGTTCAGGAATATGTCCTTTTACTGCGATTCCACCCGATTCTTCACCACCAATCAACACGTCTTCTTCGACCATGATACCAGCGATGTATTTAAATCCAATTTTAACAACTTCAGAATCCAAGCCATAAAAATCAGCCATTTTTCCAACTCTAGGGGTTGTTGAGAAAGCTGTTACTACTTTTCCATCCAATTGCTTGTACTTTTTCAAGTAATGCATCAACAAAAGAATGATGTGGTGAGAATCAATAAAATCGCCTTTTCCATTGTATAAACCAATTCGATCCGCATCCCCATCAGTTGCTAATGCACAATGGATATTTCCTTTCGCTTTGATGTATGCTTCTAATTCTTGTAAGTTTTTCTGAATTGGTTCAGGCGCTTGTCCCATGAAAGATGGATTGTGCTCACAATGTAATAATTGAACATCTGGTAAAATACGACGAATCACATTTTGACCTGCGCCATACATTGCATCGTACACCAAATTAAGACCTGATTTACGAATTGCTTCTAAGTCAAAATTCTTCTCAATATGTTTTACATAATGCGTTTCAAAATCCATTATCTCCAATTGACCATTTTTCTCGTAAACTGATAATTCAACTGATGCATAATCAAAAGGCAAAGACTCTGGAATAATATCCTCAATTTCTTGAACTTTATCTGGAGTTAAAGGTCCACCGTAATGTGCTTTTAACTTGAAACCATTGTAAGATGGAGGATTATGTGAAGCCGTTAAAATAATTCCCAAACCACAATCGAAGTGATTTGCAGCAAGTGAAATCATTGGTGTAGATACAAATCCACGTGACATTTTCACTTTAATTCCTTCATTCAATAATACTTTCGCAACTGTATCTGCAAATAATTCACCTGCAAAACGACAATCGTGTCCAACTGCAATTTGTTTCGACCAACCTGAAGTCTTTAACCACTGTGCGGTTGCGTATGTCACACGTGCAACATTTTCAACTGTAAATTCTTCAGCGATAATTGCTCGCCATCCGTCAGTTCCAAATTTAATTTTTGATGCCAATTATTCTTGATTTAAAAATATAAGCTCAAATATAAGAAAAAGCAAATTAATCGCAGGATAAGAAAGTTATTTTATCTTTAAAATATACACTAACTCGATTTATGTTTGAACTCTTATTCAAAAAAAAACCGCTTGAAATTCAAACGGTTTTTCTGTAGTTTATTAAAGTTTAATGATACAAGGTTATTGAACCATTTTTCAACAGGTCTGTCCCGTTTGAAACTTTTGCTGAAAGCATATAAAAATAAACGCCCTCATCTAATACATTTCCATCTTGAGTTCCATTCCAAAATGCAGAAGGATCTGTCGTTTCAAAAACTACATTCCCCCAACGATTTGTAATGACTAAATTGTATTCAACAACCCCTCCTAAATCAATCGTTAAGACATTATTTCCTTGAGTTGATGATAAAACGATGATGTTTGGAATTGTTACATTACATGTAAACCAGGAAACAAGTGATGAATCGATTGCTGTCCCACACATATTCTCAGCTTCAACAACATACATTCCGAAATTACTAACAGTCAAATTTTGACCTACATCTCCTGTATTCCATGTATATGTATCAACATTTGAACCTGATGCACTTAATGTGAATACTGTTCCATCACAAACGGTTGTATCACTTACAGAAACTGTTGGATTTGGATTGAATGTCACTTCAACTGTATCTACATCAGAACACGTATTATCTGTAAAATAGATTTGATAAACACCCGAATTAATTGAATTTACAATTGGATTTAAAATAGTCGCATTACTAAAAGTAATATCCGAAGAACTTGCTGTCCAAATTCCTGTTGTATATGCCGTTGTACCTGTTAATTGTACACTTCCATTACAAGCCAATGTATCTGAAATAGTTGATGGCATTGGAGCAACAATTACTTGTGAAGTAACTGGATTTAAACATTTCTTATCTGTCATCGTAATGGTATACGTTCCTGTTGAAGGGAATGTCAATGTTGGAAGGAAAGTTGCATTATCTGGAGAGAAATTCACCAAACCAGGCCCAGAACTTGACCAAGTTACTTCATTATTAAATGCAAATTGACCAACTGGACTTAATGTATTTGTACAAATTATAGTATCAGGGAATGGCGAAGGATATGGAATGAAATTAATATCACTTTGCAGTGTTTCACCACATGTATTATCGGTATAAGTAACTGTATAAATTCCTGGAGCAGCAGCTGTAATCAAAGGATTATCTACCAATAAGTTACTAAAAGTTAAACCTGGAACAGTTGCCCAACTACCACCACTATTTGAAAATGTTCCAACCACTTGGAAATTTAAATCACATGCAAATGTATCTACAAAAATTTGTGGAGATGGAATCATTGAAATTGTAATAACGGTATCATTCGTACACGTTCCAGTTCCGTCAGCAATCTCAACAATATATTGTCCACCAACTAAGTTGATTGAGAAACTACTTCCAATTGGAATTGTAGGAGCACCGTTACTGTACCAGTTTACACTTGCCAATACTGCGGAATCAGATAAAGCTAAATTTGTAAAAAACGCGTTCGAACAATAGTCAAAACTTCCTGCAAAATTGAAAGGTGGAACTGGGTTTACAGAAACCATACTATCAATTGTATACGAACAACCATTTGATATTAAAGTCAATGACAATAAACCATTGAATTGATCATCAATAATATATGTTGAATTCGTATTTGTTGGACTTGTACCTCCACCCGATTCTTGCCACAAATAACTATCCCAAGTTCCTGAAGCGGAAAACGAAACAGGAGAACAACCCGGTGTATATTGAATCTCAGGAGTTGGAGAAAAGAATCCAGAACCATCAACAACTTCTACATAATAAGTAATTGTCGTTGTATCGGGAGTGATGTAATTATCAACAGCTGTGACAATTAATTCATGGACACCAAGCGTTTCTAAACCACCGAAAATATTAACAGTAATTGAACCCGTTGAACTGACAATGGAATCTTGAGTTGTAAAATTGAGTAAGGTAGGTGAACTAACTGAGACATGAGTCTCTTGTGTGTTTTCAGGAGAAGTAAAAGGGAAAACCACTTGTAAAGTTCCTCCCTGACTACACACTTGTAAAGTATCACAGTAAGAAGTTTGTAAAGCTAAAGGAGCAATATTTCCAACAGCACAGAAATCAAAGAAAAAAGATTTGTTGTCTAACCAAGAAACACCATCATTTAAACCTGTTGGACCATCATAGTCAACTCCAGCGTGATCAAAACGACCAATTTGTAAGAAGTCTGTTCCATTTCCAGAATTTGCACCAACAGTTGCCGGAATTCCACCGAAACCAAATACACCACTCGAAGCAGCACCAGTTGTCCATTGCATATCCGCAAAATGTATTGCTGCATTTCCTTCTAAAACTAATGGATCAGCTCCATTTGTAATTACAATTTGACAGGTATTTATTTTATCATTTTGATTTGCATAATACCCCATATTTACCCAATTGAAAATAGCTGCAGTTGGTGTAATCGTTGCGTGCATTGTTCCTCCAACAGTTAAATAAAAATCAGCCCAAAAAGCAGCAATCATTGTATTTCCAACCGAAGGGAAGGCACTTGAAGTAAAGGAAGACAAACCATTGTTAAAACTTATATTTCCATTGTTATTCATCCATACTTGGTTGAAATTTTGTCCATAGAAACAAAAAGTAAATGGTAAGTTAAAAGGACTTGCTGTTGCCCAACCATCATCTACTGAAGTAGAGGGTAAACTTGGACCTGGAGGAGGAAAATATCCTGAACATCCAGTTGCTTTTTCAGGAGAAAAGTGAGAAACATACACTTGACCTTTGTAATCATCTGGATTAACCATTCCATTCGACAATACAACTTCATTTCCAACTAAGCCATTGTTTGCTTTTAGGTCGTTGTATTCTTGTTCTGTTACAAAATTGACTTTATCATTTACTCCTTGATCAGATGCCTCAGTGATTTGAGCATAGGAAAAAATTGAAGTAAAAAGTAATGCGAATAAGCTTAATAATTGTTTCATAATAGTAGTAAATGTTTTTCTACCTCATTGACGAAATAGTTTTCGAAATAGTTGCAAAAAAAAATCCCGATTTAAAAAATCGAGATCTTAATTTGAGCTAATTCCCTTTAAAAATCAATTAAAAAGAACTCTTTATTTTTTTATTTATTTTACAAATGAGCGAATCGTTTTTTCAATAATTGAAACACAATCCATCAATTGTTCTTCTGTCATTACCAAAGGTGGAGCAAAACGAATAATATTTCCGTGAGTTGGTTTTGCCAACAAACCATTGTCTTTCATTGCAACACATAAGTTCCAAGCTGTTTTCGAATCTGGAGTATCATTAACAATGATTGCATTTAACAAACCTTTTCCACGAACTTTTACAATTAAATCAGACGATTCGATAATTCGATTCATTTCATTTCTGAAAATCTGACCTAATCTTCTTGCGTTTTGAATCAAAGCTTCTTCATCAATCACTTCAAGAGCTGCAATAGCGACTTTAGCTGCAATTGGATTTCCACCAAATGTTGATCCATGTTGTCCTGGTTTAATTACATCCATAATTTCGTTATTCGCCAATACAGCCGAAACAGGATAAACTCCACCAGAAAGTGCTTTACCAAGAATTAAAATATCAGGTTGAGCATAAGTTGCTTGTTTTTCACATTTATTCTCACATGAGCAGTTACCACAAACAGCTAACAAACTTCCAGTACGAGCAATTCCAGTTTGAACCTCATCAGCGATAAATAAAACCTCATTTGTTGAACAAATTGCTTTTGCCTCATTCAAATAACCTTCATTTGGAACATAAACTCCAGCTTCCCCTTGAATTGGTTCTACTAAAAATCCTATTACATTTGGTCGAGCTGCAGCTTCTTTCAATGCTTCTAAATCATTGTAAGGAATACGGATGAAACCCGGTGTGAAAGGACCAAAATTAGTGTTTGCATCTGGATCTGAAGAAAAAGAAACAATTGTTGTCGTTCTTCCATGGAAGTTTTGTTCACATACAATAATTTGTGCTTGATTTTCAGCAACACCTTTTTTCTCGTAACCCCATTTACGTGCTAATTTGATTGCTGTTTCAACAGCCTCAGCCCCCGTGTTCATTGGTAGAACTTTGTCGAAACCAAAATATTCTGTAACGAATTTCTCATAAACTCCCAATGAATCATTGTAAAAAGCACGAGAAGTTAAAGTCATAATTTGTGCTTGATCAATCATTGCCCCAACAATTTTCGGGTGACAATGTCCTTGATTTACTGCGGAATAAGCCGAAAGAAAATCATAATATCTTTTTCCTTCAACTTCCCAAACGTAAACTCCTTCACCTTTTGCCAAAACGACAGGAAGTGGATGGTAATTGTGTGCTCCGTGTTCGTTCTCTAATTTCATCAAGTCTTGCGACGATAATTTAGCCATTGTTTCCATAAATAACATTAAAAATTAGGAGCTCATCACGGAGAGCTGTCATCCTTTCCTCGTTTTCAGGTAGACGGAGAGAAATCATCCAAAGAGCAAATTTACAAAAAAAAAGTTCGTTTTTCAAAATTGTGTATGTTTGTAAAAGATTAAGTTATGGCAAAGAAAAAAGCAAATTTTTATGTGGTTTGGGAAGGTGTTCAACCTGGAATTTACACTTCATGGAAAGATTGTGAGAAACAAGTTGTTGGACAAAAAGGTGCCAAATATAAAGGATTTGTTGATAAAACTGAAGCTGTGACTGCATTTCAAGCTGGTCCACAAGCCTACATTGAATACGGAAAGAAAAAAGTAGATGCGATTCCTGATTTCACGAAAATGAAAAATCCACCCATCGAACAAAGTATTTCTGTTGATGGAGCAGCGAATAACTCGAAGGGAAATTGTGAATATCAAGGAGTTGTAACAGCTACAAAAACAAAAATCTTTCACCAAGGACCATTTGAAGGAGGAACAAACAATATCGTTGAATTTTTGGCGATTGTACATGCACTTGCCTATTGCAAACAACATAAAATCGATTGGCCGATATATTCGGATAGTAAGACTGCATTAGCATGGGTTCACAGGAGAAAAGCCAATACAAAAGTGGAGGCAACTTCTAAAAACGTGAAATTGAGAGAATTGATTCATCGAGCAGAGATTTGGTTGAACGAGAATATCTATACAAATCAATTGTTGAAGTGGGAAACAGAAGATTGGGGTGAGAATCCTGCGGACTTCGGAAGAAAGTAAATCTTTGAAATATGAAACTTTGAAATATGAAATATGAAAGAGTGAAATATGAAAGAGTGAAATATGAAATATGAAAGGTTGAAAAATGCACTTCAATTTAAGTTCAATTTTTAATCGTTCATAATTGATAATTGATAATTTTTAAAAAGATGCCGACGATTCGAATTGAGACGATAATCACAGGTGAAATTCAAACGTGTTTTGATTTGAGTCGAAGTATTGAGTTGCATGTGGAAAGTACAAAACAGACGAAAGAACGTGCAATTGCAGGAAAAACAAGTGGCTTACTCGAATTAGGTGAAACAGTTACTTGGGAAGCAACACATTTTGGAATCCGTCAACAATTAACGAGTAAAATTACTGCTTTTGAATCCCCTACTTATTTTCGCGATGAACAAGTGAAAGGAATTTTCAAAAAGTTCGAACATGACCATCATTTTTATCAAAAAGGAGTTCAAGTCATTATGACTGATGTCCTTTATTTTGAGTCACCGTTAGGATTATTGGGCAAATTATTCAATAAATTGATTCTCACAAACTATTTGAAGCGGTTTTTGATGGAAAGAAACAAACTAATTAAATTGAAAATTGAAATGGTTAATTGAAAAACTAGAAACCACCTGAATAGCCCTTAATTCGATAAATTCCTTCTATTAAATAATTATTGATATAGATTGTTAATCGTTTTTTATTGGGGAAAAAATAATTTATTTCGAATGAAGTCACATACTCCATTTTACGTTTTTCAGATTCTTCTGTTACTAGTTGTTGTACATTAATTTTATAAGGCTTTTTTCTTGAATTATTTCTAAGAATTAAATAAAGATTGATCCCAATATTCTCGACTTGTTCAATTGGGTGATTTTTATTTGAATTGAAATCTGAAATTTTTTGGATAAAAGTTAATTCTTTAGCTATGAATTCCACTTCGTTTATTGAACTTTTCCTTGAGAAAAAAATCAAGATAAACGATATAATTAAAAAAAGTGAAAATTTTCCACAACTCATATCTATCTGATTATCAATTACTAAAACTCATTATTAGTATGTAAATTATATTTTCATTGTCTAACTACATGACAAAATTTATAAACAATTGATTATCAGTAAATTAATCAACATTTCACTTGTTTAAAACCTTGAAAATCAGTATCTTAGATGATGTTACCAAGCAGTCATTTAAGCCCGACTTCCAAGGTTAGTCACGAAGATACTTCCTTATTTTTAGTTTTGAAAGAACATTTTGAAGGACATTTCAACAAAGCT
>JBKDZA010000164.1:0-20296 GCA_046308455.1 Fluviicola sp.
AGATGTAGCTCCATGTTCTTCAGAGTAAAGAACAATTTTTTCTTTCTCTTCTGCTGACCAATTTCTTCGATGTTTTGACATACACAAATCTAATTAATGTTAACTTAGTTTTGTGTCCAAGAATTAATTGAGCTATTAGGAATAAGATAATTAGCAAATAAGATAATTAGCAAATAAGCAAATAAGCAAATAAGCAAATAAGCAAATAAGCAAATAAGCAAATAAGCAAATAAGCAAATAAGCAAATAAGCAAATAAGCAAATAAGCAAATAAGCAAATAAGCAAATAAGCAAATAAGCAAATAAGCAAAATTACTTACTACCCCAGACTTTACTGAAGATTCAGAGCTTTTTTATCAAAACTTATGAACTATTCCAAACAAAAAAAGCGAACAAAAAAATGTCCGCTTCTCAATTATTCAAAATCTATTTTTTAATGCTTAAAATGTCTGTTCCCAGTAAACACCATCGCAACTCCATTCGCATTACAATAATCAATCGACAACTCATCTTTGATTGATCCTCCTGGTTGAACAACAGCAGTAATTCCAGCCAAATGTGCAATCTCTACACAATCAGGGAACGGGAAAAATGCGTCAGATGCCATCACAGATCCATTCAAATCAAAGCCAAATGATTTCGCTTTTTCAATTGCGTGTTTCAACGCATCTACACGTGATGTTTGACCTGTACCACTCGCCAATAACTGACCGTTTTTAGCCAAAATAATTGTATTTGACTTTGTATGTTTCACCAAACGATTCGCGAAAATTAAATCTTGAACTTCTGAAACTGTTGGAGTTTTCGTTGTACGTGTTTCAAAATTAGAAGCATCTTCCGATAACATATCTTTGTCTTGCTCTAAAACTCCATTCAACAAAGTTCTAAATTGACGTTTTGGAAGCGCAACTTCTTTTTGGATCAATAAAATTCGATTCTTTTTCGATTGTAAAATTTCTAACGCTTCCTCTTCAAAACTTGGAGCAACAACCACTTCACAGAACAAGTCATTTACTTGGTTTGCAGTAGCTACATCAATTGGTCTATTTGCAATCAAAATTCCTCCAAAAGCTGAAGTTGGATCACCTGCCAATGCATCCGCATATGCTTGAGCTAAAGTATCTCTTGTTGCTAATCCACACGCATTGTTGTGTTTCAAAATTGCAAAAGTTGGTTTGTCGTTTTTGAATTCAGCCATTAATTGAACTGCTGCATCAACGTCTAACAAATTATTATACGACAATTCTTTTCCATGTAACTGTGTAAACATTTCCGAGAAATTCCCGTGGAACCAACCTCTTTGATGTGGATTTTCACCATAACGCAATGACTGACTTTCCAAAACACTTTGTTTAAATACTGGAACCTCATCTTCTTGATTAAAGTAATTGAAAATATGTGTGTCGTAATGAGACGAAACCATAAACGCATCACGAGCAAAAGCCTTACGCTGTGCTATAGTTGTGTTCGCTCCGTTTTCAGTTAAAATTGTTAAAAACGATTCGTATTGTTTAACTGAAGGAATAATCACCACATCATTGTAATTTTTTGCCGCTGCACGAATCAAAGAGATTCCACCAATATCAATTTTCTCAATGATTGATTGATGGTCAGCACCAGAAGCCAAAGTTTCTTCAAATGGATACAAATCAACAATTACTAAATCAATCGTTGGAATATTAAACTTCGCAGCTTGATCTAAATCGTCTTGTAAATTTCTTCTGTGTAAAATTCCTCCGAAAATTGCGGGATGTAACGTTTTTACTCGTCCACCAAAAATTTCTGGATAAGATGTCATCGACTCAACCGGAACAACAGGAATCCCCAATCCTTCAATAAAACTTTGTGTTCCACCTGTAGAATAAAGTGTTACATTTTCAGCGTGAAGTTTGCGCACAATTTCCTCTAAACCGTCTTTGTAATAGACTGAAATCAATGCTCCTGCGATTGTTTTATTTTGCTCCATTTTATGAATTTTATGGGTTCTTGTTCCAAATTTGAAGGTGCAAAAGTAGTGCTTTTTTTTAAGTTAATTATAAATTTAAAACGGTTTAGTAGAATTGTGGATAAACCTCAGTTCGATTCTAAATTCACCTCAGAATTTATTTTAAAAGTTAGTTTGGAGTTTAATTTTTGAGGAATATCGGGCTATTTCGATTAAAATTAACGAACAAAATGAATTTTAAAATAAATAGCCGTACTCTTTAAAATGTAAAATCACCTATAAAATCTCATCTTTTTCGTTAAAAACACTCGAATTGGCCCGCCAATCCATCATGCTTTCGTCTCAAATCTGAGCATTTATAGGCGATCTGAAAAGAATTTATAATCGAACTGAGGTTATAAAAAAAACCGTAGTCTTTCAACTACGGTTAAACTTTAAAAATTAATGACTTATAAAAGTTAGATCTATGGATTTGTAATTAATTTCAATTGTAGATTACTTGTTTGTTCACTTCCTTTTTCGCAACTTGTTTCTCCAATTCAACTCCTTTTGGTAAAACTGCCAAGAAATATTCTGATGCATTGTTCCAATCAACTTTTTGAAGTTCCTTGAACGAAATCCAACCTATTTTAAAGTGATTTTGTGTTCCATGATACACTTCATTCGTTTCTGCGAAATTTAATTTGTCCAATGCTTCTTTTGAAGTTGCACTCACATAAACTTTCAATTTTACATCATTCGCCAGCTCCAACTTCTCGTTTGAAATTGATTTTCGGTATTCATACGCATAATCAAATTGTAAGGCTGAAACATCCGATAAAACTGCACTTGCCGTTGGTAAACTTCCCGCTCCTTTTCCTAAAAACAATTGTCGATCTGAAAATAAAGCTTCTACAACAACTGCATTGAACTCGTTTTCTACATTGTAAGCAAAATGATTTTCAGGAATGAAATGTGGTGCTACAAATCCAACTACTTGATTATCGATGCGCTGACCAAATGCCAACAACTTAATTTTCAATCCTTTTTCACGTGCATAATTTGCATCCCATTCTTTCAACTGACGAATTCCATAATTCCACACTTTGTCGACTGTAGTACTTAAACCAAAAGCATGTTTCAACAAAATAATTAATTTGTATTTTGCATCAAAACCATCTACGTCTGATGTTGGATCTGCTTCAGCAAATCCTAAATCCTGAGCTGTTTTTAAAGCTGAATCAAACGTAGAACCTTCACTCGTTTTTGTTAAAATGTAATTCGTTGTTCCGTTTACAATCCCATTAATACTCGACAAAGAATCGTTGTTATAATATTCCTCCAAATTTCGAATGATTGGAATTGACCCGCCAACTGCAGCTTCATACAAAAACGAAACATTGTTTTCTTTGGCTAAAGCAATTAATTCTTCTAAGTGATTTGCAATCAATTTTTTATTCGCTGAAACAACATGCTTACCTGATTTCAATGCTTTTTTTACAATTTTATAAGCCGCTTCACTGTCAGATATAAGTTCAACTACTACATTGATTTCTGAATCATTCAAAATTGAATCTGGATCGTTGCTAAAATAACTTGGATTCAAACTTCTTTTCTTCGTAATATCTTTAATTACAATTTGTTTAATTCTAGCCTTCAACAAAGCTGTTTTGTTCAATACTTCGTATAAACCTCCGCCTACACATCCAAAGCCAAATAATCCGATTGTCAATTGTTTTTTCATTTTCTTTCTTTTTTAAATTTTTATGTTAAATTGTTAGTTTGCAGTAGTATAGCCTAATTCTAAGCATTGTGAAGTCAATTCAAAATTGGTATCAACCTGTGATAAAAATTGACAAAAATGTGCACTTAAACGTTCTGTTTCAGTTAAAAATCCATCATGTCCATAATTCGATCCAATGACCACTAAATTTGAATTCGGGATATTTCTTTCTAAAAATGCTTGTTCGGAAACTGGGAACAATAAATCGCTACTAATTCCTATAATTAATGTTTTAGCTGTAATTTTTCTCAAAGCACTTTCAACACTTTCTCTGTTTCTTCCAACATTATGTGAATCCATAGTTTTACTTAAGACAAAATAACTAAATGCATTGAATCGATTTCTCAATTTATACCCTTGGTAACGTTGATAAGATCCCGCTTTAAATAAATCTCTTTTCGTTTGGTCTTCGTCTGTTTGTGAAATGGAATACGAAGCATAACTTCTATAACTCAAAAGTGCAATCGCACGAGCTGTTTCCAATCCTTTTAATCCAGCATTTTCAGCACTTGAATTCCAAGTTGGATCTGTTTCAATTGCCATGCGTTGTGTTTCATTAAATGCAATTCCAAATGGTGAATGTTTCGCATTGGTTGCAAGCAAAATTAAATTCTCAAATCGCTCTGGATGTTGAACATTCCACTCCAATAATTGCTGTCCACCCAAACTTCCTCCAATTCCCAAAGTGATCTTTTCAATTTTCAATGCTTTACGCAATAATTCATGTGCATTAGCTAAATCACGTGTTGTTAAATTTGGAAACGAATGATAGTATGGATGTCCCGTTTCAGGATCACTACTCAAAGGTCCTGTTGAACCGTAACATCCACCAATTACATTCGCACAAACAACGAAATATTGCGTTGTATCAATTGTTTTAAAAGGGCCAACCAAATCCTCCCACCATTCACTTGGATCACTGTTTGCAGTCAATGCGTGACAAATCCAAACAATATTCGAATCGTCTTCATTGCGCTCACCCAATGTTGTATACGCAATCGTGAGTTCGTTTAATTTTTCTCCTGATTCGAGCGGAAAAACGGATTTACTATTGAAATATGCTGTTTTCATGTTTTGAATTAGCACGGCCAGCTATTGACCGTGCTTTTTTAAGTTAGTTTAATAAAGATGATTGTGCTGTTCCTAATTTTTCACGTACAAAAACTGCTGCCGATTCAATGTCATTTTTGATGTCATCAATGTGCTCAATTCCAACAGAAATTCGTAACAATCCCGGAGCGACTCCTGCACTCAATTGTTCTGCTTCAGATAATTGTTCGTGAGTCGTTGACGCAGGTTGTATAATCAATGTTTTTGCATCACCAACATTCGCTAGATGAGAAATCAAGTTCAAATTATCGACCAAGGTATTTGCAGTTTCTTTTCCTCCTTTGATTTGAACGGAAAGAACTCCTCCAAAACCATTTTTCAAGTATTTTTTTGCCAATTTATTGTAAGCTGAACTTTCCAAACCTGGATAATTCACTGATTCAACAAAATCTTGTTTTTCCAACCATTTTGCCAATTCCAAAGCATTGTCAACTGTTCTTTGAACACGTAAGGAAAGTGTTTCCAAACCTTGCAATAAAAGGAACGAATTGAATGGTGAAAGTGCAGGTCCAAAGTCACGTAATCCTTCCACTCGTGCACGAATTGCAAAAGCAATATTTGGTAAACCTAATGGATTATCAACTCCAAAAACTTCAGAGAATTTTAATCCGTGGTAACCTTCACTTGGCTCAGAAAACTGTGGGAATTTTCCATTTCCCCAATCGTAATTTCCACCGTCAACAATTACTCCACCGATTGTTGTTCCATGTCCACCAATCCATTTCGTAGCACTTTCCACAACTACATTTGCTCCATGTTCAATAGGTCTGAATAAAAAGCCTGCAGCTCCAAATGTATTGTCAACAACCAATGGAATATTGTAATCTTTCGCTACTTGAGCAATGTTTTCAAAATCTGGAATATTGAATCCAGGATTTCCTATTGTTTCAATGTAAATTGCTTTTGTTTTTTCGTCGATTAGTTTTGCAAATGATTCTGATTTGTCACCATCAGCGAAACGTGCTTCGATTCCCAAACGTTTAAACGCTACTTTGAACTGATTGTAACTTCCTCCGTATAAAAATGAAGTTGTAACGAAATTGTCTCCCGCTTCAAGAATATTGTTCAAGGCGATGAATTGAGCAGCTTGTCCACTTGCAACTGCAACAGCTGCTACTCCACCTTCCAAAGCTGCGATTCGTTTTTCAAATACATCTGTTGTTGGGTTGGTGATTCGTGTATAAATATTTCCAAATTCTTTCAAGCCAAATAGATTTGCTGCGTGCTCGCTTGAATCAAATGTGAAGCTCGATGTTTGGTAAATTGGAACTGCACGTGATTTTGTTGTTCCGTCGATTTCTTGTCCTGCATGTAATTGCAATGTTTCGTATTTTAAATTTTTAGTTGCCATTTTTTATTTTTTTAAATGCCTTTTCGGCTGTTTTTTTACTGGTTTATTTTTTTCTTTAAAATGAAAAAGCCCATCAGTTTGTCTGACGGGCTTTCTTGTTTATATTAACTCGCACCTAAGGGTGCATTCGTTTGCTACAACATCGCCCGAGACTGTACATACACATATGCATACACATCATGTGAGTTGAAGCATGCATTCGTAATTGTTTGATTGTACTTGTTTTCATTTTTGTTTTGTTTGTTTTATTTGAAATTATTTGGGCAAAAAAAAGGTCCTCGTTGTGAGGACCTTTCAATATCGTAATAGTATACTACGCATATTGTATCCTCGAATTGCTTCTTGGGCACATACACATCATACACATATTTGTTCTTTTGTTCATGGGGACAAAGGTAGAACAACTAAATCGGTTTTTCCAAGAAAAAAAGACTATTTTTTTGTAATTAACTGCTTTTAGTTGATGAAATGCGGGTTTTAACCTGTTCTTGGTTTATCCTTTTTCGACCAATTTAAACGATTTTGACTCAAATGACCACTTAAAGTATTTTTTATTGGCATAAAAAGATTCAAATTGAATCAATTTTGGAAATTTTGAAAGCTCATTTGAATCCAATGAAAAATCGCTAGAAATTGTTTCCAAATCTTTCACCCAATGAAAACAACTCCCAAAGGTTTTTGTATCGTAATGTGAATTGATATTCATTTTCGATTCTCCTTTTCGAACTAGTTCCATTTTTTTTGGATAGTTGTGAGATGGATCCCAAAGCACTCGACCATAAGTTTCTACAAAAGGAATTTTACGACTCAAATCTCTTGCAAACGGATCGGAAAGACCATCAACAGTTTTATCTCCACTGGTATTTAATTGTACTCGCGGAATTGAAATACATTTTTCAGTACAAATCATGTTTCTAGCTCCAGCTGTGGCAGAATGAACGACTTTTTGAACTTCAATTCCTTTATTTGTAAACGATTCAATCATTCCTTCTGCAAAACTTCCCCCCATACTATGCGTGACAAAAAACACTTGCTTTGCTTTTTCGATGCGGTTATTTTCTTCTTTAAGAATTTTCAATCCAAACTCAATTCCTTTTTTATAACGTCCTTTTGCACGTGAAAAACCAAAAAATCCGTCCGAACCATTTACAAATAACCAGTTTGTTTTTTCAATATCACACGAAAAGTATCTGGTAGCTGAATAAATAAATTGATTCGGTTCTCGTTTTCCAATCCATGTTTTGTCGGGTAATTGATCCCAAGAATATGCTTCCGACCAATATGGACGAAGTGGTTCACATCCCAAACCAAACCATTTTCCAATTCCTCCAGTAAATCCATTTACAAAAATGATTAACGGATCTGTTACTTCTGATGAAGAATGTGAAAATTCATATTCAAGTTGACTCATACCAAAAACAAGATTCAAATGTACAGAAAGGATTTTGAAAACTAGCTTGAAAAACCTACATTTAAACTTTCAAAATTGAATCAATGAAGTGGACAGGTAGAAGACAAAGCTCAAATGTAGAAGATCGTCGTGGAATGAAAGGTGGCGGTAAATTTGTCGCTGGGGGTGGAATTATTGGGATTATTGTACTTCTTATTACAATGTTTGGTGGTGAACAAGGAAAACAAGTTGGCGATATGGCCAAACAGTTTGGAATAAATTCTCAAGAAAAGCAAACTGAAGAACGACCTTTAACTGCTGAAGAAAAGAAAATGGGCGAATTCGTTTCAACTGTTTTTGCTGATAATGAGGATACTTGGAAGAAAATATTTGCCGAAAATGGTTTAGAATACGAATTCCCGAAAATGGTTTTGTTTACAAGTGGAGTTGAAACTGGATGTGGAAGTGCAAGTTCTGCCATGGGACCTTTTTATTGTCCTGCAGATCATAAAGTATATATGGATTTGGCTTTTTTCGAAGAATTGCGCACGCGTTTTGGTGCGAAAGGAGGAGATTTTGCAATTGCATATGTTATCGCACACGAAGTTGGACATCACATTCAAACACTTTTGGGAACTTCCTCACAAGTGAATCAATTGCAAGCAGGAAAATCTGAAGCTGAATCCAATCGCTTATCTGTTTGTCAAGAATTACAAGCCGACTTTTACGCAGGTGTTTGGGCACATCACAACAAGCAATATTTGGAAGAAGGAGACATCGAAGAAGCTTTAAGTGCGGCAAATGCAGTTGGTGACGATGCCATTCAAAAACGTACTCAAGGACATGTCAACCAAGAATCATTCACGCACGGATCTTCCGAACAACGTAAAAGATGGTTCAAACTCGGTTTCTCTGGTGGTGATGTTTCTGATGGAAACACCTACAAAGAAGAGGGATATCGCGTGAAGTCGTTTTAATCGATTCATTTTATGAAAAGCCAGCTAGTCAAAATCGGAGTTCTTTTGTTTTCAAGTAGTCTTGTTGTGCTTTTTATAATGTATCAAATGGGTTCGTTTGATCGAAATCGTATTAATCCTGACTTTAATTTCAAGGGTTTAAAATCAAAAAGTAGCGAATATAAGAAACTGATAACTTCAATAGATTCGCTTAAGTCAGACACTATTCCCTCTAAAAAACAAAAACTATCTGAACTCTATGGATACGAAAGTTTATTTGACTTTGGAAAAGATTATTACTTTGAATTTGACCCGACCATTATCGATAGTTCTGATTACAAAGCTTCTATTGCAAAAATAAACGAACGAAATTCTCGTTTATTAGACACAAATAATCGCACAATTGACTCTTCTGAAATTGCTCCAATTCGCTTTTACAGTAGTAAGTCTGGAAGTTTTAGACTCAAAACTCCAGTTTTCAAAAAGAAATAAGTTATGATATGAAAAAGAACCTGCTCAAACTCCTTGCTTTACTTTTTTCCGGCTCGTTGGTGGTGTTGTTTATTCTCTACCAAACGGGAAGTTTTGATCCTGTTAAAGTGTATGATTTAAGCTATCCAACTAAATCGAAAAATAATGCTGGTTCAACATTGAATAAGCAAACAACTATAAAATCTCAATCTTCAAAAAATCAAACTACACAAGCTATACCCACTAATATTGAATTACCAAAAGAACAAAACGTTGTTATTCAGTTCGATGGGAAATACCAAGAAAAATTACAACAAAGAATTCGCTTAACGACATCAAAAAGTTTTGTTTTTCCAAGAGAAAAAACCGAATTAGACAAGTATTTTGAATTTGTCCAAGCATACGATTCTTTCAATCTATCAAAAGTTTCATCAAATAAATTATTTCTGTTAGACTCAGATGTTCAAGAATTATTAAATGATCAACAATGGATGTCAAGTAGCAAAACTGGAGTCTTTAAATTTAAACCTCTAAAACCAAAGAAGAAATAAAATGTTCTACCCAGCATTTGAATTCGTTCTACATATCTTCTCAGCATTTTTGTTTTTGATCTTAGTTTTCGTTCCTTTGGAGCGCACGTTTACCATTCACAAACAATCTTTTTTTAGGGAAGAATGGTTTTTAGATTTGTGCTTTTTCTTGGGTCAATACCTCATTTGGAACACATTAGTTTTCTATCTCATCGATTTGTTTGATGTCCAAATTCAAGCCCTACAATTCGACACCATTAAAACCGCGATTCAGTCGCAACCAATTTGGCTCCAATCAATTGAGGTGATTTTATTGAGTGATGTCTTGATTTATTGGGCACACCGTTTCCAACATAAAAATGATTTTCTGTGGCGCTTCCACAAAACGCATCATACATCCGTAAAAATGGATTGGCTGGCAGCACATCGTGAACATCCCATCGATTCAATCTACACCGTGACTTTGATCAATCTTCCTGCAATTCTTTTGGGATTCAATTTGGAAAGTGTACAATGGTTTGTATTGTTCCGTGGAATTTGGGCGGTTTACATACACAGTAACGCAAAAATCAATATCGGCTTTTTCAAATACATCATCGGTTCTCCCGAAATGCATCATTGGCACCACGATGCAGAACGTGATCGCGGAAATTATGCCAACCTCTCTCCTTTAATGGATATTTTATTCAAAACACATTACGATCCAGGGCATTTCCCAAAAGAATATGGTGTGAAAAACAACCAGTCGAAAAACTACTTGCAACACTTGATTTTTCCGTTTACGAAAAAAAAATAGTCATCAACTGGTGTGTTTATAGCCTATTACTTCTGTATATTATCTCGTTTTTTGGACGAAAAAATTAGCGTGATTTTTTATACAAAAAATGCGCATTGAAAAGTATTTTTTCTTACATTCACAAATCAAAAGATTACCTCACATTTATTGCTACTTATATGAATCAATTATCACTCACTATAAAACCAACATTGTCGGGATATGTAAAGTTTGGTATTTCCAATGATGTAAAAGGAAATATTGCAGATTTTGTAGTCGAGGAATGCAATGATTTCTTCTGTCAATTGACAAATTGTAGTGTAGATTCGTTGAAAGAACAAACCTTATTATCTCTTAATACTATTTCAAACAGTTTTGATTGGAAGTACATATTTGATCAATTAAATACAAGTAAAGAAGGTACAACTTTCGAAATTCAAAATGCCTTGGACCAAATCAAGTTTATGGTTGAGGTAATTTTAAAAACTGACCATGGAATTTGTTGTCTAATCTCTGAACGGATTTCCTATTCAGAAGAGTTGAATAGTTGTTTGAATAAATTCGATATCTTTCTGTCGGAATATCCTGGAGGTATCGTTATCGAATCGTCCGAATCAAGAATTACACAAGTCAATCAAACCTTTTGTGAAATGATGGGAATTCCAACCATCGAACATCATTTAATTGGCTTAAATTTTATTGATTTAATCAAAAAATACGATTCATTGTTAGTTGACCCTGAACATTTTATTGCTTATTCAACTAAAATACTTCGAAAAGGTAAGATTGTTTCAGGGAAAGTAGTTGAGTTAAAAAATGGAAAGACAATTCAAGTAGATTTTATTCCGATTATTCTCAATGATGCCCAAAACGAATATTTATGGATCTATACAGATATTACAAATCGTAAGAATCAAGAGGAATCGTTGAGAAATCAAGCAGATCTTCAACGAATTTTAATGGACGTATCGTCGACTTACATCAATATTCCACTTCATCAATTGGAAGAAACAATTAATAAATCACTAAAAGATTTAGGAAAGTTTGTTGGAGCAGATCGAACCTATGTTTTTGAGTACGATTGGGAAAATGGCATCTGTAATAATACATTTGAATGGTGTGAAGAAGGCGTCTCACCACAAATTGATGAACTTCAGGCTTTACCAATCGAGACCATAAAAATTTGGGCAGGTATCCATAAGGAAGGGAAAAGCATCAACATTCCTGATGTATATGAATTACCAGAAGGACATGAACTTCGGATTCCTTTAGAACAACAAGAAATTTTAAGTTTATTAGCCTTACCCATGATGGATGGAAACGAATGTATCGGTTTTGTTGGGTTTGACTCGGTTAAAGAGCATCACGTTTACTTAGCAAAAGAGGAATCATTGCTTTCAATGTTTTCAAAAATGTTGGTGAATGTAAAGAATCGTACAGATTTGGAACGAAATCTCATTGCTGAAAAACAAAAAGCCGAGGTAGCAAATAAACTGAAATCTGAGTTTTTGGCAAACATGAGCCATGAAATCCGAACTCCAATGAATGCAATTTTGGGATTCAGTGAAATATTATACAACAAAATAGATTCTACTCATCATAAAAAAATGATTGAGTCCATTTTAAATAGTGGAAATCTACTCTTGGCATTACTCAACGATATTCTCGATTTATCTAAAATTGAAGCCGATAAAATTGATTTGATTAAACAACCTGTAGATGCTTTGCATATTGTTAATGAAATTCAAAACTTATTTTTCGAAAAGACGCTGAACAAGGGTGTTTCATTAACTGTTACTCATACTCCAAATTTTCCTTATGGCCTTATTTTAGATGAAATTCGTTTCAAGCAAATCATTTTTAATCTTGTAGGAAATTCAATCAAATTTACCCACAAAGGATTTGTTTCCATCAATTTAACATTTGAACCGATTGATTCAGATTTTGGCGAATTTAGAGTTCAAGTTATCGACACTGGAATTGGTATCCCGAAAGATCAACAAACCCTAATATTTGATGCTTTTAGACAACAATCGGGTATCTCGAATAGTGAATATCCAGGTGCAGGACTTGGTTTATCTATTTCAAAAAGACTCGCTGAAAAAATGAATGGTTACATAGAACTCATTAGCGAACCTGGTGAAGGATCAAACTTTACACTTGTTTTGCCAAAAGTTAAAACATTCAAAAAATTAATTGAAAAGAGTCAGCCAATTTTACAGATTGAAAATGTTCAATTCAATGGAGATCTCATACTCGTTGTTGATGATGTTTATTTCAACATATTGACAGTTGAAGGTTTGTTAGATGAAATGGGACTTGAAATAATGACTGCTGATAGTGGGGAATCTGCATTAGAAATATTAGAAAATATTACGCCTAGTTTAATTTTTCTAGACATCATTATGCCTGGTTTAAGTGGTTATGAAGTCGCAGAAAAGATACGCTCTAACGACCGTTTCAAGAACACCGTTATCATCGCGTTAACTGCATCAGTAACTTTTCAATCTAATGAAGCTCCATCAGCGAATTTTGATGGATTCCTTTATAAACCAACGAATAAATTTGATTTGGTAAATACTCTGATGACATACTTACCTTATGAACATTTAAAAAACACAGTTGATGTCATTCAAAGTACCAATGATGAAATTGAATTGAATCCACAAGTAAAGAAGAATTTAGTTGAAATTCACACGCTTTTAAATCATGATTTTCTTCCAACATTTAAACATATTAAGGATGGAATGGTTTTATTTAAAATTGAAGAATTTGGTGTGAATCTTTTGGAATTTGCTCAAAAATACACTTTTGCTTATTTAGAAAATTATGCACGAAATTTATTGAAAGTTGTGGTTGAAATCAATTTAGTAGAGGTTACAGAGACCTTAAACGAGTTCCCAATCATCTTATTAAAAATTGAAGCTATTCTTGATAAGCAAAAAGATTAACTGAAAAATTCGTATTTGTGTCCTTGAAGAAATAAACCCTTTTAAGAGCGAATGAATCCATCCAAAAATAAATTTTATGGCTTACATACCTAAGATATTAATCATAGACGACAACATAGAAAATCTGAAAGTTGTTGGTAACATCCTACAGGAAGAGAATTACGATATAGCAGTTTCTTTAAATGGACAAAGTGCAATCAATATTCTTTTGAATAATCAAATTGATTTGATTTTGATGGATATTATGATGCCAGAAATGGATGGATTTGAAACGTGCCGTAGGATTAAAGAAATTGATAAATTAAAAGAAATTCCATTGATTTTTTTGACAGCAAAATCACAAACACGCGATATATTGGAAGCATTTAATGTGGGTGGAGTCGATTATATTTTCAAACCATTTAATCGGATGGAATTGATTGCTCGAGTTAAAACTCATCTTGACTTGTTTCTTTCGAAACGAAAATTGGATGAACTGTACAAAAACAGAGATTTAATTTATTCAATTTTGGCGCATGATATCAGAACTCCGTTCAATAAAATGTTTCAATTTCTTCAGTTGTTAAGTGATGGTTTTATTCAGCCTAATTCTCCAGATTTTCATGAGCTACTGAGTTTATTGATTGAAGAAAAACAGCGAACAAGAGAGCTAATCGATGAACTTGTTGAATGGGGTAAAATACAAATGAATGAACAGATGACCGAATTACGCCCAGTTAATTTGAGACCAATTGCTGATTCTGTTATTGTTTTTTTAGAACCTCAAATTCAGGAAAAATCATTGACTATTCAGAATACTATTTCTGAAAATTTAAACGTATTAGGAAATGAAAAATCACTTGAAGTAGTTTTCAGAAACCTGTTGGCCAATGCTATAAAATTCACTCCAAATGGTGGGGAAATAAAATTTTCAAGCGAAGACAAAGGAAATAAAGCATCTGTGATTTTAAAGGATAAAGGAATAGGAATGACTCCTGATGTACTCGATAAACTATTTGTCAAAAATGAGTTTTATAAAACAACTGGAACAAATAATGAAAAAGGATCTGGCTTTGGAATTCATTTAATAAAAGACTTAGTTAAAAAAAATAACGCTAAATTAGATGTTAAAAGTCAAATTGACCAAGGTACAACATTTAAAATCACACTTGATAAAGTAGTATAAAACATGGAAGAATTAGAAACAAAGCTTGGACTTTTGATCATTGATGACGATCCATTTTACAGAAGGTTGTCAGCCTCAATTTTAGGTGAAAAGTTCAAAGTATTTACTGCTGACGCTCCTTCTACAGGACTAACTATTTTGAAGAAAGAAAAAATAAACGTTTTAATTTCTGACTATATTTTACCTGAGATGACTGGAATTCAGCTACTAGAAAAAGTAAAAGTTGAGTTTCCTTCCATTGAAGTTATATTGATTAGCAATTCAGGTGATATGGATACTGTAATCGATGCATTGCGAAAAGGAGCGGCTGATTATTTCAAAAAACCATTCACTCCGGCTGATATTTGGATGTCTATCGAAAGGGTGATGAAATATACCCAGTTGAAGCAAGACTTGAATCAACAAAAAATGCAGAATGTCATCCTCAAAAAAGAATTAAATAGCGAGATAGGCACCATCATTGGAAAATCGAAAGCGATTCAAAACGTTATTGATCAAATTAAGTTAGTAGCCCAAACTCCAGATACTTCTGTTTTGATTATTGGAGAAAGTGGAACAGGTAAAGAGTTAGTGGCAAGAGCAATCCATGATTACAGTGAACGAAAGGACCAACTATTTGGTGCGGCGAATATGTCAGCAATTCCTGACGCTTTGTTTGAAAGTGAGTTTTTTGGACATACAAAAGGAAGTTTTACTGATGCTTCAGCTGATAAGTCGGGATGGTTTGAATCAATCAACAAAGGAACTCTTTTTTTGGATGAAATTGGTGAAATGACCTTAAATCTACAAGTGAAATTATTACGTGTTTTAGAAGACCGAAAATTCATTAAAGTAGGAACTCAAAAAAGTGTAGCTTTTGATTTACGAATCGTTTCAGCTACCAATAAAAGCATTGAACTATTGACTGAAAACACTAGTTTTCGCTTGGATTTGTTTCACCGTTTAGGAACATTTATAATTCACATTCCACCATTGCGAGAGCGAAAAGAAGACATTCCAATTATTGCTGAACATTTCTTAAAAGGACTTAACAGTAAAATGGGACGTGATATTCGCGGTATTAGTAAAGAAGCCATTCAACTATTGAAAGAATATCAATTTCCAGGAAATGTCAGAGAGTTGCGAAATTTAATGGAACGTGCGGTTATTCTTTGTAATGAATCTGAGTTACAGCCAAGTCATTTTTCAATTATTAAGTCCTTTTCTTCTACCCGAAAGATGGTTGAAACATTTGATTTAGAAGAAATTGAAAAAGCAACAATCATCCGTGCTTTAGAGAAAACAAATTATAACAAATCTGAGGCTGCACGTCTCTTAAATATTGAATGGAATGCCTTACATCGTAGATTGCAGAAGTTTAATTTATAAAAAGGTATTCTTCGGAAATGAAATATTGTATTCGTTTTCGAAGAGAATTAGTAGTGACAAAAGAAAGTAACTATCTGTAATGTATTGTAATTCAGTATATTAGTTTTTTTGGCAGTTTTTTTGAAAAAGTGGAATCAAAAAAATAAATGCTATGAAAAAAAATCTATTCTTAATCGTTATCCTACTAATTAGTGTTAACGCAAAATCACAAAGTGACTTATTGATTACTCCTTTTCGAGTTGTTTTTGAAAACGGAAAAAACATTGAAGAATTAACTGTTGCCAACACAGGAAAAGACACTGCTCGGTACACGATTAGTTTTTTACAGTACAAAATGTTAACTACTGGAAAGTTGGAGAAAATTGACTCACCAGAAGACAGTATTCTATTTGCAGATAAGTACCTGCGAATTTTCCCAAAAACAATCACATTAGCTCCAAATGAAGCTCAAATGGTTCGTCTTCAATTAAAAACACCACCAGACTTGGCTCAAGGAGAATACCGTTCTCACCTTTACTTCCGCTCGATTGTAAATGAAAATCCGGACATGGGAACAGAAACTGATTCAACTGGAATAGGATTTAAATTGGTTCCAGTTTACGGTATAACGATACCTGTTATTCTTCGTGTTGGAGTAGCAAGTGTAACAACTTCGATTGGAGAAGCGACAATAGTTAATGCAGATGGTTCAAAACAGTTGAATTGCAAAATAGAACGTTTCGGAAATATTTCAACTTTCGGACAAGTTGAACTTGAGCACATTTCTGATGCTGGTGTAAAAACAATAGTTGGAAAAGTAAATGGTGTTGCTGTCTATACTCCAATACATTCTAGAGATTTATCAATTCCAATGACAATTCCAGAAACAGTTGATATTTCTAAAGGAAAACTAGTAGTTAAGTACTTCTCCAAAATTGATGGTAAAGAAGTGTATTATTTCTCAGAATCTGTTCCACAGTAAAAAGCTTTCCGCCATGAACTCATTAATCATTTTAAGTCAACGCTTTGTTTTGATTCTACTTTTAGTGCACTTTAAGTTGATGGCTTATGGCCAAAAAGATATTAAAACGGATTTTGTTCAGCCTCAAAGCAAGGGTTTATTTTCAAGTAATTCAGAAGTTAATTTTTCTGTAACTAAATTGAAAGACCTTTGTTTTGGGGCTTTTTATCCAGGTAAATTTGGAGGATCAATAGAAGTAAACGAAGATGGTATTCGCAGTTCAAATGGTTCTGTTATTCTATTGAATTCAGAACTACAACCTTCGCCAGCAGTTTTTGAAATCCGATGTCCAAGTAATACACTGATTAATGTTATCGTGGAAGAAACTATTGTTATGAAAAATTCGAATAATACGACTGTTGTTTGTGAAATTGTATACAATGAAAAAAGCAATTTCATCAGTCCTGCAAACGCAGAAAACGGTTTTTTATATAGTGTTGGCGGACGAATTACAACTACAGAAACTTTAACTACTTCCACAGAAGATTACACTGGTACGATTTCCATAACAGTTGTTTTTGAATAATTCCCATGAAAAAATTATACTACATTTTCTTTTTGATTAGTGGTATTTTTTTGTGCCCGGTTTTATCTGTTTTTGGTCAAACAAACAGCAGTGATGAATTAGAATATGAAGAGTTTACGATAAAATTAAATGTCGATAAATTAGGGACTTATGAAATGGAAGCCGTTTATTTTGAAGACGCTTTATACTTGCCGATCATCGATTTATTTCGCAAACTTGAAATTTATTTAATCCATTCTCAAGAATTGGATACGATTTCTGGTTTTATTCTTAGTCCTGAAAACACCTACTCATTAGATCTAATTTCGAATAAAATTAAGTTTCGTTCGAAAGAAAAAACATTGACTAATAATCAAATCATCTCAACATATAAAGATGTATATCTTCCTTCCAAAGTTTTAGAAGAACTATTTGGTATGACCATGAATTTCAATTTGCGCGAACTTACTGTGTATTTACGTTCGGATATTGAATTACCAATCATTAAACAATTACGCATTAAAAATTTACGTAAAAACCTTGCTTTATTAAATGGGGAAACTATCTCTGATACAGTCATAGCAAGAAAATGGAATTTGGCAAAAGGAGGAATTTTGGATTGGGGTTTTCAATCCACTATCGATCAAAGTGGACAAAACTCACAAATGCTAAGAGCTTCTTTAGGTATGGAATTGTTAGGAGGTGGATTTAACATTCGAACAAACTTAACACGTGATAGTTTAATTCAATTACAAAATACAAGTTTCAAGTGGCATTATGTAAACGATCGTCTCCCTGTCATTAAACAAATTGAATTGGGAAACATTAATGTAAATCTAAAAGGACAAACACTGTCGAATTTTTATGGAGTGAAGTTTACGAATACAGCTTATTCTCTCAAAAAATCTTTTGGAAAGTATTTGATTGAACGAAAAACGCAACCTGGTTGGGAAGTAGAGCTTTACATGAATGGTGTTTTAATCAATTTTACAACTGCAGATTTAAATGGATATTTCAACTTCGAAATTCCACTTGTTTTTGGAAATTCAAACATTGTTTTACGTTATTATGGTCCTTGGGGACAAGAAGATAAAGAGGAATTACAAATCAATATTCCATTTACATTTACTGCTCAGAAACATTTAGAGTATCAAATAAACAGTGGTGTTACAGCGGATAGCTTGCACATTTTTTTTAATAAAAGTCAATTTTCTTATGGTATAAATCGAAGATTAACATTGAATCTAGAGTATGATCATTTTTCGGGTAATGTTCTGAATCCTCATATTCTTTCAAGTTCAATCAATAGTATTTTTGGAAAAAACATCCTATTCAATTATACTTATTTACACCAATCGAATCATTCATTTGAGTTCTTGTTGCGAACAAAAAAGAACTTCGTAATCTCGATGAAACACAAACAATTCTTAAAAGGACAAACTATTATTCAGAACTTAAATACTTCTGAATCAGACTTAGGATTTAACTGTATGCTACTCAATAAGAAATTGAAGATTTACTTAAGAAACTCAAATAGAGCAGTAGTAAATAACAATAATTTTTCTTTTCTGAGTGAATCGTCAATGTCTTTTTTCTATAGACGTTTAAATTCAAGTTTCACGTTTTTAGGTGGTCAGCAATCCTCTTTGTCATGGAATACATCTTTTAATATGAAGAAAAATTGGTCAATTGTACATAATACGCAATACAATGTAACAAGAAAAAGACTAGAGTCTAGTTATCTTCAAATTCAAAAAAAAGTAAATAAATTATTCTTTGTTGAAGGAGGAGTAAATTATGCTTATTTAACCAAAGAACTACAAGTCAATGTTGCATTCTATTTCAATTTTAATAAAGTACGATCAGGTATAAATTCGACTTTTAGTAAAAATCAAATGATAAGTAATCAGACTTTAGCTGGAAGTTTAATCATGGCATCAGGTCCTAAAAAAATAATGGCAACAAACTCAAATGGGATTGGTAAATCTGGAATTGATGTCTTTGTATTTTTGGATGTAAATCACAATAACATTCAGGATGAAAACGAGCCACTTATGAAAGATGTATCAGTTGGGATCAACAGAGGAAAACAGGTCTTAACAGAAAACGATTCTATTCATCGTTTTGTAGCTTTAGAACCGTATGCAACATATTTAATTACAGTGGGAAATACTGGTTTTGAATCAATTTCTTGGATCTTAGAAAAAGAAACTTGGTCAGTTGTTTCCGACCCAAATCAAATTAAACAAGTTTTTGTTCCAATTAAACCTATGGGTGAGGTGAACGTTATGGTTTATTTAAATCGAAATGGAAAACAAGTTGCTGCAAAAAGAATGTTGGTGCATATTGTAAATGAAACTGGTCAAGTTGTAGCAAAAGGTCTCACAGAAACAGACGGATCATTTTCTTTTCTTGGTTTAAAACCTGGTAAATATCAAATTAAATTCGATGAAAAACAGCTCAAAGGTTTGAATTTATCAAAAGAATATAAACAAACTAGTTTTGACATAAAAGAATCGATGTTGGGAGATTATGTTGGTGGAATTGAGGTTATATTATCCGAGAATTAGAATTTGTATTTTTTGAAATTTATTTTTTTAAAAGTTAAAGTTAGATCAAGAAGGGAATAGACAAAAGTTTATTCCCTTTTTTAATCTTATAGTCGTAGATTAAAAAACAAAGAATACACATTTTAAGAAATAGATTCCTTTGAAAACCCTGTTGAATTATTCGAAAACGAAGAAAATATATTCGTAATCGAAGAGAAAAAAGTGGTCTTTAATTTTTTGGCACGCACTGAAACATTTGATTTTACTGGGATTCTTAATTTTTTAATGTTAATGGCACTCGGTTTGAAAAGGGTTAATCAAACAAATTAATTTATTAAACATTTAAAAATTAAAGTCATGAAAAATTTAAGTAAAGTATTAGCAGGAGCATTATTAGTAGTAGGATCTACAACATTCGCTCAATCAACAGCTTCAGCAGATGCAAGTGCAAATATCGTTGAGCCGTTAC